>JAKFFP010000129.1:0-11996 GCA_036675045.1 Bacteriovoracales bacterium | reverse complement strand
TGTCGTCGAGCCGCGGATCATCGAAATACAGGTTAACTGAGTCTTTTTCTGGTATTACAAGAAGTTCTCACGCTAAAATAACATTATGCATATTCTGGCGATAGATATTGGTTCTTATAGTATCAAGTATGTTTCCTCTTTCATCGATCGCAGGAAAATCTCTCATGTCGACATGAGTGAAGTGATCATCTCGGATTATCTGGAAGATCATCCGACGATGCCTCTGCGTGATGCTCAGTTCAATATCGTTCAGGACATCATCAGCAATACCGCGCGACCGGATTCACGGGTCATCTTCCAGGCCGACAGCGAAATGATGACGACGAGATTTCTCGAGCTTCCGGTAAAAAATAAAAAGAAAGCCGATCTCATGCTCCCCTTCCAGCTGGAAGAAGATATTCCGTACGCGCTCTCTGAAATTCATTACGCTTACAGGCTGGAAGGACAAAAAAACTCCCATAGTGCTCTGGTGGAGCTCATTCGCGAAAGTGACTTCGAGCCTTATTACGCATCTCTCAGAGAAAAAGATATTCTTCCGACGATCCTCACCTCAGAAGCTTCTACGATGGAGAACTACTTCAACCAGAATGCGATCTCAGGACCCTTCTGCGTCGTGAACGTCGGCCACAAAACCACCCGTGCTTATTTCTTCTTTAACTCCCGCCTCCTTGCGACTCACGTAAGTTACGTCGGAGGCGCTGACATCAACGAGATGATCGCCGATACCTATAAGATCGATCCGACTGAAGCCATAATCTATAAACACCAGAACGCTTTCTTCCTGACTGCTAATCAGTACTCTGAAGTTGATGAGGCACAAAGAGAGTTCGCAAGTTCCATGGACAAGGTGTTCCAGCCACTCGTCTCTGATTTTTCCAGATGGAGAATCGGTTTCAAGGTGAATTTCAATCTTTCGATCAATCACGTTTTCATCTGCGGCGGCACTTCCAATGTGAAGAACATCGCCAACTACCTCACTGAGAAGTGGGACACGAAAGTAACTCTGCTTGAAAGCTTCGACAAAATTGAATCTGAAAAAGTGGATCTGAATCCGAAAAACAAATCAAAATTTGCCCTGGTCAACATGATGGCCCAGGGATTCAAGCGGAAGAACCGGTTTATCAACCTACTGACAGGAAGATTTGCCCAGACTTCGCTGACCGAGATTCCCCTTCATTCCATGGCCTTCATCGGAGTGCGGGTTGCTGCGGTAACTGTGCTCTTTGCTCTCTCATTCCTGGTGGAAAGATTTTTCATCCAGAAAGATATCGTAGCACTTAATGCCAAGCTCACGACGACGATGAAAAACGACGAGCTCGCAATTCCGCCGCGTCTTCGTCGCCAGCTCACGATCAATCCTCGTCCGATTCTCGACAGCCTTAACAAGCGCGCCAGATCGGTGAAACAGGAAATCTCAACCCTTCAGTCAGCAGTTGAAATCAAGGCCCTCACTCCTCTCATCACGATCACTGAGCTCATGACGAACTCGCCCAATGTGGCCATGACCCAGTTCGTGAACGATGCTAACAATACCGTGACCGCCCAGTTTGAAGCGGATGAAATAAAAGATCTCCAGGCGCTTCAGGCCGCTCTTGAATCCGGCAGACTTTCTGACGTGAAAACACAGCTCGATGAGGGAAGTAAAAAACTCTCCCTGACTGCACAAGGAAATTGAGATGGAAGACATCAACTCTAAAATTCCTTACTTCAAGAGAATGGATCGGGCGATCTTTGACCAGATCGACAAGTTTAAGACGACTCCGAATTACACTGCTGTTACCGACGTTTACAATAATCTTGAAGAAGAACAGCAAAGAGTTTTCAAAGGCGCGATCATCCTCGTGATGTTCCTCATCCCTTTTGTCATCCTCACATTTCTCTGGTGGCAGAATAAGACGATCCGTGAAGACTTTGAGATCCGCATGACGATCATGAATAAAGCGCAGCAGATCATCGGTGAAAGTCAGGGTGTAACGGCCATCAGCCCGGAGATCATTTCGCAGAATCCGATCGACAGCGAGGGAATGCTTACCAGTAGAATTTCAAACGCTGTTTCCGGCGGTATGGATACTAACAAGCTCAGTCGCGGTGAATTTATCACGACAAACATCTCAGAGAAAATCTTCCAGACAGAAGCCGTTCTCAATTTCACCAATGTCTCCACGGATGAACTGGTGAATCTTTTCTCCGGGATAATTTCGAGAGAGAAAATGCGCATCAGTGAAGTCACCATTAATCGCAATGCTGATACAGGACTTCTTTTTGGTAATTTCCGGGTGATTCATCTTTCGATGATCCAGCCGGAAGAGGTTGAGCAATAATGGCCGTCGCATCCGAAATCCATTCGCTTGATGAGGTCAATTACAAGAGCCGGATTCAGCCTTTTCTCTTCGGCGTTCTTCTTTTTTTCATCGTCGTCGCATCTTTCCTCTCCTACTTCCCGTTCGGTCAGAAAATCAAGAATCAGGTAAAGAAAGCGACTGCTGGCGCCTGTGCCTTCGATTACAACGATATTCATTTTGAATTTCTTCTTCCGAAGATCGTCGTTGAAGATGTCATTCTTCCGGCCAGCTGTTTCGGGAAGCAAGGCCCTGCCATCCGGCTCGATTACGTGAACCTGAGTTTCCGTCTCATCAGCTTTTCTCCCTTCGGCATTCCGTTCAAACTTGATACCCAATACAATCGCCAGCCACTTGAGCTTTACTATGTTCTGGGCTTTGGCGGACATACCATCCGCATGATTGATCAGAGGCTCGTGCTGTCCCGTCTTGAAGGACTCATGGGCAACTTCAAGCTCGGCGGATCTGTCGTGGTAGATCTTCTCGTTCAGATGGACATGGACCAGAAACTGAAGACCCTGGATATCAAGGCAAAGTCGGAAGATTTCAAAATCCCGGCCCAAACACTCATGCAGAATTTCAACCTTCCGAATCTGTCGGTTCGTAAGTTTTATCTCGAAACAAGTTCTGAAAGTTTCCCTCAGCTCCGGGTAAATAGCCTGGTTCTCGGAGATCCGGATTCTCCTGTGCGCATGAATCTTAAGGGAACTATCGGCATCCGGGGGCCAATCGAAATGTCTCCGATGAATCTCGACGGCGAACTCGCCTTCTCTGATCAGTTCAAAGAGAACTTCCCGGTATCATTCCTGGTAAATGACACTTACACCGTGAAAGACGGTTTCTACCAGGTGACTCTTGGTGGTACTCTCGGAGCTCCTGCGCTCCAGCCGCGCTGATATGTTAGTTCCTGCGATAGAAAAGGCCATCAACTCAGCTGTCATTCATCCCGAACTCAGAGAAATTCTTCATTATGCTGTCCTTCCGGCCGGAAAACTTTTCAGGCCTCGCTTGGTGGAAGCACTCGCACTCGACCTGACGGGGAAACTTTCTCAGGATCATCTTCATCTCGCTTCAGCATTAGAGCTTCATCACGCCTATACACTGGTACATGATGATCTGCCTGCCATGGATAACGATTCTATGAGGCGCGGAAAACCATCGACTCATGTTAAATACGGCGAATGGAAAGCTATTCTCGCGGGGGACGCTCTTCTTATTGCCTCGTTTGCGGAGCTCATGAAAATTTCTTCTCCCACGATCCGTGAACTTCATCGCCTCATGAGCTGGTGCACGGGTGGGAAGGGTCTCATACTGGGACAATTTCTCGATCTCGGGAGCCTGGGAAAAGTGTCCACTCCTGAAGTTGTGCGGATTCATGAATTGAAAACCGCGCGCCTGATCCAGGCCGCCGTCTCGGGTGCGGCCCTCATTTCCCAGAACAAATTCTCCAGAAACTATTTCCGGCTGGGGCTGGAAATTGGTGTCACTTTCCAGCTTCTCGACGACCTGAACGAACTTACGGTGGAAACAATTTCTTCCCATGAAAAAGAGATTAATCCCTTTCTCCTCAATAGAGATGAAGCCGTTCAGAGTTTCCTGCGCTCATACATGCGACTTCAGGGAATTCTCAAGGCAAATAAGCTTCAGCATCTCGAACTCATGCTGAGTACTTACTTCGCGGAAAATAGAAATACGCTTATTAATAAAAAGAGTATTCTCGCGAAGAACCTCGGAACTGACATGATGGATTTGCTCAGGACATTTATTGAATGATCACCGAAAATGGTGTGATATTTCTGGTTTCTGACGGCACCCTACATTTCTAAATTCCGCCTACCACTTTCTTCTGAACTTTATGTCCTGGATGAGATCGAGCGCTTCGTGAATAAGAGTCGCGACACTTGTGCGTGCCGGAGCGGGTTCTGCGCTCACACTCTCTTCATTCTGGAGCTGAATCTTTGCTTCCGGAATGGAGAGCTTTTCTTCGAAGAGAAGCTTCTTGATCCGAAGAATAATCTCCACATCTTTTCGCGCGTAAAGCTTCTGCCCGGAATCCCCCATGACGGGAGCAATTTCCGGAAACTCAGTTTCCCAGAAGCGAAGGACATAGGGCTTCACTCCCGTGATGGGAGTGAGCTCTTGAAATTTGAAATTGGATTTATTCGGGATCATGGAGATAGGATAACAGGGACGACTATTCGTCGTCACCATCGTCATCGCCATCATCGTAGACGGTGTCATCGATATTGTTCAGGAATGAAGAAAGTGCACGTGGCTTAGCTTCCTTGACCGGAAGAGCAGTGTTTTCATTCCCGCTCTCATCGAGACGGTGAGAATAACGATCTGTGATGTCTTCTTTGAGAATTTGTGAAGGCTTGAAAGTCAGTACCCGACGAGCACTGATGTTCATGGCAGTTCCTGTCTGAGGGTTACGACCCACACGAGTGGCCTTGTCGCGGATAGAGAAATTTCCGAATCCGGAAATTTTCACTTTCTCACCTTTGGCCAAAGTGTCTTTGATCACTTTGAAAACGAGATCAACTAATTCAGCTGCTTCCTTCTTAGAGAAACCAGCTTCCTTGTAGATCCGCTCAACAATATCTGCCTTAGTCATGCTCATTTGAAATCTCCCATGAAGTTTCAAAAGCTTATCGGAAAAATTTACTAATTATTAATAGGTTAGCAGGAAAAGCATTTTGAGCAACATAAAAAAACTGCCAATTCACGATTTTTTGGGGGGTTAGGGATTAAGGGCGGTGGCCCTAAACCAGCAGACCTCAAGGATTCTGCCCATATTCCGAGGCTTAATTCTCATGTAATTACTGAGACTTAACTCTAAATTAACCGCTTTCCCTTGCCGATCGTAGAATGGCTTAACTCAATCAGCGAGATCCCATGAAAACTCAGATTTTCTTTTCCCTCTTTTTATCTCTCCTCGTGACTGCTTCATTTGCCGGTCCCGTCTACCGGGTGAAAAAACCCAGATTGAAAGTAAACACCGCCCCCGTCGTCAATGCGGGCGCAGATATAATGGTGGAAGACTCAGATAAAAACGGCGTTCAGCTCGTGACTCTTGAAGGTTCTGCTTCAGACAGAGAAAATAACATCGTCACTTACCAGCTCTATAAAAATGGCGTCTTCGTCATGGCCGGTTCTGATGTTTCTGTTTTCCGTTTGCAGCAGACTCTTGCTGTCGGCTCTCACACATTTCTCATGAAGGCGACTGACTCGAAGGGCCTCTATCACAGCGACTCAGTCATGGTGACGGTGAAAGCGCCGGTTATCTCTACAAACACAGCTCCGGTCGTCAATGCAGGTGCTGATATTTCCCGCACAGATTCAGACAATACTGGATTTGAAAGAATCACGCTCGCCGGTTCAGCTTCAGATGCCCAGAACAATATCTCTTCGTATCGTGTTCTCAGAAATGGTGTCCAGGTTGCGACTTCACTTACAGCTTCGATCGACGTCCCGGTTGGATCACATACCATCACCATGGAAGCAACCGATGCCGCGGGCCTCAAGGGCTCAGATACCATGATCATCAATGTGTCCGCCGGTGTCGTCGCTCCTCCACCATCGGGAACAGGTCCGAAAGTAAATGCCGGTGTCGACATCAGAGTGATCAATAACGATGCTGTCAAAGAAACAGGCGAATCAACCGGTGTGGAAACCCTTCTGGTGAACGGCTCAGCGATCGGGGGAAGTTATCCGATCGTTTCTTACGCCTGGAAAGTAAATGGTGTGGCGGTTGAAAAGATTAAATCATCGGTCATTCTCCCGGCGCAGAAGATTCACTTCATCAAAGGGAATAACCTTCTTGAACTCGAAGTCACCGACTCGGCCGGATTGAAAGCTGTGGATTCTGCCATCGTTGAAGTTGTACCTGGACTCAATGACACTCCTTATGCCGGAGGCGGTGTCATCCCGGGAGTTCTGGCATCATCTGCCGGAGGTGCGAGAATCATTGTTGATCGTGACGGAAATGGTTTTGAAACAGTCAGAATGGTGGGCTCGGCCAATTCTAAGAATCCCATAGTTAAATACGAGTGGCTGGTCCGCGGACAAGTTCTGGCCTCGGGAAACACTCCTGACGTCATGACAAAATCTCTCACTCTCCCATTGGGTGTGAATTACGTTTACCTTCGTGTGACCGACTCACTGGGGAACGTGACAACGGATAAAGCTCCCGTGCGAATAACTGCTGCTTATGATGAACAGAAACCAAGAATCCTCTCGGATCCAGCACTTCTCACGAACCATCTCCAGAGTGCCGGGTTTGTGGGAACGAATCACTGGAAAGATCAATCCGCTTTCCGCTTCCGTTGTAAGGCGTCTCACCTTCAGTATGATGATCCGATTGTTTTCCCAGGCCAGCCTGGAAAGTCGCATCTTCACATGTTCTTCGGAAACAGGCTCGCGAATGGTAATTCAACTTACGAATCTCTTCGCCAGACAGGTGACGGGTCCTGTGACGGTGGACCTCTCAACCGTTCAGCTTACTGGATGCCGGCCCTCATGAATGAAAATGGAAAAGTTGTCGTTCCTGATCACGTGACTATTTATTACAAGAACCAGCCGGGAACGAACCGCATTCCTCGCGGTCTCAAGATGATCTTCGGTTATGACCACAGATATCCCGATAAAAAGTTCGGCGGATGGAAGTGCTCAAATGTCTCCGGAAAATTCAGCACCATCGGCGAAGTGACCTGCGGTACTGACGGGAACATCATGGCCGAGATTCACTCGCAGGCATGCTGGGATGGCAAGAATCTCGATTCTCCTGACCACCGTTCTCACATGGCCGCGGGTATCTGGAACCAGTACGGCGAAGCTCAATGTCCTGCCACTCACCCGGTTGTGATTCCAGCGTTCACCATGCTGGTTGTATGGTCACACACCGGATATGCGGAATACTCGAAATGGAGACTCTCATCTGACCACGTGTCACCACACGATTCAAAATCGGCCGCTCTCCCGGGAGGAACATCCTTCCACGCCGACTGGTTCGGCGCCTGGGATGATTCAGTGATGGATATGTGGCATGACGGATGTATGGACGGATTTAAAAACTGTTCCGCCGGTCACCTGGGTATGGGGAAAATGCTGAAAGAAAATCCTGGCTTCAGCTTCACTGTACCCGAGTCAGAAAGACTCATCGATCCACCGGTAAAACCCATCGTTCCTTAAACAAAAAAGGGCCTGCGGGCCCTTTTTTATTTCACGTAGATATTCTTAGTCGCGGCAGATTCGATAACAGCACTCCGGATCTCAGGCTCCACTCTTGTCTTCAGGACTTCCCGGATGAGAATCTCAAAGTCTTCCCGCTTTAAATTTTGCGACTGATAATTCATGGCCTCGTCAACCAGATCCGGGACTTTGCCTATCAGGAGGACATCACGGGTGAGCATCCCGGCTTCCGCCGGAGAAAGAATCTCCACGGAGCGCTCAAGAATTCTCTCTTTTTCTTCCGGTGAATATTTCGCGTTCTCACTAAATAGCGTCCAGCGGGCGAAATCAATGGCCTCATTGTCCTTCAGATCTTTCTGGGCCGCGATCCGATCGATCACGTCTTCTACATCCATGGTCGTGGGTTTTGAATGAATCACAACGACATGATCACTGGCCTCCAGTTTGCCAGGTCTTTCTCCCCCATCAATGTCACCCGGTAGAATGCCCTGAAACGATTTTGAGAGACCGCTTCCGATGCCCTGATCCTCTTTTGCTCCAACTTCCACCGCTGTTTCATCGGGAGCATTCCCGCCCCACATATTGTAACCAACAACGAGAAGAAGAACGGCAAACACGACGATGATAATTTTTTTCATGAGTTCATCATCTCAGAATCAGGACAAAAAAAAAGCCCCTCTTCCGAGGGGCTTCTCATTGTATCTTTTTTGGAAGATTACTTAGTCGCTTCGTAAACTGCTTTGAAAGCGTTGAAGTCATGAACAGCGAGATCAGAGAGCATCTTTCTGTTGATAGTGATGTTCTTTTTCTTCAGTCCAGAGATGAGCTGAGAATATGAAGTGCCGCACATACGAGCGCCAGCATTAATTCGAACGATCCAAAGCTTACGAACGTCACGCTTTAAGAGGCGACGGCCGATGAAAGCGTAATGAAGAGCGCGACGAACTGTCTCAGAAGCATGCTTGTACTTCGTACGACGGTCGAAGTGAAAACCCTTCGCCAGTTTAAGAACTTTGTTTCTGCGTTGGCGAGCTTTAAACCCGCGTTTGACTCGTGCCATGATGGCCTCCTTCTTCGTTCCGTGGGGGGGACGTTTTTTTAAACGTTCCTCTTAACCCAGTTTCACTACTCTCAAAGTTTAAGTGCACCGAGGGTGCACTTATTTAAAAAATTTGTTTCGAACTACACCAAGTAAGGAATGCACATAGCTGCATTATGGTAGTCACCTGGATTTACATATCCTGGTGTGCCCTTATCTTTCTTACCACGCTTAGACTTGTTCACGAGTAAGTGACGAAGGTGTGCCTTCTTGTACTTAATCTTGCCAGTCGCAGTTACTTTAAAACGCTTGGCAGCCGCACGTTTTGTCTTCATCTTTGCCATATGAGTGCTCCTAAATCAGAAAATACATATTTTAATGAGTGCATGAAGTTAACACGGGAGAAATACGAAATAAAGCGGTTTTTGGGGAGGATTTGAGGGAAACCCGTGGGTTTCCCTCTGAGAAAATTATTTCTTCTGGGATTTTCCGGGGGCAACCATGGCAATACAACGGTTTCCCATCATCTTGGCCGGTGATTCCACCACAGCACCCTTCTCGATCACGGCCTTCATAATCTCGTCGAATTTCCCGAGACCGATCTCTTTATGGGCCATCTCACGTCCACGGAATTGCATAAGGAGTTTTACCTTATCGCCCTTATCCAGGAACTTTTCGATATGGCTGAGCTTCACTTCCATATCGTGTTTCTCGATATTTGGGCGGAACTTGATTTCTTTAACGTCGATGACCACCTGCTTCTTCTTGGCCTCGGCGAGCTTCTTCTGGATCTGGTACTTGTACTTCCCGTAATCCATCATTTTGACCACTGGCGGAGCTGCATTCGGGGAAATTTCGATGAGGTCCAATCCCTCACTGTCGGCCATGAGTCTCGCCTGGGCAAGTGTTACAACACCGTAGGCTTTTCCATCATCGCCAATGAGTCTGATTTCGTGTGCGCGGATTCTTTCGTTTACCCGCGGTTCCTGGACTTTATCGCTTATAACCCACCTCCATATATGTCGGGGTCTTCAAATTTTTTCAAAAATACCATTTCTTATGTTCCTAGGGCAAACTAAAAAAAGCTGAAGACGTGGGCGGTGAGATTAAGTTCACTCCCCAGCCTGCGCTTGAGAAGCAGGGTGAAATTCTCTTCGGGAATCTCATCCATTATATCGTCCCAAAGCTCCCCTTCCAGCTGCCTTAAACTCACCTGGGTCGAAGTCCGGTCGGTCAGAAGCCAGGGTGCTGAAAGCTCCCGGATACCGCCGATAACCGGGCGATAGACGCTAGCCTCACCTTTTCTGAATTCAATTACGATAGTCTCTTCGGCGAGGTCAAAACCTTCCGCCTCCATCATGAGATCGATCTTTCTGGAAAGACTGTCCCAATCTCTGCCGGAAGCTGAGGAAGAAAGTCCCAAAAGCCGCATATTAGGAAGAGTGGTCACGGCAGCGCCTTATTAAACTTAAGATTGATCGCGACCTGGTCATTGAGGTCATGAATGAATTTCTCAATGGTCTCGTCGAGCTTCACCTTGTCGATGACCTTGTAAGTCCGGTCTTCATTTCTTTCAATGATCCGTGCATTCTGGTGATAGACGATTACATCCTTGATGATCGGCACAGCGAAGGCTTCCGGATATTTCACTACCCGTCCGTGCTCCTGCTCAAGTTCAAAGAGTTCTTTGGCGACCTGAACGTAACGATCGACCGTGAAGTTTTCGCCCGCGAGGTATTTCACGGCAAGGCAGGAAATGTAATAGGACTCATAGAGATATGAAAGTGCCGTTGAGAAGCGGCGAACTTTGGTCGCAATCAGATAAAGATCCTGCGGCGGAAGCTTCATGCATTCCTCGAGCGATACCAGGCGCCTTCCGAGACAGAAAGAAATCACATCGAGGGCCTCGGAGATCATTTCTTTTACGGAAGGAAGGTAGAACTCGTATTTGAGTTCCTTCCGCTTGTTCATAAGAAAGCGCGTGAGCTGCATGCCATCTTTGATCGAGCCGTTGAAGACGTTGAACCATGTGGAGTTGATGATACACGGGACAAGGAAGTGATGAAGGATCATGTTCTTGTGAAACAGGACCTCCACACGACGCTCGGATTTAATCGAATAGAAGACCTGATTAAGCTTTTCACGCTTTAAGACTTCAATCTTCTTGTTCCCGATAAACATATCCAGGGCCGAACGCAGGGAATCCCGGAAGTTTTCGCAAGAAAGTGAGGGAGTCATCGGGATCTTCTGCGCCTTCGCGTACTCGATCACCTCAACTGCTCTCTCCTCGATCTGTTTCCAGGTAAGAGCACCGGACGGTTCATCCAGCATGATGAGTGCCAGAAGCGATGAAGGCGTGATGGGCATATTGCGGCCCACGGCCTTGAAGCAATCAAACGCGAGAGTCTGAGTCGCGACCTTGAGGTCACCATTAAAACCCTTCACCTCAATGCCGTTACCGAAGTGAACGTGAATAGTTCCGAGGCGCTTATTGAAAAGCTTGAAGAGCTTAAAGAGCTGCGCTCCTGACTCCGGGACTTTCTTCGCCCCCGAAAGTTCGCGCGCATGGGCCTTCTCTTCCGGGATGTGCTCATGAGCAATGGAAACCGGGATAAAAAGAAGTGGTTTTACGTTTTCGAGTTGAGAATGAGTTTCTAAGAGCATCTGAAACAGACCGTACTTCGGCTTCAGTAACTTTCCGGTCCGGGTTCTTCCGCCCTCGAAGAAAAACTCCACCACCTGATCGGTCTTCAGGAGGTAATACACATAGGCTTCGAAGGTGAGCTTATACAGATGATCGGAAGTGAAGGATCTCCGGATGAAAAACGCGCCCGCTTTTCCGAAGAATTGTCCCATGGGAAAGACATTGAGATTGATTCCTGCTGCCACCCGGATCGGCATGTCGAATTTCTTGAACATGGAATACGAAAGGGCGACGTAATCGGCATGGGACTGGTGATTCGGCACCAGGCACACGTGATACTTATCCTTCAAGGCCTGGAAGTTCATGTCGGGCGGCACTTCGAGATTCACGCCGTCGTAGAGGCGCATGAATGTGGTATCGATGAATTTCATCGCTGTCTTCACCATCGTGGGTGAGAACTCGCCGTGAATTTCCTTGAAGAGTTTTTTTATCTTGGGAACGTCTTCAGGTTTTTGCTGAAGACGTTCTTTTAGTTTTGGGTATGTGAGAAGAAGATCGAAAGCGTTGTCGGCCATGCCATCCTAGAGGTTAAGTCCATGCGGTTTGGATTCAATCATACCAGATGAAGTCATCTCCATGAAACGGCCATTCTTATGGATTTCTGCAATCGAGTTCGCATTGAGGTAAGTCATACCTGAGCGTATGCCTCCGCACAATTCGTGAACGATGTTCTCGACTGATCCTTTACACGGCACCCAACGAGCTTCACCTTCGGCCGCCATCC
>JAKFFP010000222.1:0-1912 GCA_036675045.1 Bacteriovoracales bacterium | reverse complement strand
AGATAGTTTTTCGTGCTTAATTGCCAGTCTTCGGGCTTAACGTTTTTTAGAAGCTTCAACTGCTTGGAGGGAATTTCAGGATTCATGAAATGCACAATATAAGAATCAATGAAATGTTCAACCACTTCAGGATAGAGAAATCCCCTCTCATCTTCCCGCTTAAGCGAAAGACTCGCGAGGAAGCGGATGATGTCCCAGGCATATGGCCCCATCCGGGAGCGGTCAAAATCCATCATGGCAGAACCACGGGAAGTTTTCACGTAATTATCGAGGTGAGGATTGCCGTGAACAAAGGTGACCGGAATCTTAGACAAATCGATGAGCTTGGGGAGCTTGGCCTGCATGAGCGGACAGGCCATCCGGAATAAGAGGTAACGTGCCTCTTTTCTTGGGACGGGATGAATTTCCAGGCGTTTCTGGAAGGCCTGGCTGCGCCGGATATAATCTTCCATCTACCTTATTGTAGCATGAACCATAAGCTTGGAGTAAAATCTTGCCTATGAATGAGAAGCTCATTGCTCACTTCCGGAAGTTCGGTCCACGCCGATTTGTCATCGCAACCGTGGTGATTCTGATCATCACTGATCTCCTGAACTCGTGGTACCTTCGCCTCTGGTGGGTCAAAAAAGACATGTCCAGTCTTCTCCTCACTCAGTCTTCTCAACAAAGTGGCGTCTCCCTCGCCGAACTCGGGCCGGACAGTATCCGGGAGCTCACTGAATTCTTTGATAAGAGCTTTTACTTTTTCCTCTTCATCATTCTCGCGAACAACTTTTTCTTCTACGCTTTCTACCTGAGACGGAAGCTCTGGGCGCAGGGCTTTGTGCTCTTCTACGCTCTGACGGCAGCAGGATTATCGGGAGCCTTTCTGTTCGATAATGCCGGACTGGGAACGCCCTGGTACATCTATAATCTGTTGATGGTGCCGGTTTACCTTTATCTGTTTGTTGGTGTGAAGGCGCTCAAGGAAGACACGGTCAATCTGCCTAGGAAATAATCAGCCATGAACGTGGAATGACGGAACGATAAAGTTACCGCCATCAGCATTCCCCCATGCGGGAATTGTCCTCAGCTCATTCATGAGCATTCTTTGTCCGACAACTGAAAGAATGAATGAGTCAAAGGCATGTGAGTTCTTCATGATGGTATCGAGATCTTTTTCGTAGATAAAAATCCCCATGAGTTCTTCGATATTCTTGATGATCTGCTCACGGGCGACCGAGGTGAGATCAAGATCAAAGAGTTGGAAGAGAAGTGACTTGCTGACGACCTTAGCGCGGTAAAGTTCGATCAGGCAGATCTGGACATTAGATTCATACATCGTGAGATCTTTCGGAAGATGCCTCACCAGGTAATTGAGTTTCGCGAGAAGCATGACGGAAACATTCCCGAAGGACTCGTAAGAGATCTTGAACACTTCCAGGAGCTGGTCGTAATAATTCTTCCAGACCCAGAAATCAATCGGACGATGCCAGTACGGAGTAAAACCCTTACGAAGTTTTCTCTTAAATGAGCGCGAGAGCATGTGCTCGTCGGTGTTTTTTTTCAGGAGATTTTTCGAATAATCAATTTCCGTGGAAGTCAGCCGGTCCTGTTCGTACTTCTTGGGATTTTCTTCGTGGAGACGGGCATCTTCCACCAGGAGATTTTCCATCTCAGTACGAACTTCCACCACACATTCACGGGGACAGACATTGGCACCCTTGCAGCTTGGGAGACACGATTCCTCACAGGGAGGCTTTGATAATGGGAAATCGACTACCAGCTGAGTGAGGCCGTATTGAGTGATCCAGGCCGCGATGATTTCATCACGGTCGCTGATCTCTTCATCTTTCACCTGGTGAAGCGACGTGAGGAACCAGCGTTTTTTTTCCGGGAAATACTCGAGGAGTGAGAAGAAGAAGTTTTCCCT
>JAKFFP010000273.1:0-1917 GCA_036675045.1 Bacteriovoracales bacterium | reverse complement strand
GACATCGAACTACTGGTCGACATCCGCCACTACCCCGGCTCTCGCTATTGTCCGCAGTTCGGAAAGGCCCGTCTCAGGGCCTCGCTCAAGCGCAACGGAATCGACTACACACACATTCTGGCGCTGGGCGGACGCCGCAGGAGGGATAAAGAATCTGATCTCAACGATGGCTGGCGGAGCGATCAGTTCAGGGGGTATGCCGATTACATGCAGACTGAAGAATTCAAGGAGGGGCTCAAAGAGCTCATGGCGCTGGCGCGGGAACAGCGGGTGGCCATCATGTGTTCCGAGGCCGTCCCTTGGCGCTGCCATCGTTCGATGGTGGGAGACGCCTTGTTGGTGAATGGTTTTCTGGTTCAGGATATCTTCGACAAAGAAAAGGCCAAGCCTCATGAACTCATTTCTTTCGCGCGTCCCGTAGGGAAAAGGCTTACCTATCCGAAAGAAGCGGCTTGAGCTTCCGACGTATTTGAGGCAGGGTCTCTTTCTCAAACCAGGGGTTTTTTGCCAGCCAGATGTTATTACGGGGTGAAGGGTGGGGCAGAACGATGTAGGGACTTCCTTTCTGAGCGTGTGCTTGAATCTGCTCGTTAAAGTCACCCGCGCCTAACATGTACGTCGTCGCATAGGCCCCCACCAAGATCGTTAATTCCAGGTCTTTAAGCTCACAGAGGATCGTGTCCATCCACCGCACGCGACACTCGGGCCGGGGCGGGAGATCGCCGCTCTTGCCTCTACCCGGGTAACAGAAACCGATGGGGACGATGGCCGTTTTATTGGCATCGTAGAAAAACTCCTGTTTCATCTTAAGCCAGAGCCTAAGCCGCTCTCCACTGGCATCGTTCCAGGGACGCAAAGTATCGTGGGCCTTAATACCAGGGGCCTGTCCCATGATGAGGATCTTGGACTGACGGGTAAATTGCAGGATAGGCCGAGGTTCCAGGGGGAGATCTCCCTGACAAATCAAGCAGGCGCGGATTTCATCCAATAGTTTCATATTGAACTCATACTAACGGGTCTGAGATTTTTCACGAGGTTTTTATAAGAAACTATTTTGCTGCGCATGGCTGACTGAATGGTTCTTTTGCTGGTAAACCTGAGTAAACTTTGTAAAACTGATGGTTGTCATGTTTTTCGCCTTTGTTTAGGTTTATTCATGGATCAGATGATATTTAAGGCCTTATTCGAACATTCCTCTCTCGGGATCATTATTTCTAATAAAGATGGAGTCATCGAGCGGGCCAATCCCTATGCGGCCCAGATCTTCGGATACGAGGTCGATGAACTCAATGGCCAGCTGATAGAGATTCTCATCCCCCAGGAACTCAGGAAAAGACACATCATCTACCGACAAGACTACACGGCGAATCCCCATCCCCGCGCCATGGGAAGTGGACTTAACCTGCTCGGAGTTAAAAAATCCGGGGAAAAGTTCCCAGTGGAGGTGAGCCTCACTCACTTCGAATCCGGCGGACAAAAGCAAATTGTGAGCTTTGTGAACGACATCACGGTTCGGAAAGAAACCGAGGATAACTTGCTACGCTTGAAGGAAGAACTCGAGTCCAAGGTCCGTGAAAGGACCAAGGAACTCTCCGATGCCCTCTTGGAGCTTTCCCACACCAACGAAGGACTCCACCAAGAAATGGAGCAACGGAGGAAGGTCGAGGCCCAGATCTTAGGCATGTTGGAAAAAGAAAAAGAACTCAACGAACTCAAGTCGCGCTTTGTTTCCATGGCGTCCCATGAGTTCCGTACCCCCTTGGGCGGAATCCTCACGTCCATTTCACTCATCGCCAAGTATCAGAAGACCGAGGATGAGCCCAAGCGTGAAAAGCACATTCAAAACATTAAAAAAGCCGTCAAAAATCTCACGACTATTTTGAATGACTTCCTGTCGCTCGATAAGCTCGATCAGGG
>JAKFFP010000067.1:0-12077 GCA_036675045.1 Bacteriovoracales bacterium | reverse complement strand
TTCGTCCCAATGGGTTTCCGTTCACGAAATCCCAGCTTCTTGCGATCCAGATGGCGCGAGCGCTTTTGCTTCAGCCGAGAATTCTCTTCGTTACACCCGATTACGAACAGATCTCCACCTATAAGAGAAAACTTATTTACCAGGAACTTTTAAGCAAGAACAACAATTGGACTCTCCTTTTCTTCACCCAGAGACTCTACAAAGGTAATTTCGACCGGATGTCACTGCTGGAAAGATCCACCCTGAAAGAACTCAGCAATGAGAATGAACTCCTGAAGGAGATTGAAAACTATGGCTGATCAGAATTTCTACGAAGATGACCAGGAAGCAGACAAAGAAACCTACGCTGACAATCCTCAGATGATGCTGGAGATCCACGAGCTGCCGGATGTTGCAAAAATGCTCACCAGACTGGTGGTGGTGTTTTTTCTTTTCATGATGATTTTCCTGATCGCGATTCCCTGGCAACAGACGGCCGATGGCGGGGGAAAGGTCATGGCTTACCTTCCTCAGGACCGGGTGCAGAACATTCATGCCACCGTTTCAGGAAGAATCAAAAAATGGTTCGTCCGAGAAGGATCCTTCGTCAAAAGAGGTGATCCGATACTTGAGATCATCGATATCGATCCGAATTACATGACGAGGCTTAAAACCGAATTCAATGCCGTAAAAAGCCAGTACGATGCGGCCGTCGCCGTCGCGAATACTGCCAAATACGACTATGATCGCCAGCAGGATCTTTTTAAACGCGGGATTTCTTCCCGGAAGGAAATGGAGCAAGCGATCATCGCTTATAAAAATGCCCAGTCAGGAGAGGCGCAGGCCTTGGCCAACTGGACCCAGATGCAGTCGAAGTTCACCCGCCAGGAATCCCAGCTCATTACTGCTCCGGCTGATGGAACAATCGTACGACTTCAGGTGGGTACCAGTTCCGTTGTTGTCAGTCAGGGACAAGTACTCGCGATCTTCGTTCCGAAAAGTGACCAGCTTTCTGTGCAACTCTTTGTGCGGGGCCGGGACCTCCCTCTCATCCGCGAGGGAAGTAAAACACGCCTTCAATTTGAAGGGTGGCCCGCGATCCAGTTTTCCGGATGGCCATCAGTCGCTGTCGGAACGTTCGGAGGTGTTGTGACCTTCGTCGATCAGACCGCAACGGCGGAAGGATTATTCCGCGTGATCATCGTTCCCGAAAAAGGTGAAAGATGGCCGGATCCAAGATTTATCCGCCAGGGAACACGGGTGAACGGATGGATTCTTCTCAATACTGTTTCTCTTGGTTACGAACTCTGGAGACAATTCAACGGATTCCCTCCATCTCTTGATGAAGCTCCGTCCACAAGACTTGAACCATCATCTCAGGACATACCAGAATGAAATATGGATTATTATTCCTTTTAAGTTTTCCTGCATACGCCGCTCTTTCTCCCGCCACGGTTAAAGAAAGTGCGCTGAAACATCATCCGAATGTCCTTGCCGCCATTGAAAACATGAGAGCAGGAGAAGAAGCAATTACCGGTGCCAAAGGTGCCTTTGATACAAAGATTGTTTCCGATTATAGAAGGCAGACCAAAGGTGACTATCGGGCAACAGTGTCCCGCTCTTTTCTGGTTAAGCCCATCCCTCTCGCGAATTCAAAAATCTATGCCGGCGCTGAACAAATCAGCAATCCCCGGGGCAGACTTTCGCCCGTCTATAACACCGGGAACCCCGATACGACGGGACAAACAGGGAATTATTCTGTGCTGGGTCTCCAGCTATCGTTATGGAAAAACCTCACTCTCGATCCAGCCCGTGCGGCATTAAAGACTGCCAGGTACAATGCTAAAATCGCCGCGGCCGAAAAGAAGTTAACTGAACTGGATATCGGAAGATTCGGCCAGCTTGCCTATTGGGAATGGGTTACAGCGCAGAAGGTGAAAAATGCCTATGAAGAACTTCTCCGGAATGGTGAAACCAGAAACGAGTACCTGGAGGCCCGCACAAAAAAAGGGGATATCGCCCGGATTATAGTAACGGAAAATGAACAATACGTTGCAAGCCGCAAAGGTTCGCTCCAGGCGGCGAAAGAGCGGCTCCTTCGTGCTGAATATGCGCTATCCATGTTTAACCGTGACGAGAATGGGTCACCTGTCATTCCTGCTGCAACAGAAAGTTTTGAAGATTATCCGGAAAATCTGGGTGTTTATCTCGAAAGCCTTGATCTCAAATCAGACGTTGGTGAGCTGATCAAAAAGCGTCCTGATATGAAAAATCTTTCTCTCGTTGTCGACAGGACGGAAGTTGATGTCGAACTCGCCCGCCAGGATTTAAGACCTCAGGTCGATGTGTCGACCGAATATTATCAGAGAACGGCCGAGAGCGCGGATATGCCGAGAGACTATCTGATGGTTCTGGCGCAGGTAAGTATTCCCATTGAAAGAAATCTGGGGAATGGAAATATAGCTGCCGCTCGTGCCCGACAGATGGTCGCTCAGAAGCAAATGAGCTATGGACGACAATCATATAAGAACGAAGTCCTGGCGTTGAGACAGGCACTTCGCCTCCAGCTGGAGCAAGTCACACAATCTGAGATTGAATTTTCCAAGGCAAAAGAGCTTACGATCTCTGAAAACTATAAGTTTCAAAAAGGCGGAGGAAATCTTTTCTTGGTTAACCTGAGAGAAGAAGCGCAGGCGCGGGCAGAAGCATCTTTCCATGAATCACGCCTGGCCTTTATGAATACCATGCTGACCTATCAGTCCCTCGTGAGTACAGCTGAATAATTATTGAGCAAAAAAAAAAGGGCCGCTTTCGCGGCCCTTTTCGTTTTGGGGCTTATTTAATTTTGTAAGAGATCCATGCGCCGACATAAGTTGAACGCATTGAAAGCGGAACATCGTTCACAAAGACACCGAGGTAAGGCATCACATTGAGCTTAGAAGTAATATCCTGAGCTACACCGACCTGAACTTCCTGCCATACATCCTTGAACACTGGCTTCTTACCATTGATTGATTCCCATCTCTTGTTGTTCTCGAGCATGAGGTTGTAATAAGCAGCGACCTTAGTCGTATCAGAGAAAGCGTACTGGATATATGGAGACTGAGTCAGACGAAGGCGTGATGGATTGTAACGATCATCGTAAACCCAGAGTCTCTGCTGGAGCTGGAGACCAAACTGCCACTGAGGAGTTGCATCGTAAGTGATGAAGTGAGCAAGCTCGAGTTGGTGAGTGATATCACCAAAAGCAGCATTGTTATAATGACGAGAGAAGTGTGAAGTCGGGAGTCTCATCCCTGGACGCATGAACCAGTTAAACTTCTTGTCTTCCGAAGTGAAGACCGAGCCAGCAAAACCAACGAGGAAATCTTCCAGACCAACCATCGAACGATCTTCGCCTGCGCTACGATCCATATCTTTCGGATTAGAGAAGTATGTTGTCCAGCGAGGGATAACTACGAACTTCATCAGCCAACCGAAATCGTAAGCAAAGTTAACCTGTGACCAGAGGTTCATGGCATAGGTATCGCAGTTCTTGCGACAGCCCTTACCAGTGTCTCCGTATTCAGGAGAGATGGCAGCGTTCCCCGAATCCCAGTCTTCCAGTGTTGGTGAAGTGACCACACCGAAGTAACTGATAGCAAGTCGCTCATAGAATTTATCAAAAGCGGATTTTTCAGCATCAGTAGCACCGGCCACCGATTGAGTCGTTGTTTGAGTAGCAGGTTTTGCAGTAGTTTTAGCAGCTGGCTTGGAAGCAGCTGGTTTATTACGCTGAACTCTTCTTGAGCGCGTGGTCTGCCCAAAAACGCTGGTACTTACTAGGGCACTGAGGATAATACTTACGAGAAAAGAACTTTTCATACCGGTTCAGCCTTCCTTACAATCATTAAATTTTGAAAATACCTTCTGATATTAAGCAAAGAAGCTTTGATCTCAAAGGGATATTTGATTGTTCCCATACACATAATTAAATGACAATCATAAATTGTCGTGGTGCAATACTGACACCAAGGAATGACAGATGACTACAGAAAAGCAACAAATCCTTACTTCCTTCTTCGAATCACTGGAGAAACTCGACTCAGAAGCGATGATGGCGCTGGTGGAGAAATATCTCACGGATGAAGATGTAGAAATTTTTGTTCAGCACATTGAGCAATTTTACGGGATCACTGATGAAGAAGAGCTCGGAATGCTGGCCCAGCTCATGGTTACGGGATTTCTCGCGGCCAAGCATGAAAGCTCGATCAACAAAGGCACCAAGCATTAAGATCATTTAATCTTAGCGTGTAACGCCAAGATCATACTGAATCTGGATCCAGAAACGCCGGATACTTGCCAGCTCCTGGAAGTAGTACCAGAGAGATTCGACCGCACCGTCTTCGGAGGATTTCCTGGCGAGTAAGCGGAAGAGATCCGTCATTCCGCTTCCAATTACACCTATCTCGAATAAATCCTGGATATCTTCAATAAGGAGTTTCTCTTCCTCTTCAAAGACAACGCGGTTGGGCTCATTCTGAACGGAAAGCGGAAGTCCCGCGCGGTTAAGCACTTCTGCGAACTGAATAAAATTTTTGAGAGCAAGTTCTCGATCGCCAAGCGGGCCCAGCTTCACTGTGCCGTCGTTCATGAAACTTGAAAGATTGAAGGAGACTTGTAATCTTCCCTCTTTCATTGTCATCCACCAGCTGAATCCGGGATCAGAAAGATTGCACATCATCTCTTCGTTCTTAGGAAAGCGGCGATTGTTAAGCTGGTCGTGAATGACTTCCGCCTGATAGTGATTTTCGACGATAAAAAATTTCAGGTGCGATTCAATATCGTGAGTGTCGCTGTCAATAAGACGAAGACTTGGATAATCTTCCGGGTTCTCAATAATCTTCAAGTAATCTTCGCGGATATTCTGGGAAACGAGAGTACGGATAACGAAAACCGATGTGCTCTTCTGGATGTGATAGAGAACACCCGGATCTGTCGGGAGGCCTGGGTGAAGAATGCCGGCTTCAGGACGGGCCACGACTTCTTCTTTCGATTTCTGGAAATTCGTGTGGAAGTGTTTGAAGGTCTCAGCAACTAAAAATTCGATGTCATCCATAGTTCTTCCTTAAAGCAGGTGACGAAGGATCTGAATAATCAAGATCACAATCATCGGACTGGGATCCAGCGGCAGACCCTTGGGTAAAATTTCCCGGATCGGCTTCTGGGGAGCATCGGCAATCTGGTGCAGAGTACGCGCCCACTCCTGCCTTTGCAGGTCTGGTACGTAGCTCATGATCACGTCGAAAAAGATGATCAACGTGAATAGTTGCAGTATTGCATCGATCATTAGCTTTAATTCTGAGCTATCCCGGAAAGAAAGGAAAGGAAAAAGCTCATATTGCCGAAAAGTCGCAATATGTCCCGTTCAGTGAAAAGCACCCTCCTTTTACTCCTTCCCGGAATCTTCATCATCACCGTGGGATGGTCTTTAGTTTTTTCTCATGATCACATCATCGATGAGCTTACTCAGGTTGTTCCTGACGGGATTTTTAACTCAGCTGAAAATCAGATCAAAAAATCTTTAGGGAAGAAGAATTGCCTTTCAGCTGAACAGGAGAAGGTTATTCAGGGTGTGTTCACCAGGCTGGGAAGAAATCGCCATGAGTATTCTTTCTATCTCATTTCCTCTTCAGAGAAGAACGCCTTTGCCATGCCCGGAAAGACAATCGTCTTCAACGACGGCCTGATCAAAGACCTGAGTTCACTCGAAGCTTTTGCTGGAGTTCTCGCCCATGAGATCGCTCACATCGAGAAAGATCATCTTAAGCGTCAGATGGTAAAATCCCTGCTCGCAAAATGGATTGTGTTCGCGGTATTTGGTAACGAAGGTGCCATCATTGAAGGAATTATTTCGTCGAGGTACAACCAGGCCGAAGAAGTCGAAGCAGACCAGGTCGCGGCCGATATGCTTGCTATCGCTGGTATTGACCCCTGGCCGATTGGACAATTTTTTGAGAAAAAAATGAGTGAGAGCTCGCTGACAAAGTACTTTGCCTTATCCCACCCTTCTTACGAAGATAGAATAAGGACTTTTTCCCGGCGGAAAAAAAGCTACATCCCGATGAGTCTCGAAGGCGGGGACATTCTTAAGAAAGGCTGTCAGTCGAACTTATAATTCGCCACAATTGCGGCCACGATAAAAAAGATCACTGTCACGAAGTAAGCAGGTTTTCCGTATTTCGGAAAGCGCTTGGCCACCATCGCTCCGCCGATTCCCACGATAAACCAGATCGCAAACTTGAGCTTGATCCATAAAGGCCACGGCTCGCCGTGGGGAATGGCCAGCGCCTTCATGAGACCCATGCCTCCGACGAGCACCAGGAAAGTGGCGATGCCGCCGAGAATCTTCATCAAGCGGGAATTGATTCCGAAGAAACTCACCGAGAAGCCGGTCATCATGATCATGATCGCGGTCAGGTGAACAATCTTGTAAATCTGATATCTATTTTCTTCAAAACTCATAATGCCTTCAGAACTTCACCAAGAAGTTTCCAGAATGTTTCAACCGTCGGTATATGGAGTCTCTCCTGCGGAGAATGGGCCCCCATGATGGTTGGTCCGAATGATACGGCGTCGATGGGGCCGATCTTATCGCGCAGGATTCCGCACTCAAGGCCCGCGTGGATGGCAGTGACCTTGGCTTTTTTCTGGAAAAGTTCCTGATATTTTTTTCCCACGAGTTCCAGTAGCTGGTTTTCGCGTACCGGCTTCCAGCTCGGGTATTCGCCGTTTTTTGTGAACTCGATGTTGAATCCGTGAGCAAGTGCCGTGACCTGGTTCTCCAGACCCACGCATTCTCCGCGATCGAAGAAGCGAAGCGAGCTTTGCAGATAAAATTGTCCTCTCACCAGAAGCGAGATCGCGAGATTGTTGGAAAGAGCGACGAGCTCTTTGTTGCTCGCCAGATCGTATCCGTGTACTCCGTGCGGGAAAGCGAGCAGGAACGAAAGAAATCTCCGGGTATCTTCCGGTGAGACGACTTCAGAGGCTGCATCCACCGATTCAACCGCCGCCGTGAACTTGCGGTCACTCTCCGGCATGAAAGACATCCAGCGGGCCGAAACACTTTTTGCGACGTTTTCGACAACTGCTGCATCTTTTACGTTAAGAATGGCGAAGGCATCGCGCGGAATAATATTATGGGCCTTTCCGCCTCTCCATTCTATGAGTTCAAAGCTTCCTTCCGGGAGAGAATTCAGGCAATCCATCAGAAACTTGATCGCGTTCCCGCGCTGCTCGTGAATATCCACACCAGAATGTCCACCCAGAAATCCACCCACCGTGAGTTTCACGGTTTTGGGAAGTGTGGCCTTGACCATCTTCGCATTGGATTTGAATTCGTAATCAATTCCGCCGGCGCAGCCAATATAAAGAGATCCCCATTCCTCGGTATCGAGGTTGAGCATCTTCTTGCCTTTCAAATGGGCCGCATCTACTCCCCATGCACCTTTCAGACCCGTCTCTTCATCGATCGTGAAAAGAAGTTCCAGCGCCGGGTGCTGAATGGTTTTATCATCCATCAGTGCCAGGGCGGCGGCACAACCGATCCCATTATCTGCACCAAGTGTTGTCCGGTCAGCCTTGATCCACTCACCTTCTTTCACAGTGATAATTGGATCAAGATTGAAATCGATTTTTCTGTCCGGAGTAGCGTCCGTCACCATGTCCATGTGATTCTGGATGATCACGGTTTCGTGTTTTTCATATCCAGCGGAAGCCGGAACATAAACGATCACGTTCCCCACTTCATCCACATGGGTTTTGTGTCCCAGGCGTTTTGCCTCGGCGAGAATGAACTCGCGCATCTTATCTTCTTTTTTCGAAGGGCGCGGGATCTGATTAATGGCGTGGAAATATCCCCAGACAAGTTTGGGTTCTGCCGGAAAATGAGCAGGTGTTTGCATAGGTCAGTCCTCGGACTAAGTTATGAATATATTTGCGTTTTACCTTTCGGAAACCAAAATGTCTCTCCCGAATATTGACAGGGATGGCCAAGGCTTTCTATAAGGGGGTAACTTTGTCTTATATATATGGAGGTTTCATGAAACTCAAGGCCCTCTTGTTCACACTCATTGTGACGGCTTCTTTCCATGCTTCTGCTTATAACTGGTTCCCGGCACAATATTCTGTGCAGGTTCTTCCCGGTCAGGTTTCAGCTCAGCTTTATAACCCGCACTTCGTTCCTATCATTTGTTCCGGCCAGGTTTTCGGACAAACATATGCCGGCCCGATTCTCACTTCTGGTTTTGTGGAACACTTTCTCCGGCCAGGGACGAATCGCTTCGCTTTCGTTTACACGAATGCCTGGGCGCCGTTTGTTCACGGTTGGGCAAATCTCAATTGTCGTTACTGGTAAGCAGATAAATGGCATGCACGACATGCATGCCCTAAAAACGAAAAGCCCGGTTTCCCGGGCTTTTTTTTTGTGAATTAATTGAGGCCTTTGTCGAGAACGACATCGTCCGGTGTGCCTTTGTAATAATAAACAAAGTTGTAACCAGCATCCGCCAGAGTATCAGCGGCTTCGGCCGGCGAATTATCGCCCTTTTGCAGACTGTATACGATGACGTTTTGATTCTTATCAGGATATTTCGCAGAAAAAGCTGACTTGAACTCAGGTCCGAAGTTCATATAAACAGCATTTTCGTATTTCGCCGGCGATTTATCTTCCGGTTGGAGACTCACAAAAACAAAGTTCATGCGGTCTTCGAGACGCTGTTTGAATGATTCACGGCCGATTTCGTATTTCATAGAATGCACCTTGATTGACAGTTTTGGACCTCTCAAAGATACTGCGATTAGCCTCAAATGTTGAGTGGAAAATCATCAAATTGGATTCGCGTCATGGAGTCTCAGGTCAATTTTATGCCGGTTACATCATCTCTTAACTGGGATGAGTACTTCATGCTTCAGGCCATGATCGCTTCGTTTAAGAGTAAAGATCCCAACACCAAAGTCGGCTGCGTATTTGTGGATGATAATAATCATCAGCTTTCCATGGGCTACAACGGCCAGATCGCGGGCATCGATGAAACTAAAATTCCCTGGGGTAACATCAAATCTGTTCCGCTCGACCAGCAGAAATATGCTTATGTTGTACACTCGGAGGCCAATGCCATTCTTCACGCCAAGGCTGACCTCACCGGGTCCCGTTGTTATGTGACACTTTTCCCATGTCATGAATGCGCGAAAATGATGGCGACGGTGAAAATCAAGGAAGTGGTCTTCCTTTCCGACAAGTACAGCGGCTCGGTGGAAAATCAGATCGCCAAGAAAATCTTTGATATGTCCCAGATCAAGTATCGCGAGCTCAAGCTTCGCCCTGGCATCGTGACTGATCTGTGCGATTACTTCCAGTCGATCCTGTAAAGATCCTCATCCAGAACTTTGACCTTCCCCAGAAATGAAAGCGCCTGGTGACTCCAGAACTGAATATGAGTCACATCTCTTTTATAAAACCAGTTCGCAAATTCAGCTTCGGTTGGTGGATAAAGCTTCGTCCGGACAAAAACCGGACCATGCACGATTGATTTAAGCCTGTTCAAAGTTTCGGACGGATCTCTCAGGTGCTCGATCACCTCATTTAAAACCGCGAAGTCGTATTTTTTTCTCCAGATGGTCTCGTCCGGAAAATAAAAGGGATCATAAGAATCTGTAGCATGACCCTTTTCCAGAAGTAGCTGGCCCATGAGCATGGTCCGGCCACATCCAAAATCGAGCCCATGACTTCCCGGACTTAATTCTTTTTGAAGTGGTCCGACGGTTTTGAGAAAATAATCGCGGTAGCCGGGATCATCATCACTATTTTGGTGGGAGTCGTATCTTTTCATTTCTTCGGAGGGACTGAGGAGATCTGATCGGGAGACAAAAATTATCGTGCAGGATGAGCAGAGAAAAAATTCACGGGTCCGGTCCTGATGAAATACTTCTGCCCCAACTTTCTGGCAGAGAGGACACATCATTGTTGATCGGCCTTGGCCCTGATCCATGAAGTGACGGACAATTTCAGCGCCACATCCACCGGCATGTCGACCTTTTCAACTTTAGAAGGCTCGATCAGGACCGTAATCCCGCCCAGCATGTATGAAAGTGGAATGTAGACCGCGATGAGATTCTTTCCCGGCAGCTCATCCAGGGCCTCTCGGGTCACTAATCCGAGAGTCTTCACTCCCATCGGCTCCAAAGGCACCAGGACCACCCGCTGAAGCTTTGATCCATCACTGCTTTTTCCGGGAATGAGGCCCATGAGATCACGAAGCGGGCTATAGATGGCCTTAATCAGAGGAACTTTTTCAAGAAGTGTTGTGATCCAGGTGAAAACCCTGCCGGTAATATAGTTACTGACTAAGACCCCGACCAGCATGATGAAGGCCAGAGACAGGAGAATGCCCAGACCAGGAACATAAAGCCAGTCTCCCAGTACTCTTGCGAGAACCGGCGCGAAGATCGATTCAAGATTTATGCTGGCCCAATATAAGAGATAAAATGTGAGAGTGATGGGGAGGACTACGATGAGTCCCTTGAAGAAAATCTGATTCAGTTTTTTCATTATTTAGAGGATATCACAGAGGAGATTGAGATGAGAGGGCAAAAAAAAAGGCCCCGTGAGGAGCCTTTTTCGAAAGAACTACTTCTTCTTAGAAGCTTTCTTTTTAGTAGCTTTCTTAGCTGCTTTCTTAGTTGCTTTCTTAGTAGCTTTCTTTGCTGCTTTCTTAGCCATAATTTCCTCCCAGGAAATGTGTGGTTAATATAATTGACCTTTCTTATTTAAAGCTTAAACACAAATTCCATCTAACGCAAATAAAAAATACAAATTTTATTCAAACCTAAACTTTTTTCTGATCGGGGGGGTGTTGGAGGATTTTTTTGAAGCCTCGAACCCTCATGCACATCAAACGATCAGTGATCAGTTGGTATGCATGAGAGATCGGTTGGTCTTTGAGAAAGATTTAGGGAAAAGTGAAATCGAGATCGTCGCTTTTCACATCAACTGTCACTTTTCCGCCACCCTCAAGCTTGCCGAAGAGGATCTCGTGGGCCAGAGACTTCTTGATTTTGTCATTGATAAGACGGGCAAGCGGGCGAGCGCCGAGCTTACTGTCATAACCTTTCAACGACAGCCAGGTCTTCGCGGCTGGTGTGACTTCGAGCTCGACCTTTTTCTCCATCAGCTGGTTCTCAAGCTCCATCAGGAACTTGTTCACCACGAGTTCGATGTTCTTATTCTCGAGCTTATTGAAGGTGATAATGGCGTCCAGACGGTTCCGGAACTCCGGCGTGAAGAAGCCCTTGATGGCCTGCTCGCGCTTGGTGGAATTTATTTCCCCCCCTCTGCTTCCGGACAATCCGATCGATCCCGCATCCATCTCTTTAGCACCTGCATTTGATGTCATAATCAGGATGACGTTCCGGAAATCGGAAGTTCTGCCATTAGAATCTGTCAGGGCCCCGTGGTCCATGACCTGGAGAAGGATATTAAAGACATCAGGGTGCGCTTTTTCAATCTCATCCAGCAGAAGGACCGAATAAGGATTCTTATGGATCGCATCCGTTAAAGTCCCGCCTTGCTCAAAGCCCACATAACCCGGAGGAGCTCCGATCAGTTTAGAGACCGTATGCTTTTCCATAAACTCGGACATGTCGATCCGGACAAAGTTGATACCCATCTGATGGGCCAGCTGGCGGGCCAGCTCTGTTTTACCGACACCTGTCGGACCAGCAAAGAGAAAGCTCGCGATCGGCTTTTCCTGATGGCCCAGGCCCGATCGGGAAAGAATGATGGCATTTGATACTTTTTCCACCGCCTCATCCTGGCCATAGATCATCATCTTGAGGTCGCGCTCAAGGAAGCGCAGTTTCTCTTTCTCATTAACAGAGATCGATTTCTGAGGAATGCGCGCGATCTTGGCCACAATGTGCTCAATATCGTTCATGGTCACGGTTGAGCCTTCACCCCTTTCAGGATTAAGCCGGATATATGCTCCCACTTCATCAATCACATCGATGGCCTTATCCGGAAGCTTTCTTTCCGCAACGTGCTTGTGAGCAAGCTCAAC
>JAKFFP010000173.1:0-12134 GCA_036675045.1 Bacteriovoracales bacterium | reverse complement strand
TCCCAAAAAAATTACGTACGACCAGGTCCCCGATCCGCGGATTGAGAATTCGAGTGACATCATCCTGAAAGTCACGTCGACCGCGATCTGCGGTTCTGATCTTCATATTTACAACGGCCTCATCCCGCAGATTCATCCCATGGTAATGGGCCACGAGTTCATGGGTGTGGTGGAAGAAGTGGGTTCCGAAATTCGTCACTTAAAACGCGGCGACCGGGTAGTCGTTCCCTTTCCCATCGCCTGTGGCCACTGTTATTTTTGCGAGCATCAGCTCTCTCCTCACTGTGAAAACTCCAATCCCAATTACGGCCCGGAAGGTGCACTCCTCACCCAAAAAGGTGCCGCGCTCTTTGGCTATACGGATCTCTACGGCGGCTACAGCGGCGGACAAGCGCAATACGTTCGCGTTCCCTACGCGCACTTTGGTCCGAGAAAAATCCAGTCGTACATGAAAGATGAAGAAGTTCTTTTTCTCACTGATATTTTTCCCACCGGCTGGAGTGCCGTTGACTGGGGCGAACTTAAGGGCGGAGAAACCGTCGTCGTCCTGGGAGCTGGGCCCGTCGGAATCATGGCAATGAAGTCGGCGTGGATTCAGGGGGCCGGAAGAGTCATCGGAATTGATAGCCTCCCCTATCGCCTGGAGCGCGCGAGAAAATCCGGCAAGGCCGAAACGATAAATTTTCACGAAGTCGATCCGGTTGAGGCGGTAAGAGAAATGACCCGCGGATACGGGGCGGATCTCGTGATCGATGCCGTTGGTATGGAAGCGGAGAAATCACTCTTTGAAAAGGCCGCCAATCTGGTTCATCTCCAGATGGGAAGTATCAACGCTCTCCGGACGGCGGTGAGCCTCGTTCGCCGGGGCGGAACCATTTCCGTCGTGGGAGTGTACGGCACGAGCTATGACAATTTCCCTTTCGGCCAGCTCTTCGACAAGGGAATCAAACTTCGCGGGGGCCAGGCGCCGGTTCATCGCTACATCGATGAGCTCATGACTCTCGTTAAAGATAAGAAAGTTTTCCTCGATGACATCATCACGCACACTCTTCCCTTAAGCCGGGTGTCCGAAGCGTATCATCTTTTTAACTCCAAAGAAGACAATTGCCTAAAGGTTGTCTTGAAACCACATCAATAAACGGAAATGAAATATGCCAAACATCCAGCGCGACCAGAATAACGAAACTGAAAAAGTAAACTGGGAAAGTGGCCGGTGCCAGTTAATCGATAAAATCGGTGAGCGGATAGCCTATGAAAAGATTGTTATTCACCTTTATGAAAAGCTCCTGGAAAAGCATCAGGCCGCGAGTCAGGCGGATCTTCCTCCATATGAATTGTTAAAACAGTTTCATCGCGAGGAGATCGAGCACTACCGGCTTCTTTCTGACGTGATGGAATCCCTGGGTGGTGATCCGCGGAAGATCACTCCCAGTGGCCGACTCGCCAATCTCGCTGAGAACGGATGGATCAAGGTTCTCAATGATCCCGGCTCAACTTTTAACCAGTGCCTCCACATCGTTCATCTCGCGGAACTCGGAGACAATGATTCCTGGGAGCTTCTGGTTGAGCTTGCTGAACTCAGTGAGCTAAAAGAAATCGCGGAAGAATTCCGAAATTGCCTCGCGCAAGAAGAAGGACATTTGTTAAACGTGCGAAACTGGACCCGGGCGCACCTGCGTCCAGATACCTCGCACTAGCCAACAGGAATCCAACTGGCATAACCTCAGAGCATGTTTAAGAAAACCCTCACTAAACCTGACGGCCGCGCTCTTTATCTCTACTCAAATTCCGCCATTCAGGAAAACATCGTACCCACCAATCCCAAAAATGATGGGGCCAAAGCTTCGCCTCACATGCGCTGGCATCCCCTTCGTCGCGAATGGGTGATCTTTGCGGGCCATCGCCAGAACCGCACCTTTCTTCCGCCAAAAGACTTTTCGCCTCTTGCGGTTTCTAAAAATCCGGATTTCCCGACTGAGATGCCGGAAGGAAATTATGAGATCGCAGTTTTTGAAAATCTTTTTCCCTCGATGAATGAAACCACCAACGACGCTCCTGAAATGTCGGTGGAAACAAAACCCGCAAAAGGAATATGCGAAGTCGTGGTCTTCACTCAGGATCCCGATACATCGCTGGGACAACTTCCGCTCAATCGGGTGGAACTTGTTCTTAAAGTCTGGGCCGAAAGAACCATCGAGCTCGCGAAAGAAGAAAACATCCAGTACGTGATGCCGTTTGAAAATAAAGGTGTCGAGATGGGAGTGACACTCCATCATCCGCACGGGCAGATTTACGCATACTCTTTTCTTCCTCCCGTTCAGGAAAGAATCTTAGAGAGCATGAAACAGCATGCGAAAGGAAAGCTCCTGGAAGAAATGATCGCGGAAGAAATGAAAGATGGTTCCCGCGTGATCTTTGAAACTGAAAACGTCATCGCTTTCATTCCGGTCTGCGCGCGCTACCCGTATGAAACGTGGATCGCTCCCAAAAAAGGCTTCCAGCACCTCCACGAGATGGATCCCAAAACTCTGAAGGAACTCGCCATTGTTCTAAAAACCACACTTTTGAAATTCGATGGACTCTGGCAGAGACCGTTCCCCTATCTCATGACTCTTTTTCAGGCACCCGTCGATGGAAACGATTATCCCTTCGCACACTCTTATCTTCAGCTCACTCCTCCGTACCGGACCAAAGACCGCCTGAAATATCTCGCGGGAACGGAGCTTGGTGCGGGAATTTTTGTGAACGACAGTGTGCCGGAAGAAAAGGCCCGGGAACTGAAAGATGTTTCGGTGGAGAATTTCCTATGACAGAAATCTTTCGGGCCCATGGACGCGTAAATCTCATCGGTGAACATACCGATTATAACGGCGGGTGGGTTTTACCCACGGCCATCCCGCAGTTCACGGAAGTCACTCTTAAAAAGACTGATAATAACAAGGCCCATATCACGAGTTCCGGCAGCCGTGATGTCACCTACGAGCTGGGAAAAGAAAAATACACCGGCACCTGGATCGACTATCTCCAGGGAGCAACAAGATTTCTTTCTGAGAAAGGAAAACTCAGCGGCTTTGAGGCGCACATTCATTCCACCATGCCGGAAGGATCGGGACTCTCCTCCAGTGCCGCTTTAGAAATCAGTTTCCTCAAGGCACTCCGGAAAGTATTCAATATCGACGTGAGTGATGTGGATCTTGCCCTCATGGGACAACGAATTGAAAACGAATTCGTCGGTGCCCGCGTGGGAATCATGGATCAGATGGCAGTCTCACTCGCTAAAATGGGTGAGGCGCTGTTTCTGGATACCAAAGTTCTCACTTACGAGAGAGTCAATCTCCCCCTTGATAAAATGGATCTCATGGTGATTAATTCCGGTTTGTCTCACCAGCTGTCAGCTCATGATGGTGGATACAATCAGAGACGGGCCCAGTGTGAAGAGGCCTGCCGGATTATCGGCATTCAGCAGCTGCGGGATATCGATGTGCCGACTCTCGCAAGTAAAAATCTTCCGGATGTTCTCGCTAAAAGAGCTCACCATGTGGTGAGTGAAAATGAGCGCGTTCATCAAGCGGTCAAGGCCATTAAAGATGGGAATCTCGAGGCCCTCGGACAGCTCTTCGTTGAGTCTCACAAATCCATGCGGGACGATTACGAAGTTTCTATCCCGCAGATTGATTTATTAGTGGAACTTTGTATCGCGGACAAGGATTGCTATGGCGCCAGACTCACCGGAGGTGGCTTTGGAGGATCGATCGTGGCGATCGCGAAGAAAGGTCAGGGAGCGCGGATTTCCGCGAAGGTCTCTGAGGAATATAAAAAGAAGACCGGAATAACGGCGACGGTTCTGGTTTAACTAACGCAAGGCTTCGACGGCGCCGAAACGTTGTTAAGAAATAGCTTCGATTAAGATACAGAAGTATCATTACTAAATGTACAGCGAACAGCTAGAAATCAAATTTACTACAAGGATAATGCTGGTTCTTATTCCCGTAAGTATGTTGTCACTTACAATAAGAATCCTTCTAAGCCTTTTCCTTTTGAAACACAACGATATCATCACCTTGCTTGTGACCCCATTCTTCGGAGTAAGTAACATCTACCTTAGCTTTCTGATTCATAACTCATTTACAAACTTAAAGCCGCTATTGAAGGTTTCTAATTTTCAAGCAAACAAAGACCGGGATTCTATCTTCCTCCGCTATATTGCCCTCACTTTGATCCTCTTTCATCTGAGTATAAGTATTTTCTTACTCGTGCATCGGCTTCAGGAGAGTAACTAACGCAAGGCTTCGCCAAGGTGGCCCCGCCGGCGCCGAAACTTTATTAAGGACACGGCCTCTCAGAAATTATCTCCCCCGTCATTTTACAATTACTCTTTCCGCCCTGAACTTCCACCCGGTATTCAACACAAGACGGTTTCGTCGATCTGATAAGCCAAACGTTCTTATCCCGACGGGCAAGGAGATCTTTTCTACCGGTCTTCCCGGAAACCACCTTCAGGGCCTCAGCTTTTGTTTTTAATTCCCAGCCTTCGCGGGTCATTTTACAAGCAAGGGCCGGGAGAGAAAAAAGAAAAAGAAAAATAAGAATCTTCATGCTTTCACCAAGTGACTGCGGATAATCATCGCCACTCCAATAACAGATAACATTCCCCCGCCTACAAGATTCACCCGAATCCCCTGGACGAGATCATTCCCACTCACAATTCCCGTGAGAAAAACGATTCCTCCGATGATCGAAAGGAATAAACCGATAACAAAAAGAAGATCATTAAGCTTATTCATCATAGAAACCTCTTACCAGTATATTAGGTTTAGAACGAGCGTCACACCCAGGACGATGATCGCGAGGATCGAAGGCTTCTCATACCAGACCCTAGCCTCGCACTTTGGTCTTTCCGTGAGGGAATACACCAGGCCTTTCAGTTCACTGTCGGGACGGGGTTTCGTGAGCATCGACACAGCGATCGTAATCACGAAGCAGGCGGACCAGGCCATGATGGCAATGAAAAAAGCGTGACCCATGCCAGATGCGAAGGTGTGAGATTGTGTGAGCCATCCGCCCTTCCCTTCCGCCACGGTCATTCCGTGAGTGAGTGCCGCAAAGGTTGTTCCCCCGACGAGACCCCAGAAGGCACCATGAGAAGTCGTTCTCTTCCAGAACATCCCGAGCATGAAGGTTGCAAACAAGGGAGCATTCACGAATCCGAACACCAGCTGGAGAAAATCCATGATGTTATTAAACTGTGAGGCGAGATACGCCGTCGCAATGGAGAGAATAATCCCCACCACCGTCGTGATCTTTCCCACCCAGAGGTAGTGCTCATCGGGAGCAACTTTCTTGATATGCGCCTGATAAATATCATAAGTCCAGACTGCGTTGAAGGCCGTTACGTTTCCGGCCATCCCGGACATGAACGATGCGATGAGAGCGGTGAGACCCACACCCAGCATGCCGTTGGGGTAATAATTCATGAGCATCATGGGAAGTGTGAGATCGTAATCGATTCTGCCATCGGGCTTCGTGGGAAGCTGGAAAGATCCGCCGGCCTTGTGAAGCGTAAGAGCAATAAGACCCGGAAGGATCACAATAAATGGAAGAAGCATTTTCGGGAAAGCGGCGATGAGCGGAGTTCGCTGAGCGGCCGACATGTTTCGCGCGATCATCGCACGCTGAACGACGAGGAAGTCGGTGCACCAGTAACCGAAGGACAGAACAAATCCAAGTCCCAGGGCCATCTGCCACCAGTTCACACCCATGGTGTTCGCTTCTTCGTGACCAAGATACTGCCAGGATGAAGTCATGTCCGCGGGAAGTGCCGCCACGATCCCCTGCCAGCCGCCGACTTCCGAAAGCCCCACGAAAACCAGCGGAGCGATACCGAGAACGATGAGGAAGAACTGGAGAACTTCGTTATAGACCGCGGAAGTGAGACCACCTAAGAAAGTGTAGACCATGACGATCCCGGCAGCGATCAGGATCGAGATATCAAAGGGCCAGCCCAGGAGTGTCTGGAATAAAAGTGCCAGGGCGTAAAGAGAAACCCCCGAAGAAAAAAGAGTCATCGCCGCGAAAGTGACAGCATTGAAGGTTCTGGTTTTTTCATCAAAACGAAGAACGAGATATTCGGGAACTGAACGCGCGCGCGAGCCATAATAAAACGGCATCATGAATATTCCCAGGAAGACCATCGCGGGAATGGCGCCGATCCAGTAGAAGTGGCTGGTCATGATTCCGTATTTTGCTCCGGAAGCGGCCATGCCGATGACTTCCTGGGCGCCGAGGTTGGCTGAAATGAAAGCAAGACCCGTAATCCAAAGCGGGAGCGAGCGTCCCGATTGCAGGAAGTCTGAACTCGATTTCATGTTGCGCTTAACCACAAAACCAATCCCGAGAACAAACACGAAGTAAATTGCGATAACCAGATAATCAACAGCGGCTAATTGCATAGGCGACACCTCTGGAATGAAGAGAAGCTTAAGAAAATTTTGGTTCTCTTAGAGCTTAGCTTTGCGTCTTTATTTGAGCAATCATTTCCTCCACAGTGCCCCTACGATGGAGCTCAAAAATCACATCCTGAAAAATAAAAATAACATGGAAGTTCATGTTACGAATTTCGGTGGAATCATCACGAAGATTCTCACGCAAGATAAGGATGGGAAGTTCAGTGACGTGGTCCTGGGCTTTGATCGCGCCGAAGATTATCAGAATAATCCCCAGCATCCTTATTTCGGTGCCCTCATCGGCCGCTATGGGAATCGCATCGCTAAAGGACGCTTCTCCCTCGACGGGAAAGATTACCAGCTCGCGGTGAATAATGGGGCCAATCACCTTCATGGCGGACTAGTGGGATTTGATAAGGTCTTCTGGGAAACCGAGCAGGAAGGAAACAAGCTGACACTTTCTTATCTGAGCCTTGACGGTGAAGAAGGTTATCCGGGAAATCTCAGAGTGAAAGTGACTTATGAGCTCAGCGATCAAGATGAACTGAAAATTCATTACCTCTCAGAAACGGATCAAGCGACACCCATTAATCTCACGAACCACACCTACTTCAATCTTTCCGGCGACGCCGGGACCACGATTTTTGATCACGAAATCATGATTCATGCCGATGAAGTGACCGAAGTGGATAAAGATCTCACTCCCACCGGGAAGCTCAAGAAAGTGAACTGGACCGAGATGGATTTCAATGAACCAAAACTCATCGGAAAAGATATTGCCAAAGTCACAGAAGGTGGCGGTTACGATCACAACTACGTTCTGCGTGGAAAAATGAGCGAGATGAAAATAGCGGCGACACTGTTCCATCCGAAATCGGGTCGCTTTATGGAGGTCTGGACCACGGAACCGGGACTTCAGTTCTACTCGGGAAATTTTCTCGACGGAAAACTTACCGGGAAAAATAATGATGCTTACGTAAAGAATGCCGGCCTATGTCTTGAGACCCAGCATTTCCCGGACTCCCCTAACCATCCGAATTTCCCGTCCACGATCCTGCGACCGGGTAATAAGTATAGGAGCACTACCGTTTACAGGTTCAGCGTGAAATAACGCTTCAAATTTCGTGAGGTGTTTATGTTTAATCTAGCTTTGATCGTGGGTCTCTGGGCCACAACCTGTATTCAGTCACAGAACGTGAATCATTCGGGATTCATGATTGAGTCCTATGACGTTCGCGATAACGGCTCATATGAGGTGACTCGCGATTGGTATGCCGATCCTTCGTGTAACGAGCAATACGCTGAAGAAAAAGAAAATGGCGTGGTGAGAGTGGGTAAAAAACTCTCCGGCATGTTCGTGACTCTCGACACGTATGAAGCGGATTTCGAGACGGTCATGGGCGTTGATCTCGGTGCAGTGAAAGTCGAAGGAAAAACGCTGAAAGTCGCGCGTGGCATGCGCGGAAGCACCATGAGAAATACCATGGTGGGTCTATTCGAGTACGTCAAAAAATAAAGTTGAAATTAAGAACACCACTCCGGATACTGGGACAAGCTTAAGCTCGTCGCAAGGAGTGGTGCATGCTGATCGATACCAAATCTGTTTCTTCCTGGTATGTCCTTCATCGCGGTTTCCGCCTCACGCATGAGTGCCGGAACTGTCAGACCGAACTCACTCACTTCAAGGTCTATGAAAAAAACTATTCGGGAATTCTCTCCCGCTGTGAAAACTGCGGCAAAGAAATCGTTCGTCTAAGAATTAACAACAAAGCCCCATTCAATGGTAACTCTGCCGTCGACAATGAGATCCTTAGGCGGATTCGGGAAGGGTCCGGCCTGGTTGAAGGATTCGATGGCGGCGTCGTCCAGCTCCTTCACTCCTGAGCTTCCGAGGATCACGACGTCGACGATTTCACCTGCCGGATCCATCACAATCCTGAGTGCGGTCACGTGGTTTTCGTCACTGGCGATCATCCGCCCTTGTCCGGCGAGAAGCTCGGCTTTTTCCTGCACACTTCTTCCCCAGAAGCCTTCGAGCTTTTGCTTAATCCGGTGATAGTAGCCGTAGAACTTATACTCCACGGTATTGAGATGAGTGGTGTCACCCAGGGGAATTTCTTCGAGGTAGTCATTGGTGGAGCTCACGACTCTCCCACCGGTGTTCTGTTTTTTTCCGTTTTTGGCGGCGGCATACTCTTTTGCCGCTCTCTGAAAGGGATCTTTTTTGCTGATGTCTCCGCCCAGGGCCGAGAGAGAAAGATCACGGCCCTTCTGAAACTTATTCAGATTGCGGGCACGGGTCTCACGATCGAAGGCGCGGTTTTTATCAGACATCTTCGCCTGATCTTTGGGTCTGGTTTCATCTTCAGGATCTTCCGACTCGACGATCTGACGACTGGTATCGATGTTTTTTAAGATTCTCACTTTGAGCGCGGGAGAATCATCGGGTTCGGACATTTTATTCATGTGAAGGAAGAGCATGGAAAGATGCAGGAAAAAGATGAGCAGAAAGAAATAACGGAAGTTTTTAAACTGTGCCTTCCTCATGTTAATATTTTAGAATGGTATCTCATGCGTGAGATTAAATTCATTCATAAGGCTTCTTCATGACGATCAACATCCTCTCCAAAGAACTTCTCTCTGATAACTGGGGTAAGCTAACGAAAGTTTCCTATGAATACGTCATGCCCAATGGAAAAAAAGATATTCACCAACGCGAAGTCTATGACCGCGGCGATGGCGCAACGATTCTTCTTTATCATCCGGAGAAAAAATCCGTGATCCTGACTAAACAGTTTCGTCTTCCGGTGTGGTGGAACAAGTCGCAACAGGCCGCTCACCCCGACGGAATGTTTACTGAAGCGTGCGCGGGAAAAGTTGAAGAGGGAGAAGATCCGCTGGTTTGTATTGTGAGGGAAACCGAAGAAGAAACTGGTTACCGGATTAAGAATCCGAAGAAGATTTTTTCCGCTTACACTTCACCGGGCTCGGTCTCTGAACTCATTCATTTTTACATAGCTCCCATAGGAGAAAATGATCGCCATTCCTCTGGCGGCGGGCAGCAAAATGAGCAGGAAGCGATCGAAGTGATGGAAGTTCCGTTCACCCAGGCCTTCGAAATGGTGAAATCCGGCGAGATTCAGGACGCGAAAACCATCATGCTCCTCCAGTACGCAGCACTTGAAATATTCGACAGATGATGGCCCTTGTGAAAAGGTAATTTCCTATGAAATACCTCTTCACTTTTTTTCTCCTCACGGGATTTGCCTTGGCTGAAAACGAAATCGAAGTGGGCTCCCCTCACGATTGTGTTCTGGTGGGAACAAAGAACGACAGCGAAATCTCCCAGGAACTGAACCAGCTTCAGCAGCAGATCACGGATTGCCTTGCCCCCCAGGAAGAGGAAGTCTCAGAAATTCAGTCGGGTAATCACCACGAAATCGTCTCTCAATAGCTGAAACGGCCATCGTTTTCTTAAGACTCTCCTAACAAAACTCCCAAACCACGGGTCTTTCATAACAATCCCGGATTAATGATTCCGGTGGTTTGAGTCGATAAGTCTTAGGCATGAAGCCTTTAAGTTTCGTCCTAATTTTACTCTCAACACTTTTTCTTGGCTCGTGCCAGGTGAAAGACGGTGGTGCGGGCAGTGACCTCATCAGCGGCCATGTGCCGGTGACAAATGTTTTTTCCGTAAGTCTTCCCGTGAATGGTTCATACGCCGAGACAGAAGTTTTAAATTTCACTCTCACGCATCCCTTCGTCGTGACGGTCACGGGTACTCCGCGAATCGCACTCACAATTGGTGGCTCTACGGTATATGCCGATTATGTTTCCGGTTCCGGATCGAAGAGTCTTACGTTTGCCTACACCATCGTGCCGGGTGATTCCGATGCAGATGGAATCAGCGTGAGTAGTACACTTGACCTGAACGGAGGCACGATCCAGTTTGAACTCACGGATGTGACACTGAATCTCACGGTACCCTCAGCATCCGGAATTAAAGTGGATACGACTCCACCCGTTTTATCCGGTGCTACTCCACCCACTGCCGGAAACTATTACGCCGGAAATGTTATTTACTTTGCTGTGAACTATAACGAAACAGTAGTCGTCACCGGAACGCCGTCGATTGATCTTACTTTCAATGAGTGTACCGTCGCCGGTGCTCAGACAAAAAATGCTGACTACGTTTCCGGAAGCGGCACCACAACACTTCGCTTTCGCTACACCGTTGAGAAGGACTGTAACGAGGCCCTGGGCGGAATGCCCGTAACGACAGCGATCCAGTTAAACAGCGGAACAATTAAAAATCTCGCGGGCCATGTTGCTCCCTTGGATTTTTCGGCCTTCATCTCCTCTCCCATTTCCACCGCCACCCAGGTGCGGGGTCGCTATCCGGTTCTCACCAACATCACACCTCCGGCCCTCGCGACTTACACACCGGGGATGAATCTTGATTTCAAAGTTGGTTTTGATCGCGTGGTTACAGCGAGCGCCACGACCTCATACTTCAACATTACGATCGGAACCGATTCCACAAAACAAGCGCAGTACGTGAGCGGCAGTGGAACAGCTGAATTCACTTACCGCTATACCGTGATCGGCGGAGACGTCGACACTGATGGAATCGACATTGCTTCATTTCTCATCAACGAATCTACCATCTGTTCGGGTGCTTACTGCCTGGTTAACAATGTGACCGATGTTCTGCCGCAGAATAACTACACCGGAGTCAATGTCTCCGCACCGATACCCGCAATCACCGCTATCGTTCCGCCTTCACCACTTCCCGCCTCGGGATACTACAAGCTCGGTGATACGCTTCAGGTGGTAGTAAGATTCTCGGAAGCAGTGACCGTGAGTGGTTCGCCCATTCTCACCGCGGTGGTGGGAAGCACCTCGCGCGATCTCACGTATCTCTCCGGCTCGGGAACGTCGAATCTTCTTTTCACTTACACCGTGGTGAGTACGGATCTGGACACCGACGGAGTCAACTTCTCCTCACCACTTTCTCTCAACGCCGGTACGATCCAGAACGTTCACGGAACAAACGCTGATCTCGATTTCACCTACACCATTATTCCCGGTTTCCGCTTTGATGGCGTGGCACCGACGGTAATATCTTCCGAAATCAGCTCCACCGCGGCCACCAATCACCCCGACTATCGCAGGAATCAGTACGTGTATATCGATCTGACTTTCAGTGAAGCGGTGACGATTTCGGCCTCCACGATTTCACTCACCATTGGTGGAGTCACCCGGACCGCAAGCTATAACTCGAGTGTTTCAGCGACGGTGAAGCGCTACCGCTATCTGGTTCAGACAAGCGACCACACATTAAATCTTCCTGCAACGTTTTCGGTGGGAACAACTCTCACCGGCGGAACGATTCGGGATACTGCCTTAAACGACATCGTCGACCGGACGATCCCTGCTACCGATACCACGGGAGTTGAGATCGATGGGGCCGTTCCGACGGTATCTTCCGTGACACTTCCTTCGGGCGGAACGACTTACTCAGGCCAGACGGTAGAATTCACCGTAAATTTCTCCGAAGATGTGAACGTCACCGGAACTCCCACCTGGACCATGACTCTTGATAACGGGGGACCTGAATCTTTGAGTTACATCAGTGGCTCGGGAACTTCCGCTCTTCTTTTCCGCATGACCGTTGATTCCGACGATCTT
>JAKFFP010000243.1:0-12151 GCA_036675045.1 Bacteriovoracales bacterium | reverse complement strand
GAGGAGATCCGGTCTTAAAGCTCACATCGAAAATTGTCTTTCCACTGCGGGAGAGAATCTTATGCTGGCCGAGGATATCGAGTTCGAGATTTCCCTGGGCATCGACCTGACTGACTTTCATTCCCCCGCCGATCGTCTCACCTGTCCAGGCCATGCGGTCGTTCGAAGTAGTTTGAAGAATTCCACGCGCGCCGGTACGGGCGAAGTCCACCAGTCTCGTATAAGAATCTCCCGAGCCAGACAGACTGCAAGCGGAGCCGTTGGCAAAGCTCAACTGAACATTACCGCTCCAGAGATAGGGCCCATAATCGCAGTTTACGTCGCGAACACAGTTCCCAGCTCCATCGTTAGTAAGGATGCGGGAACAACCCGCCATGGCCTCAGAGATAAGAAGATTCTTCCAGAAAGAGTGTCTGGACTCGGCGACCATCGGCTCATTACTCACATCATCCGCGGCCCCAGAAACACCTGTAATTCCGGCCTCGATTGAATTGGCATAGACATCGAGATCTGATGTATTGAGTGAAGAGCTGGTTTCTTTCCCCTGGCAGGCGCAAAGGATGAGAAGAAGTAAAGAAAGCGCTAAGTGACCCATATTTCCTCCGTTTGGTAGGTTTATCCCTTAGACGGGGGGCCTGGAGAAAAGTTGCGCAGAATTATTTCTTTACTTAGAAAGCCCATGATTTTAGCCTCTTAGTGTGGGCTCAACAAAAAAATCGAAGATTTCGCAACTTTTAGGCGTGTTCTCCGTCTCATCTAAGGAAGAGGACATCCGTTTAATGGAACGACTCCAGGCCGATGACCTCAAGGCATTTGAGACTATATATATGAAGTATCGCACACCACTTTATAGCTACTTTCTAAACCACTGCGGAAACGAGGCAATGGCCGAAGAGTGGTTACAGGACTGCTTCACAAAGCTTCTGGAAAAGAGAATGAGTTTTCGTTTCGAGAGCAAGTTTTCGACGTGGCTTTGGATGATGGCCAGAAATCACATGATTGATTACTGGAGAAGTAATGGTCACCAGCTCGAAGGAGCGAAACTTTCCGTGGAAGACACAGATAATGTCATGGAGGCACTGGAATCGCCCTTAAGTAATCCGGAAGAAATGGTTCTCAGCGCTTCCACTGATATTTCCGTGAAGAAGTGTCTGGATGAGCTTCCGCTCTCGCAGAAAGACGCCGTCATGCTGCGCTCGTATTCAGAACTGTCCTACGAAGAAATCGCTTCCGAGCTCAAGACCAGTGTTTCCGCCGTCAAATCGCTCCTGGTGCGGGCGAAAGAAAAGCTTCTGGGTTGTCTGAAACGAGGGGGCCACGCATGAGTCAGGACTTTTTCAAATCACTCGCAAAAAAAACAGAACACCGGCCATCACGCGGGACTGATCAACGGATTTTACAGAGAGCGGAAAAAGTTCTCGTAAAATCTTCGCGCCCGTGGGGCAAATGGATCATAGCAGTGGGCACGCCCGTTGCAGTCGTACTGATGATCTGGATTCAGCCGGGAACGCCTCGTCTTCCCCAGGCGATGCTCGCGGAGTCGCCAGAGCTGATACGGAACTTTGAAGACATCGAACTGTGGTCAGAGATATCAGATTTAAGTGAAGCAGAATTACGCTATTTGGAAACAGGGAAATCATGAGGAAAAAAATAGTCTTACTCATTTTCATGGTTCTTCTTCTCGGCGCACTTTCCACGACCGACGCTGAGATCGTCCGGGATCTTGAATTCTACGAATCTCTCGAAGCGCTGGAAGATGAGAATCTCGAAACAGTAGAGGCAATCGTGGAGAATCACGAAGCCAAAAAGAATGAAAACAAGGAAGTCGCAGATGATAAATAAAATCTGGCCTCTGTTGCTCTTATTGAGCCTCTCCGCTTTCGCTCAGAATGAGCAGGTTCCCAAGGATGCACTTCAGCGCTGGGAAAAAATGGACGAATCGCAGAAGGCGCAGCTCCGGGAGCGCCACGCGAAGTGGAAGACCATGAGTGCCGAAGAAAAAAGTACATTGAAAAAGAGATGGCAGAAATTCAAAAACCTCCCACCAGAAAGACGGGCAAAAATAAGGGAAGCGTTTAAGCGCTGGCAAAAGCTCGATCCCGCCGGCAAACAACACATTAAAGATCGTCTGAAAAGGATTCGTCAACTGAGTCCGACGGAGCGAACTCAGCGCTTAGATAAAATCCGCACTTTGCGCCGGGAAAGACGTCAGATGCGCCAGAGACGCACGCGCCGTTAAGGAAGAGACATGTTTATTATTTTACTCCTGACTTCGCTTTTCACACTCGCGAGTTACGCCAGCGACGTCGGACTTTCAGGAACCAGGGGACCCGATGATTATCAGGCACTCTCGGTAGATGCGCTGGTGGGTATTAAAAACGGTTGGTCGCTCACCGGATCTTATTTTCAAAGTGATTCCGGTGTCGGTGCTCTCAAGGAGGAACTCATTTCAAAGTCAGGCCGTATCGGGGTCGACTGGGAGATGAACCCGACATGGGATTTTGCGGCCGAAGTCATCGGCAGACAAGATCCCTATGAAGTCAGAAGCCGGGGCGCTGCTCTTTCCGTTCGGTCTGTCATAAGCGATTTCTGGAAATCGAAATTAGCGACGACCCTGTCTCTGAAATTCGAGCAGCTAAAGTACTCTCAGGATCTGACTCTTCAGGGTCCGCGGGCATCTTTTGAGATCGATCGCGAAATCACTCAGAAATCCGGCACGGTGACACTTGATCAGGAACTGGCCCTCTGGCTTTCAGCGTTTTTTTCGCACACTCGCTACAATTATTCAGACGGCGTGGGAAAGTTAACCCGTACAACTGCCAGGCGAAGAACTTCGTTCGGTGGACGGAGTGCCAACTACGGTCTTCCGGATTACGTGAATACGTTCGGAATTGATCTCGCTCCCTGGGAATGGTCGGCCCTTCATCTCAGTACCGCCCGAAGCAAGGTCTTAAATAATGATACCGAAATCAAAACGAATTCTGTTGGCATCACTTTCTACTGGAAATCGTGGCAGCTGGATCTCGAAGGCTCCCGAGCCACGTACGGGGACGTCAGTGGAAAAGACAACCCGACACAGGATTACTCATCCCTGGGAATCACTTATTCATGGTGATTGCTTAGAAATCCAGTTCATGGTTGATAGGCATTGAAGCCCAGCTGTCCTTTCTTAAAGACCGGTCGCTTTCCTTCATTTCTAACCCAGTCCGCGAATGTGGGGGCCGGCGCTCTCCAGAGTTCCCACTGAATTCTTCGCGCGACGTAGCGCCTCACGAGGGAGAGGAAATCCTCTTCTTCCCCAAACTGGAGATTGATGAGCGAAAGCATGGCCTCATCCTCGACATAGAGTTTGATGTTTCTCCCGAGAACTTTCACCGGAGATATAGAAAACAAGTGATCTCGTGCAAGTTCATCATGAAGATCAAATTTCGGCGCTTCCTCACAGAAAAGCATGGAGTGAATTTTATAGTCACTTTTTTTCCAATCAATCATCATCTTTCTCGTCTTGAGCCACCTGATGAGAGCTCTACCCTCTCCGATTTCATTCGATTCACGATTGTCCCGGCAGATTGCTTCCACATAGGCATCTGAAAATGAGATTTTCTTTTCTCCACGAATTTTGAGAATCCTCAAGGCATCGCGATCACTTATTTTGGGGAGATAAACTTTTCCGCGAAAGCGGACCGAGGAAAAAAGAACAAGTGGGAGAGGACGAACATCATCGTCCTCGTAGCCAAGTTTAATCCGTCCGTAGGATAGGCTTTGCTTCATGCAAAGAGCTTATTCGACACTATGGATGAAAAAATTTAAGGGGGCGTAAGCCCCCTAAAAAACTAATCATGCCTTAAGAATAGACCTAATCCTTCTTCATCCGGATCATTGAGCCAGACCGGAGGACTTACAGGATCAGTGTCAGTCAGCCAGGCCTTATAGGTAGCAAAGACTCTCGCCTTGTCTGTGGCAGTTCCTGCCAGATCACCAATGTCCCAGGAGGCAGATTTGAGAGCGGCGATTGAAAAACTATCTTTGGTATCAGTGCCTAAATAAACGTCAACAACGCTGTTCAATAGACTGCATGTAGCTGCGTCTTTGGTTTTAGTGTAGAAGTTATAAATCGCCGCACCGTCGGCTAATTCGCCGTGATATATATCATCACCGATTTTAAAAATCCCAGGTATGGATGCAAAACCCACGCTTCCAGAAACGGTGGCAATGCACATTCCCGAGCCAGCGTTGAAACTTGCTGTAGACGTCACTCCTGTCTGAATCCTGTCACCGGGAACTGTCACGCGATAGTTATTTGTGTTAGTATATGTTCCCGATCCTACCAACGACTTAACATTATTGTTTGATAACGAAAGAATGCTTCCCTTGCTCAGGTTACGGGTAAGAAATCCTGCGGTAGGAATGTATCCCACAATTCCCCCTACGGATTGTGAACCGCTACCCGGAAAGATTCTGGCTTCTTCATTAAATTCATTTTCAGAAAAAGATCCTGCGACTGAAATCCCAGCGATTCCTCCCACGTAAATGCCTGTGGCAAGACCAGTGATTTCGCCCCGGAATTTCGATCGTGATATGACTCCGTCACTGCTTCCGGCGATTCCCCCGATGTACATCGTATTAGCATGATCCTGGCCATCGATATAAACATCGGACAGGGAGTGCTCAATCGATCCGACATTGTGATAAACCATTCCACCCATGGATGAGTTTGATTTCATGTCTCCATCAACTCTGGAAGAATGAATCTGGCCATTGTTGTAAGAGACGAGTCCTCCCGATTGAGTGTTATTATTCAGCGCTTCGATACTCACATCCTGAACGCGGACATTGATGATTTCTCCGTCGTTATCAAGTGCCAGGGCCCCCATTTTGCAAGCCGTGCTACATGATGTCGCTTTGATACGAAACCCGACTGCCTGGAGATTCTTAATCTCAGAATTTGAATCAATTGTTGTAAAAAGCGAAGCATCGCCAGTGCTCGCGAGATCCCAAAAGCTATGAATGTAGTGTTGTTTTCCGTCAATACGACCGAAGAAAGATCCCATGTCTGAGCTCAGAAATGCATTCAGGTTCAGGTGATCCTCGAGCACAAAAGATTTACCGGGGAAATTAGGTATATCCTTAAACTGGTCGGGTCTGCAGATCACAAGTGGATTTATAATTGAGCCGCGAAGATAAGGACTCACCGCTTGCGCTGATAAGCTGAGCGTGTTCGGAGATTTTGAACAAGTCGGTTCTTTCCCCACGCCTTCGAAGGTAACTAATAAAGGCTTGCCCCCAGCAATCTGGCTCCACTGGCATCCGGGATCAATACTGCACATCGCAGCCGAAAGATTGTTGCCAATAAAAACATCGTCAGTATCAAAGGTAACATCATCGCCAGCCTGGCCACCAAGTGCCGGATCTGGGAAGGTCGAAAACGTATCCGTTGGCACGCCACCGTCGCCGGCAATGGCTCCGATGTTACATCCGGTGATGCATTCTGAAACAATCGTCCCGTCGAAGTAGCTCTTATTTGTAATCGAGGCACTCTGAAAGCCGACGATCCCGCCGATATAACGGGTGCCGGACGGATTGGAATCATAGTCCTTGATATACATTTCCGAGCGGGCAAAGCTTATGGAAGATGAAGCACCAGCAATCCCCCCCATCTTAATAGCGGCTCCCCTCAGAATGCCCTTACTCGCAACATTATCGATCGAGGTACCCGACATCTGGCCGACGATTCCTCCGACATACATACTGCCATTAGATGCGTAGACTGAACCATCGAATGAAGCATCGTTAAGCGCGCCAGTATTTATTTTCCCAAAAAGACGACCCGTTTGCGAGAAGCCTTCAACATCAAGACTTTCGCCGAAGATCATGTACAAAGCAGTAGATCCGTTAACATTCCCGGCGATCCCGCCAGTGTTATTTCCACCTTCAATGAAGGAATTTGTGACTTTCACATTCTTGATCATTCCGCCGGTTGTATAGCCAGCGACCGCGCCCGCATTATCAGCAGATTCAATTTCAGTAAGATCAAATTTTACGTCATAAATTTTGCCACTCAATGTTGAAAGAAACCCCACATCATTCTCTGACGAGGATTTAAAACGAAAATGAGATATCGTATGACTATTCCCATCGAACCGGAAAGATCCATGAGAGGCAACAGGATTCAGGACACAACTTGGGTATCCGTCATAAGCTTTCCCGATGGGGACGAAGGTGTCGCCCATGCCCAGGCACTGATGTGCAGGAGTCGTCAGAGTTTCGAATTGCACGAATTTCATGAGATTCAAATCTCTCCCCAGAACGTACACACCTTCCTTGGCATTAACGAGACCGAAGGTTCCGGCATAATTTTTCTGGAGGGCCAGAAGCTGTGCTTCTGAACAAATGAGAAAGGGAGAAACCATCGTGCCATTTCCTGAAGCAGGCGCCAAAGCCGTTGGTTGCGTATCAGAGATGGTGCAGAGAGAGGCCGCCGGAGTTCGAGCGTAAAGAAAATTTCCTCCGGGCGAATTGAAGTCAATTCTTGCTTCGGCGGGATTACTCAGTGAGAGCAGCATACTTCCCATGGTGGCATCGCAATCCGATGAAAGATAGGCCTGCACTTTCAACGGTACTGCCAGAGCAGGATCGAAGGCGGGAATATTCAGAGTCGCTGTGGAATAGGTTGGCGCAGCTGCAGGCTCATCATCAGTACCAGCGCGGTAACATTTACTTTGGAGAATCTCGCCTTTAATGCCGGAAACGATGAACTGATAACTTCCGGCGAATCCTTTTTCAACCGGCCGCAAGGTCTCTGAGTAATCACAAATCGCGTTTGATCGTGTTGAAATATCGCCTTCGCAGAATGAGCTGGTGACTGTCTCGAAGACTTTGGTGACAGCGCCCGTATAAGTCGAAGGCAGGGCAACTCCGGCATCGAAGCAGCGCTGATTTGTGAGACTGAGGTTAATCGTTGCGGTATCAGCATCGCCGATAGGATGAGAGCCAAAACTGCATCTGATTTCACCGGTAAAAGCTTCGGAACCTAACCACGCGACAGCACCTATCTCCCAAGTGGTATTCTTAGGTAGCTCTTCAACGGCCGAACCGACAACACTGCCAACTCCGTTGGCCAGGACGCGGCTGAAACTTTGAGTTCCGCTTTTACCAAAAATGATTAATCCGCCATAGGTTGAAGCCGCGGGAAGACCTTCCAGGCGGATCTCAAATCCTGTCTTGACGGGAGCTTTCCCCGAACACGATATGAGTGCGAAGAGAGAAATGATGAAAATAAAATGAGCGCGCATAATTTCCTTCCATGGATTTACCTTGGATTTATCGGAAGGAAATGTTTGTTAACTGATTCTTAAATAAGAAGGGAAAAGTTTGCCGGAAGAAGTTACTTCTTCATCTCCAGATACTGCTTCTGGAGTTTGGCGGAAATTTCCTTGTCCATGAAATTGAAGATCTTAGAGGCAGTCTTGGGATTAATCATCCGAAGAATTTGCACGGCTATTTCAGAATCCTGAACGGAAAGGATCTCCGCAGCTTTTTGAGGTTTCATGTTGGAGATTGTTTCCACCAATTGACCGACACGGGCCTTGCTTTCTTCTTCATTGCCTTTTACACAACCAAGGAAAGAGCGCTGGCGTGCTTCAAAGTCTGAGTATTTACGGGCCAGTTCGTTTTCCGAGACTTTCAGGTAGTCCTGCTGTTTTTGAAGTTCGATCTCGCGGAGCTTGAGTTTCTCTTCTTTATCGAGGAGCTCTTTGGTGAGATCCGAGACTGACTTATTCTTAATGGTGTCGACTTTCTTTTTTACTTCTTCGTTCACTTTCTTCACGAAGTCTTTTTCTGAGTAAAGCTTGGGATCTGCGGCTATAGCCGACAAGGAAAGTGCAGCGAGAAAGAAAAAAGTTTTCATGGTCCGGCCTTTTTGTCGCGATGATTGAGCCAGATCTGAGTCTGCTCTTCCACCTTTTCATCGATTTCCTTATTATAGGCCTTCTTCCATTCTCCAAAATCTTTTTCTTTCAGGTTCTCCATGACTTTGAGTTCGCCCCGGAGTTCTGCGAGTTCCTGCTTTTTCTCAACGATAAGTCCTTCCTGCTTCTGCTTAGCTCGCACCAGCAGCTCGATATTCTTATCTTTGGCGGCGATGAGGCCCGGGAACGCCTGAAGCTTTCCTGCAAACGCACCTTCTTTAAGAGATACTTCCTGGATCTGGTAATACTTTCCGATTTCTTCTTTTTCCTGAGCGATCTTTGTGTCTATTTGCTCAAGCCCGCGGTTGAGAATCCCGAGTTCGGTACGGCAGTTCTCTTCCCTGAGCTTCCGGAGCTTAAGAACGGCATCAAGCTTGAACTGGTACTTTTTCATTTTTTATCAGCCCGACATGTTCTCGGCTTTTCTCGCAATATCAATCATGCGGTCGAAAAGCTCTTCAATCGAGAACGCTTCCTCCACCTGCTGGCGGAGAAGATTTATCAGGTCATCATAGATCACGATGGCCTTATCTACTTTTGCATTCGATCCGCGGGCGTAAGCGCCAACGGTAATGAGGTCTTCTGATTCTTTGTAGGCCGCCAGGAGATCACGCAAGTGAGACGCAACGATCCGGTGCTCTTTTCTTGCAACCTTTGGCATAACCCGCGAAATGGAAGCGAGAACATCGATCGCCGGATAATGGTTACGGGCCGCGAGTTGACGGGAAAGAACGATGTGACCATCCGAGATCCCTCTCACCGCATCGGCAATGGGCTCGTCCATGTCTCCACCTTCCACGAGAACGGTATAGATTCCGGTAATGGTGCCGGCACCTTTTTTCGTTCCCGCGCGCTCCATGAGCTTCGGAAGTTTCGCAAACACACTCGGGGTATAGCCCTTTTGTCCCGGAGGTTCTCCGGTAGAGAGTGCGATCTCACGATTGGCCATGGCAAAACGGGTGATGGAATCCATCATGAGAAGGACGTCCTGACCCTGGTCACGGAAATATTCTGCGATTGTCGTCGCAGTGTACGCAGCTTTCGTTTTAATGAGTGCGGAAGTATCTGAGGTCGCAACAACCACGACCGAGCGCTTGAGTCCTTCCTCGCCGAGATCTGACTGGATAAACTCGAGAACCTCACGACCCCGCTCACCGATCAGTGCGATCACGTTAATATCAGCGTTGGTGTTCCGGGCAATCATACCCATGAGCACGGATTTACCGACACCAGAACCGGCCATGATCGCGAGACGCTGGCCCTTTCCGGCAGTGATAAAGCAATTGATGGAGTTAATTCCGGTATCGAGTGCCTCGCGGATTGGCGGGCGATCCAGAGGATTCATCGGTGTTCCGAAAATTGATCTTCTTTCAAAAGCACCCTGAATCGGGCCCTTGTTATCAAGAGGATTTCCCTGGAAATCGATAACCCGTCCGAGCATGCCGGCGCAGATATTAACTTCTGTAACAATATCTTTTAAGTGAATGCGGGTTTCGGAGTTAATGCCGGAGATCTCATCGTAAGGCATCACCATGCAATTCTGTCCCGAGATCGCTACAACTTCGCCGAGTGAACGCTCGCCGTTCTCGGCGATGAATTCCACGTTACTCCCCAGAACCGCGCGGGGAACAGAGGCTTCATAGACCATTCCGCGTGAAGCGACGATCTTTCCGATTTTTTCGTAGGGAAGCTTAGTTTCGATATGACGGAGAATCTGGTTCAGGCCAAGATTTTCATTCATGGCCCAGGACCTGCCCGAATACTTTATCGATGTTAGAGAATACGCCTTCGAGTGATCCGTCGATCAGGCCATTTTCGCTCTCGAGAATAATTCCCGGGTGGCGAAGCTCAGGGACAATTTCAATTCTTGAATTCTGAAGCTGGCCCAGGCGGCTTTCGACGGTTTTCATCACGTCAGGCATCGCCTCAAACTGGGCGCGGCCAACTTTGATAATGAGATTTTTTCTGCAATTAAGTTCAAGTACAAGTTTTTCAAGAAGCTGCTCGAGATAAACTTTTTCATTAATCTCTTTCATTACGATCCACTTTGTGAAGCGCTTGATAAATTCATAAACTTCAGCGCGATGCTGAGTCATATAAGCAGTGGTCTGATCCTGAAGGCCGGTGATGATGTTAACAAAATCATCCACGTTGCCCGAGAGCTCAGTTGAGTGTTTTGCCAACGCTTCTTCGCGGCCCAGGGCCTCACCCTTTGCGAGCCCTTCAGCGTATGCCTTCTGATAAGCAGCTTCGACACGCTTGTTAACTTCTACCTGGATCTTCTTTTCGAGATCAGTCTGCTCCTGACGGGAGAGACCGCGATAATCTTTTACGAGTTCATCGATCTTAAAATCATTTTTGGCAGCGAAATTCCGCTCACTGCGGATATCGGCATCGGATGCTACGCGGGTGTTTACCGTCGCGCCGTTCAGGTCCTTGAAGGCAAAAGCTTCAAATTGATTACCGGAAACAACGTGATCGCTGTTGATCTCGGTAAACTTGAAAGGCTTGATGTCATCACGCTGCTTCTGCATTTTCTATCCTGTTAGACGAACGAGTCGCCTTCTCCACCACGAGCAATGAGTGCTTTGCCTTTCGCTTCGAGATCTTTAAGCTGCTGCACGATCTCCTGCTGGGCCTTCTCCACATCGGAGATCTTTGTAGGTCCCATCGATTCGAGATCTTCCTTGAGAAGAGTCGCCGCACGATTCGACATGTTCTTGAAGAGCTTCGCCTTGACGTCGTCCGGCGCTGTCTTGAGAGCTGTAACAAGTTTCGTATTGTCGACGATCTTGAGAAGTTCCTGGATACCACGGTCGTCGACGTAGACAACGTCTTCGAAGACAAACATGAGTTTCCGGATTTCTTCCGCGAGTTCCGGATCTTTCTCTTCCACCCGGGCCATGATGTTCTTCTCAGAAGTCTTGTCCATGAGGTTGAGCATATCTGCGATCGGCTCGATACCACCGAGCTGCTGGGTATCGATTGAACCGAGAGTAGAGAGTTCTGTTTTAAGAACGTCATCGAGCTGGGCAATGAGTTCAGGAGAAACGAAGTCGAGGTTCGCCACACGAAGAACCACTTCCGCCTGGAGACCTTCCGGAAGCTTCCGGAGAACGTCCACTTTCTTCTCTACCGGTAAGTGAGCGCAGATCAGAGCAATTGTCTGAGGGTGCTCGTTCACAAGGAAGTTTGCGAGTGTTCTGGTATCAACGAGCTCGAGAGATTCGAGTGTATTATTAGTTCCTACGTCCACGATCTGACCCAGGAGCTGTTTCGCGCGGTCTTCACCTAAAGTGCTGAGAATGAAATCACGACCCTTGTTCTCTGAGAACAGGAGTTCAGCGTCCTCATTGATGGAGGAATAGAATTCTTCAAGAACTCTCTTTACCATCCAGATGGGTGACTTGGAGATGGATGACATCGTATTGATCATCCTCTTCACGTCATTGTCTTTCATGTGCTTGAAGATCAGCTTGGTCGTTGTCGGCCCCAATGCAGATAGAAGGATTGCAGCCTTCTCCTGTCCTGACAGAAGTGCATATTGCACATCAGGTTCTAAACTCTTCTGTTCTTCGGCCACTTCTCACCCCTACGAATCAATATTAAAACTAAGCAATCTCTTTGTTCGATTCAGCAGTGTGGATCATGTCATGAACCACCTGCGCTGCTTTTCCAGGATTCGCTTCCACGAGAGCGATAATCTTTTCCCGGATCATATTTCCTTCAATCTTCTCAGGATTAAGTCTGTCATCCATCGTCGGAAGAACATCCTCAAGGCCCGGGAGTCTCTGGTTTGCCTGGATCTTTTCAAGTTCTTCAATCGTCTTAGGCAGGAAGTCTTCGATCGATTCAACCGAGTTCTCTGTGAGCCACTGGATGAACGGACGGACAACCATGAAGAAGAAGAGAGAAATGATGGCACCGATAATGAGGTACTTCACGATATTCTTATAGAGCTCGCGGTTCTCACGCGCTCTCATGATCGCATCCATCTCAGCGAGATCTTCTTTCGCGAATTCCATATTTTTAATGACGAGCTTGTCACCACGGGTCATGTTGATCCCGAGAGCTGAAGACACGATTTGCTGGAAATTCTGAAGCTCTTCTTCTGACCACGCCTGGTACTTCGTAATGGCCATGCCGTCTTCGTTATAAAGGGCGACGCCGTCTTTCAGAAC
>JAKFFP010000393.1:0-12177 GCA_036675045.1 Bacteriovoracales bacterium | reverse complement strand
TCCGAGCTTAAGCTCTTGAACGAGTCCCGAAGAAGGGCTTCTCTTGAGAGAAAGCTCTCCCGCCTGGGTCATAAGACCATCGCGGTCATAGAAGTAGTAGGGAGTGTAAGCATAGGCACCATTGGTGTCCTGAAGAGTAATCCTCGACTGCCGGAAATTATCGTCGAACGAGAAGATTACTTTTGCGATAGTGGTGTTGTCTTCAATTCTTGCCTGTTCTTCAGAGCCCAGAAATGGCCCATAGTAGGTTTTACTGAGAACAACTCCATCGGATTTTGAAATCGAGATTGGACGAGTATCCCCATAGTTATAGCTGTAGATATAATTGATCTCATTATCATTTTTCTCCTGAAGCCTTCCGTCTGTGTTGTACAGATAGTTGATCTCTTTTCCGTTCGGGAGAATGATTTTTGTTAGATCTTTATCGGCGTTATATTCGTAATTCGTGCTCGCGTCTTCCGGACCACTGTAAGGTGCGTGATCATGAAGACGTCCTGCGAACGCTGATATTTCAAGGGCCGCATGAAGGTGCGGCCCGTTCTTTCAAATCAGTTCAAGTTCTCAATAACCGTCGCCACACCTTGTCCCAATCCAATACACATCGTAGCCAGTCCATAGCGCTTGTTATTCTCGCGCAGCTGATGCGCCAGCGTTCCCGTGATCCGCGCGCCTGAGCATCCTAACGGATGTCCTAAAGCAATGGCACCGCCATTGAGGTTAACTGATTTGTCGGCGCGCTCAAGAAGACCCAGGTCTTTCATGACAGGAATAGATTGAGCAGCGAATGCTTCATTGAGTTCCACGATATCCATCTGGTCCATGGAGAGTTTCGCCTTGCTGAGAGCTTTCTTGGCGGCCGATACTGGGCCATATCCCATGATACTTGGCTCACACCCCGTTGCAGTGATAGACACAATTCTCGCGAGCGGCTTAAGTCCCAGTTTGTGAGCTCTTTCTTCGCTCATAACGAGAACGGCGGAAGCTCCATCAGACAAAGCGGAAGAATTTCCGGCGGTGACGGTTCCGTTTCTCGGATCAAATACAGCAGGGAGCTTCGCGAGAGTTTCAGGAGTTGTTTCCGGACGGACCACTTCATCGGTTGAAATGAGAGAAGGAACACCCATTTCATCGTGACCGGGAGTTGCAACAACTTCATTCTTAAAGCGGCCTTTTACCATCGCCTCATGAGCTTTCTGGTGAGACCGGGCAGCGAACTCATCCTGCATCTGTCTGGTCACTCCATGCATCCGGCCCAGAAGTTCGGCGGTTAACCCCATGGATCCCGCGCCCTTGGAAGTTGTGAGTGCCAGAGCTGGGTTAAAATCCACTCCGTGATACATCGGAACGTGTCCCATGTGCTCAACACCACCGCAGAGATAAATATCACCTTCGCCGGACCAGATCCCCTGAGTCGCCATGTGAATGGCGGTCATGGATGAACCACAAAGGCGGTTTACAGTTTGCGCTGAAACTGTTTTGGGAATTTCCGTGAGGAGTTGGGCGTTCCTTCCGATGTTGTAACATTGTTCAAGTGTTTGTTGCACGCATCCCCAGATGATGTCTTCGATCTCCGATGGATTCATGTTCGGGTTACGTTTCAGGAGCGCCTTCATGAGATGGGCCGAGAGGTCTTCCGCGCGGACGTTTCTGAAAACACCGGCCTTGGATTTCCCCATGGGAGTTCTGACTGCATCGACAATTACTGCGTTTTTCATATAGTTTCCTCTACTAATAATAAGTTTTATTCTGAGCTGCCATTTCCTTCATCTTCGGTGTCAGCTCATACATTTTTCCGATCCCGGCATATTTCTTCGAGATCTCTTCGAGATTTTTAAGTCCGATAGAATCAGCGTATTTCAGCGCTCCCGCGCGGAACGGAGGAAAGCCAAGACCGAGAAGAAGACCCATGTCGACTTCCGTCGCCGTTTCCACAATCCTGTCCTCGAGGCAACGGGAGGCTTCTGTGATCATCGGAATCATCATCCGCATGACGATATCTTCATCCGTCACTTCCACGGTCTTTTTAACGATTGGTTTAATGAGTTCGTAAACCGCGGGGTTAACTTTTTTTACGAGTTTCCCTTTCTTGTCCATTTCGTATTCATAGAAACCGAGATTGTTCTTCTGACCGAAGCGCTTGTTCTCATACATCACTTCCAGGATGGTCTTTGAAGAGTAGGCCATGCGATCAGAAAAAGCCTCCGCCATGATTTTTGAAGCGTGAACACCGGTATCAATCCCCACGACATCGAGGAGATAGGCAGGGCCCATGGGCCAGCCGAATTTTTCCATCACTTTGTCGATCTTCTGGAAATCAACGCCATCTTCCAGGAGATGAACAAATCCCTTGAAGTAGGGGAAGAGAATGCGGTTCACGAGAAAGCCCGCGCAGTCATTGACGACAATCGGAGTTTTCCCCATTTGAAGAGCGTAATTCACACCACGAGCAATCGTTTTCTCCGAAGTCTTCGCCCCGCGGATAATTTCCACCAAAGGCATCCGGTGAACAGGATTAAAGAAGTGCATGCCGCAGAAATTCTCCGGACGCTTGAGGCCCTCGGCGAGTTTCGTGATTGAGATCGTTGATGTATTGGAAGCAAGAATTGTCTCCGCAGATACGATCCCTTCGACTTCCGCTAAAACTGCTTTCTTCACTTTCTCGTTTTCGACCACCGCTTCAACCACGAAATCCGTGTGAGCGAAATCAGAATAGGAGAGTGTCGGCGAAATGTGAGAGATGACTTTTGCCATTTTTTCAGGAGTCGTTTTCTTTCTCTCGAGCTCCTTGTTGAGGATCTTCGAGGCTTCATTCATCCCGAGCTCAAGTTGCTCGGTTTTAATATCCTTCATAAGAACCGGAGTTCCGGTGGAAGAAGACTGGTACGCAATCCCGCCGCCCATGATCCCCGCACCAAGAACGGCACCCATCTTCGTCGGGACCGCGTCTTTGGTCATCTTCTTGGAAACTTTTTTCAGGTACTGATCACCGAGAAAGACCTGGGTCAGGCATTCCGCCGTTTTTGTTTTCGCCATTTTCGCGAAAGCTTCACCCTCGAATTTCAGGGCCTCGTCGCGACCATGTTTTGAGCCTTTCTGCATCACCTCGACTGCTGTGACCGGTGCCGGATAGTTTGGTCCGGCAAGGCCCGCGACGAAAGCCTTTGAGCCATCAAAGCTCATGGTGGATTCAATGCGATCCAGCTGAAGGGCAGTTTTTTTCTGCTGGTTCCTTCCTTCCCAGTTGAGATCACCCTTGATCGCGCGCTCCAGGAGTTTAAGCCCTGCTGTCTCAAGGAGTGATTCCTCAACGATTCCGTCGATCGCTCCGAATTTGAGTGCTTCTTCAGTTTTATATTGTTTTGCTGACGTGATCCATTCAATGGCGTGATCGGCGCCGATGAGACGAGGAAGACGAACAGTGCCGCCCCATCCGGGAATGATTCCGAGTTTTGTTTCAAGTAATCCGATCTGCGCCTTGGGAGAGGCAAGGCGATAAGTCATCGCCAGGGCAATCTCGCAGCCGCCACCCAGGGCGAAGCCATTCACCAGCGCCACGGTCGGAAAGGGAAGATCCTCAAATCCATTAAAGGTCTGATTCACTCCATGAAGAAATTTCTGGAGCTCTTCTTCTGTTTTCTGGAAATGTCCCATGAACTCGGTGATGTCCGCACCGAAAACGAATCCGCCGGGTTTCCCGGAAGCAAAGAGAAGGCCTCTGGCCTTTTGTTTTTTTACGACTTCCAGCACTTCGGCCAGTTCCTTCAGGGCCTTGGCATTGAAGACATTCGCGGATTGATCCTTGAGATCAAAGACCACTTTCAGAATATCGTTGGGCAGACTTTCAAGGCGAAACGCCTCTCCGGAATAAAGCATAGGATCTCCTTAAGAAATAAGGATAATTCTACTCTGACAGGACAGTTTTCCCTAGGAGAATGCCTCCCGACAAAAATGCTACAGATACTTCGCGAGATCTTTTTTAATGTCTTCGGGTTTATCAGTCGGTGCGTAACGTTTTACGACCTGGCCGTTTTTATCCACCAGGAATTTTGTGAAGTTCCATTTGATCGCTTCCGTGCCGAGAAGACCGGGTTTTTCACCCTTGAGGAACTTGTAGAGGGGATGAGTGTCGCTGCCATTGACGTCAATCTTTGAAAACATGGGAAACGTGACATTGTAAGTGAGTGAGCAGAAATTCTTGATCTCCGCCTCGTCACCCGGCTCCTGTTTTCCGAATTGGTTGCAGGGAAAACCCAGAACTTCCACCTGACCATTCAGTTCTTTATGAAGTGCTTCCAGTCCCTCGTACTGCGGGGTAAATCCGCACTTACTGGCGACGTTCACGATGAGAAGAAGTTTTCCCTTGTAGTCTGAAAGTGAAACTTCTTTACCGCTGATGTCTTTAACTGAGAAATCATAAACGCTGTTTGACATAGGAACTCCTGTTGTTAAAGTTTAGGCCTTCCTTTACTATTTGGTCATGCAAAATTTTGATTATCATAATCCGACCAAAATTCTCTTTGGTGAAGGCAACATCACACGTCTGCCTGAACTTCTTCCCGAAGGACCGGTTCTTCTCCTTTACGGGGGAGGAAGCATCAAGTCTAACGGTGTCTATGAGCAGGTCATGACCGCTTTAGGGGGCAGGAAAGTTTTTGAAATTTCCGGTGTGCGTCCTAATCCCACTTATGACAAAGCGATGGAAGCAGTCGACCTCATCCGGAAGGAAAAGATCGGTTTCATTCTCGCTGTTGGGGGGGGATCGGTGGTGGATTCTGCGAAATTCATTTCTCTGGCCGTTCACCATAAAGGTGAGGCCTGGGACATTCTCACGAGGCAAGACCTGGTCTTCACGGAAGCTGTCCCGTACGGAGCAGTCCTGACACTTCCGGCGACCGGCTCTGAGATGAATTGTTTTTTTGTGCTTTCACGCGGGGAAGAGAAACTTTCCGCGGGACATCCATTGCTCTTTCCGAAATTCTCCATTCTTGATCCGAAAGTGACCATGTCACTTGATAAGCGGCAAATCGGAAACGGTGTCGTGGACGCCTTTGTGCACGTGATGGAACAGTATCTCACTTTCCCTTCTCATTCTCCGCTCCAGGACCGTTTTGCGGAATCCATTCTTCAGACTCTCATCGAAGAGGGTCCCAAATCTCTCCGGAACCCCAACGATTATATTTCACGCTCAAACTACATGTGGTGCGCGACCATGGCCCTGGGCGGGCTTGTTGGCCCAGGAGTTCCCCATGACTGGTCCACTCACGCTATCGGACATGAGCTCACCGCCCTTTACGGACTTGATCACGCGCAGACACTCGCGATTGTTTTCCCTGCCATGATGTGGGTCATGCGGGAAGAGAAGAGTGCCAAGATCAGCCAATACGCTGAGAGAGTCTGGAAGATTGGAAATAATCAGGATCATTTTCAGGGTGCCTTCCGGAAGACGGTGGAGTTTTTTGAAACCATGGGACTTCCGACCAAGCTTTCAGCTTACGGGATTAAAGAGGACGTCGCTGCAAAAGTCGTCGCCCGTTTTGAGAAGCGCGGATTTTCTCCCATGGGAGAAAGGAACCTCGTGACACTCGATAAGGTTCGTGAAGTTCTCAGGGTAGCAGGTCAGTGAACAGAAGGGCGATAACTTCTCAGCGATGCACTTACTGCCGGATTAATCTCCCGCTTTGTGTCTGTGAAGAAATTAAACCCATCAAGATACAGACAAATATCTCCCTGGTCGTTCATGTGAGTGAGCTTACTCTCACATCAAATACCGCCCAATTCATAAAAAAAATGATACCGGGCCAGGCGGAAATTTATATCCGCGGCCATGAGCACGAAAGGTTCACACCGGATGAGATTCTCGCCCGATCGGGCCAGCGGTTGTTCCTTTTTCCTTCTGAAGACTCAGTTGAACTCAATCCAGATTTTTTGAAGAATAATCCCGGGCCCCATCACCTGATTGTCCCTGATGGAAAGTGGACCCAGGCAAACAAAGTGAGAAACCGGGAAGAAGCCTTCAGGACCATGCAGGCCGTGAGACTCCCTCCGGGAATACAGGCCGAGTACATGCTGCGAAAGGCCCGGCATCCTGAGTGGGTCTCAACGTACGAATCAATTGCTCATGCTCTCGGAATTCTTGAGGGTGAGAAAGTACGCGATGATCTCATGACCTTTTTCCGGACCTGGGTGAAGCGAACGATGTACAACCGGACTGGTTATTCGAAGTACGCTGATTCCTGATTACTTTGAGTTTTCCCGGAATTTTCTGATATCAACCATCTTAATCTGCTGGGTGGGTTTTAAATCGTACAGCTTCCCGTAGGTCCCGGGAGTCGTGAGGATCAGGGTGTTTTTCTTCCGGGAGTACAAATATCCACCAATCAGGTAATGACTGAAGAACAATTGGTCTTCATCTATTTCCTGAACACCTCCGCCTGAGCTGGAGAAGAAAAAACCTTTCGGCTTCGGGGTGAACTCGTAAGTAATTTTATTCGTCACCGGATCAAACTTGTTAATCGCAGAGTAGTTATTCTTTTCTGCGGGATCAGACACTTGGTTATTGAAGAAGATAAACTCCCCGGATTTTAACACCTGGACGTCATGGATTTGATGACGTTGGGCCCGGGAAATTACCTTGTGATAAAGTGTCTTCTGAAGATCGGGAGTCAGGATAAAAATCCCCAGCACAATGCTATTGATGAGAATATTCCCGGGCCTGAGATATGAGATTTTTGATTTCTGAGCATTATCGGGGATCTCATAAATGGTGTTGAAGTGACTGGTTTCAAGGTCTCCATTTTCCGCGACCGCGCTCGCCGGATATTTTTTATGAAGTGGCGTTATCTTATTGGCCGTCAGAATATCCCGGGCGAGACGTCGGTGGAGTACTTTCCCGGTTTCAATGTCATGGATGATCATCACGTCATCCCGTTCCCGGAGCTTACCTCGGAGATTTATCTCAGAAGAGAGGGCAAGAATGCGCTTCTTGTCCGGAGAGAGATTCACTTGATGATGATAGATCCCCGGTTGCTCCCACATGACGGTGTGGTTTTTCCCTATTCTCCGCAGGCCGTTACCTCCGGAAATGAAAGTCCCGTCGTCCAGGAACTGGCAAAATACACCGGGGAAAGATTTGATTTCACCCTGGAGATTGAAGACTGTGCAACCACTCAGGAAGGTTTCAGGATTCTGTTTTGCGGGCGCGGAGAATGAATAGAGCGCCAGGATGGACAGGAAAACTATTCGCATGATGGAGATCCTATCATCCTGGATTACGCGGCCAGAATATCAATTTTTTTCTCTTCCAGGTGATTCTTCAATAGATCAATGGCTTCAGCGTGGAGCTGGCAGATCCTGCCTTCGGAAAGGCTCACGATCTTTGAGATCTCAAAGAAGTTCAGATCCTCAAAATACTTCAGAGTCACAATGAGCTTCATGGTCTTTGGGAGTTCTTCCAGGACGACTGAAAGAGTTTTCTTCAGAGCATAGTTATCAAACTCGGAATTCACCAGAGAGCCGAGCCCCTGGGTCTCACCTTCAATGTACGGCTTGATCGTGTCCCCCTTTTCGTATTGCTCAAGTCGGATCATGTCTTTTGACTTGAAGGGGAGAACATTCATCAGTTCTTCCTGAGAAGGCACATGTCCCAGTTCTTCAGTGAGATTGTTTTTTGCTTTCTGATACTTCTTCTGTTTGTTTCTTTCTGAACGGGTCATCCAGTCCTGTTTCCGGAGTTCATCAATAATCTCACCCCGGATACGGAATTCCGCATAGGTCTTGAACTGGTTCTTCTTATCCTTCTTGTACTTATTCATGGCATCGATAAGACCGATGACCCCGACCATCACAAGGTCTTCCAGATCAAGTACCTGATGATAGTGATAATGGTAGTGGCGTGCCCAGTAGCGGATGGTGGGCATGAAATTTTTTATGATTTCCTGCCGAGAAGTATCTTGCGGATTGTTTTTAGCTTCCACTGAGGGCCTCCGTTTTAATTGAGGCATTGTCACATGGAACGCGTTCCGCTGAGGCACTCTAACAGGGTTTCCGTCACTTAGGTTTCGGGGCTAATCCTTTCATAGGGTTTAGATTCCCGTGTTCGCCAAGTTCTCTTGGCATTAGTGAGGTATCTGCCTCACGTCCTGGCTATGTCTGAAAATCAGCACGTAGGGATCAATGGTAAAGCGTGGGTAGCTATAAGTGCGGTTATCCGGAACGAGGACTCTTCCGTTCGCTTCCATCGCAATCGCCCGCTCACCGGAATTTGTACGATAGGTAATCGCAACCACTCCGTAGTCGGCTTTCGCGCGAATGGCCTGTGCTGTAAGAGAGATCAAAACTTTGCCGGCGGTGTTAACAGCGAGGACGCGCGCGTTCCCGCGGGAGTCGATGTAATCAATCGCAGCGACATCATCACCGACATTCACTCTTGGTTCACGCATGATCATCGTTTCATTAAAGACAGCTCTTCCGAGAGCGTTGTAGATCTTCACGCGGAGTCCGCCGTTGTCGAAGATCACACCGATCAGATTTTTGGATCGGAAGATATTAGTGACCCGAGTAACGGGGATAGCGAAGTTTGCCTGAGTTCCCTGGACCATCACACCGTTTCTGGTATTGGTCACATCAGTGATTTCAGCATCTGTGAGAAAAGGCTCTGATTGGAAGTTATCGGGCCGGCTTCCGGATTTATTGTCCTTACCGCATGAGACTAAGAAGAGGAGGCAAAGAATAAATGAGATTGTTTTCATCGGGGCACCTCAAAATTGGCGGCATCATACCGCCGGGCCCCGATGAAGGGTGAAAGTCTGTAAAAATAACACGGTCTAGTTGGCCACCAGCTCCAGTTCCTCTTCTTCTTCGAAGTGAACCGCAGTTGCCATCCATTCCTGAAACTCTTCCATCTCAAGGATTTCGTCCCGGAAGATAGCGACCCGCCAATTGGCCTGTTCCTGATCCAGAGAAACCACATCATTTCTGTCGAATACTAGTCCCTGGAAAGTCAGCGGAAGCGAATCAAAGGAAACATCGCCTTCGAGACGGAGAATCTTTTTGCTTTTCATGAGGTAGTAGTGTGGTTTCATGGTTTCACCCTCCTGGTGAGTTGTGGGAACCAATCCTCGTTCCCTTACTAAGAATGTTTTCATGCTCGCCACACATGCACAATAGTCTGGGTAAAAAATTTTTATCAAATGATATTACAATTGGTCCTTCCAGCAGGTCCTATATATAGGGGTGAAACTTACTCGGAAAAGAAGCACCACCTAAGTGACACTGAAGAGGATCAAGCTGGCCCCGATGAAGGAAGTCATCTATTCCAACCCTGCTGGAACACTTGTAATTAACTTGGCATGCTTTATGCTTTTACTTGATACAAGAAACGACGAACTTGCCAGGATGGCTGATGAGTCGTTCTTCAAAGATTGAAGATTATAAGTAGAAGTCTCACGGATGTTCGAGCAGCGAGAGTCCAGCGAAGGGCCCGCTTGGTTCAAGGATGAACCACCTTTTTTTTTCACGGAGGAAGAGAGAATGGAAGCAGGAGCAGTTTTAGGTGTCGGAGCAATTGTTCTTCTCGGGATCACCTTCACATTCATGTTTCAGAAGTTTCACTCGAACCGTAAGTAAGTCTTCCCCCACATCACAGGACTCTTCAAAAATCCGGTCTCAACCGGATTTTTTTTTGTCCCCACCCGATGTCACCAGTCAGGGGCCAGAGCGGCTCCAGAACCCCCTTAAATGGCCTTAAAACCCGATTTAAATGCTGGCACGATTCCTGCTTTATGGATTCCCAACAACGAGATCCACCAGGACGGCGGACTCGAGATGAGAGCAAGGAGGCGAAGATGTACCGGGAGTCTTTCAATGGAAATGATAGCACTTATGGCAGGAATGGCGGCAATGCTGGCAACAACACTGGTTCTTCAGCGCACTACACTCAGGAAGATTTCAGTCTCCAAATAAACGAAGGCACCCTCTCTGAGCCTTCCTTCTTTTCACCGGTCTTCTGCAAACCCCACCTCGATATTTACAGCTCCAACCGATACCTCGATACATTCCTCTTTCATCGAAGCACCTTCCTCTAGAGTCATTTAGGAGTGCCACTCTGGCGATGGGGCCATCGTGAAGGGCAGCTAAATTACTGAACTCGTTTGATTAGGTGTTGGCACGATTCCTGCTTAAGTGAATCCAACGAAGCTCACCAGGACGGAGAACTTCAGACGATCGCAGGAAGCGAACATTTGATAAAGGAGTTCTCAAATGGAAATGATGGCAGTTTTAGCAGGAATGATGGCAATGTTGTTCGTGAGCTTATTCCTCCAGCGCAGTACTCACCGAAAAGTTGCAGTAGAAATCTCTAAATAAGAAGCGGCCGAAGCCGCTAGTGATGAAGAAGGCCCCGAAAGGGGCCTTTTCTATTTTGGTCCTTCTCTTCTTATCCTCCCTAAAATCATTCGCATGCATCTTAAAATGAGCGCTTGTCCCTATTGAAAAGGGCACTTCTGCCATAACAAAACCCCCTCCATCAATCTGAAGTGACACCATTTCTTACTTTGGCACCACCACTTAAGGGGCCACAAATTCACTCTGAAAAAAGTGCCCACTGTAAAGCATGAGAATCCGATAAAAGGAGTTGGCACGGTTCCTGCTTTATAGGTTCACAACGAGAGTCCAGGATGGATACTCGAAGTCGAAAGCAGGAAGCTAACATTCACAAGGAGACATCAAATGGATTTTGATGGCGAAAACAAGAAGGGATTCGTTAACTGGAAGTACGAGGAAAAAGACATGAAAACGCTCAGAACAATCACTGCCATCTTCACACCGGCCATCGCCCTTTGCTACCTCTTCTCGGTGAATGTGATCAATGTTGAAGAGATGAAGTCTGCTCCGATGCTTTCACAGACGAAGATGGAACTGAATCTCGTTCAGGATGAGTCTTCTACCTGGTACGCGCAGATTCACAATAAGGAACTGAAATCAAAAGCTCTCGCCAAGAGATAGACCTGGCGGTAGTTAAAATAAAAAAGGGCCCCTGCCAAGGGGCCTTTTTTATTGGGGCTGAATTTCTTACCTGATTTATGAGACTGGAGTTTTTTTCGTGTAGGATGCGCCGGTTTGAACAACTTAGGAGTATCCATGAAATCCACAATTCTTATGCTTTCCGCACTTATTTCCTCTTCGGCCTTCGCGGATATCACGTTCTCTCGTGATGCCCGTCCGGTTGATGGTTACCTGAAAGAGCTTAAGATCACCAATGAAAATTCCCGTCACTCTGCAAAGGTCACTCTTCGTACAGCATTCGTTGACCGCATGAGTGGAAATGTTTCTGACACCACTGAAGTCATCGGTGTAAGCATGGACTGTAAGGCCATAACCCTTGGTGGAATCATCTGTACTGACGATCGTCGACCGGTTGATGGCCCATTGACTGAAGTGATTGTGAAAAACGCTCGCTTTGGTCAAGTTGGTTATGAGGCAATTCTTAATACGGTATTCGTGAGTCGCATGACTGGCGGAGAAATCAGAAAGACGAAGACTCTCGCTTTTGGTCTGAAAAAAACGAAGTAAGCTAATCGAGGGGCCGGTCTGTGAGGATATCCTCATAGAAGGCCCCGAATTTTCTTTTTGGTTCGTAGAGGTGAATCTCTAAGATCCATGCGTCCGGAATCACCGTTTCTTCGCACTCCACCAGCGCACCCTTGAAATGCACATGATGAGGAAAGTCCCCGATGCGGTGACCATCGCTTCCCATGTTGAGATGATAACCGTAATGTTCCGCGCGTTCCCTGGCAAAGTCGTAGAGCTCAGGTCCGGCCGGACGGAACGTGAGCCAGTGTTCGCCCACTTCTTCAAAAACTTTCTTCGCTGAATCAGCGATGTGCTTATGATCAAACTGCGATCCCACGGAGAAAGTCTCTCCGTAGTCAGCTTCATGGCCATCGACTACGGGTCCGATATCGATGAAGAAAATATCTTCTTCACCCAGGACATGGGGAACTGAAATATCCTTGAAATTCATCAGAGTGTTCGGCCCGAAGCGAAGCTTCGCCGGATGCCACTGCTTTTCGACTCCGTGCTTGGCGGAGAGTTCTCTATAAAGCCGGTGGGCATCCTCCTCCACCATGCCGGGACGGATGAGAGAGGAGAGTTCGTAAGTCAGGGCCCGCGCCATTTCAC
>JAKFFP010000123.1:0-12267 GCA_036675045.1 Bacteriovoracales bacterium | reverse complement strand
AACGGAGGACCGGATTACAACTCCTATCTCTTCCGCTGGAAGACCAATGGCACCGTCCTGTCCTCGACCACGACTTTTGATCAGGACGGATTATTTACGAGTGGCACCTCTAAGATTGCGACATTTGCCCCTACGCTTATTTCTCTGGGTGATGATGGATCTTCTGTGGGTGAAAAAACCAATGCCACTATGGGTGTGATTCGGATTGCAAATGGTGAAGCGGAAGCTACTTTCCTCAACACGGATATCGAATCAATTAACTCAACTACGAATGATCCGAGCGGTGCCGGGAATTACCGCCCGCCGTTCGTGAAATAACTTCCTAATTTAGTAAACATGATATGATGAAGACGTATGCGTCTTCATCATATCTTTTTATCCCTCGTTCTTCTTCTCCCGGGACTGGCCCGCGCTTACGAGCTCGTGGTGATTCAGGGAATCTCTGAAACCAGAAGATCGTTCATCACCCGGAACGGAAAGCGCCAGGGTATTATTGTTGGCATGACGGGCACTTTTACTTCCGAGAACATTTCCATTCTCGCGAAGGCGGTCAACGTCTCCGGCCAGTACGCTCAGTGGGAAATCATTAATCCGCAGGCGATCATCCCCTTCCAGAAGGGTTCCATGGTCACCTGGTATCCGGCGCAAGAGTACCTGTGGGCACTTTCTCCGGAGTCCGAAAGAAAGAAATACATCAAATCCCAGCTCGTGATTCCCCGTCAGTCGTTTATCTTCCGGGGCTCAGTTACCCGTGGTCTTTCCGAGTCCGTTTCTGATGTCCAGGCCTCTAATCCACAGCGCGGCGGCTATCTGGGAGAAATTTATTACGAGCGACCTCTCACTCCATCCATCAGCTTTGATGTCGGTATCCGCTACGAGCAGGAAGTCGTGAACTACACCGGAGTTTCCCTGGTCACCAAAAGAAATCTCGCGATCGTTGATCTCCTCTATTACTTTGATGAAATGGATCTTCTGGGGAAAGGAAAGATCTTTATCGGCGCCGGAGTCGGCTACGGATACTCTAATACTGAGACCATTGGCCTTTCTCAGTCGGGCCCGGTGGGTCTTCTTCCTGTGGCCAAGATCGGTCTCTCTCTTCCTTTTAACCCCAACTGGGACTTTCTCCTCGATTCGGCCTTTGAATCCCTCCAGACCCGTGAGGAGCAGGAAGGGGGCAAGGTTCAGACCACGACTCAGACTAATCTAAAAGTGGGTTTCGGCCTTCGTCGGTATTACTAAGCTGTCTAATTCTTAAACACCCCTTTCCATTTTTACAGAGTAATTCCCCGCTCCCGCACGGAAACATTAAACTACGGTCAAACCGACAGGATTTGGCCTTATGGAACTCATTAAACTCACCCTCTTCACGCTCATCCTGGGATTCAGCCTGGGCTCTGCCCGTGCAGATGAAGAAAAATCAAATTGCGTCGTTCACGCTGAAGACCCGGTGATTCAGCAGTTTTTGCGCGCCAGGGGTTTTGAGGTCGATGCCGAGACAGGCGACTTCAAGGTGGAGTTTGAAATCACCTGCGAGGCCATCGATAAGAAAAAAGAAAAATTCTCAAACACAGAAATTCAAAAGACGACCACCAAAATTGAAGTTTTCAATCAGTATGAAAAACAGAAGGTCGTTTATTACTCTGACACCGTCGAGAAAAAAGGCGGAAGAGTGGAATCATCTTTTATCGTACCCTGCGCCGATACGAGAGAAGCCAAACAAAAGCTTCTGGAATCATCATTAATCGCTATAAAAGATATCACCTGTAATGAGGAACAATGAAAATCGCTCTTATTTTTCTGATCGCTCTTCTCCCCACTCTCTCCCATGCTTCCAAACCATCACGGAGTAGCTGCAACTATTATCTCACGGTCGAAAATGACTATAACTGTGGATTCAATGGCTATCCCCTGAAGTTCGGGTATCGCCTGTGCCAGAAATATCTCAAGGCCGAGCCTAACATGACCAGAAATGTTCAGAAGTGGTTCCCAAAAATTCGCCACTGCCTTCAGGACTACATCGCTGACGGCCGCGGTTCTTTCCGCACCTGTGATGATCTCCATAAGAGGGCCATTAACTCGCACATCGGCTGCTATGTGAAAACAGGTTTCTGTTCATTGGGCATTATGGACCAGGCGGATATCCTCGCAGCAACTTCTTTTGATCTTTTCAATCTCGATATCATGGCCCTCTCACTGAAAGTGAAAGCGGCCTGCCTGAACAGGTGAGGATTCCCGTGTTCACCTTCGGGGACGTTATAACTAAACACAAAAAAAAAGCCTCCATTCGGAGGCTTTTTTTTAATGAATTATTTTTTCACTAAACCGATTTCTTTCAACCGGATCATGAGCCACTCGTGAGAGTTAATCGGCTCATACTTCTCACCGGTACCGCGACAAGATGGAACACATGTGAGCATCGTGTCCGGATTCGGATGCGTGAAGAACGGCATCGAATAGCGGTGGGTATTTGCACCGATCGTCGGGTTCACCACCCGGTGAGTAGTTGCAGGGATTACATCATTAGTAAGACGAGAGAGCATGTCACCAGAATCAACAACGAGTTGTTTCTCGTTACAGTTAACCGGGAGCCATTTTCCATCACGGTCAAGAAGCTCAAGTCCGGACGTCGTGGCACCCACCATCACGGTGATGAGGTTAATATCTTCGTGAGCAGCAGCGCGAACACAGTTTGCAGGGGCACGCTCATCCAGTGGTGGGTAATGAATGGCACGAAGAATCGAGTTACCGTCCTGGAGCATATTGCGGAAATAGGCCTGAGGAAGATCGAGCGCCATTCCCAGAGCATCGAGAACGATGGTCGAAGTTGTATCGAGACCATTGTAGAGCTTGAGGAAAGTGTCCTTGAACTCGGCAATCTCTGAAGGCCAGATATTATCCGGAAGATATTGTTTGAACTTCGGATTCGTCACAACCTCGCGACCCACGTGCCAGAATTCTTTCAGGTCCGGATACTGAGAATTTTTCGCGTGTTCAACACCGAAAGCGGTATGGCCGCGCTGGCCTCCGCCTTCTTTGCATTTATATTTTTCTTTTGTAGCAAGCGGGAGTTGGTAGAACTCATGGATGAGATCGTAGGCCTTGTTTGTAACCTTATGATCAACCGGATGATCAACCAGGATGATAAATCCGTAGTCCTTGAGACCGGTGAAGAGATTATTCACGAACTTCGTTTTGTCGTTCGTCGTTCCGTTCACGAAGCTCATGAGCGAGAGTTCAGGTACTTTGCGTAAGGTATCCATAAGGTCCCCCTTAAATTGATATGCCATCTAAATAAACCTCCATGGCGGGGGTTGTCTAAGCAAATAAATAGATAGGGGTCAGCGATAAATTAAGGGTGAAAAAAATACAAACTTTACCTATAACTGGCCTAGGGTTTCGATGACTTACCCGAAAGCCCCTTCTCCCTCAGCATATTGAAAGGATCTCTATGAAAGCCGTTCTTCTCCTCCTCGCCTGCCTTTTTGCCCTGAATACCCAGGCAGCACCTGAGTTTTCTCCCCTGCAAAGAGAGGCGGTCCGCTTCATGATTGAGGAGTCCGGAGAGCGCGCGGATTCTGAAAGATTCGTGGAATTTCTTCGACTCAGTAAAGTGATGACGAAAAAAGAACTGAAGCGTTTCCCGGAAGTTCTCGTTCACAAAGAATATTCATACGTGCTGATTAAGCTCGATGATAGCGTATACGATGTGGTGATCGTTGTGATTGATCCGCAGGGCTCTGGGGTGAGCAGCTTGTACGTTGACTTCAGTGACAGGGGAAAGATCTGGTAAGGCTGCCCTGATCGCGCCCTCGATAGTCCGAATATCTTTCGTCTTCACACATCCCCTGATATGATTAAATTGAATCATTCCAGGGAGAATACATGGATATCCAGTTTATCGACTGGGTTTTTATCATTGGCTATATCGTTGTCGTATTCGGAATTGCGATCAAGTCTGGCAAAGACATGGGCGAAAACAGTGTTCAGCGCACTGATAGAGAAATCGCCGAAGAAAAATATCTCGCGAATAAATCCCTCACTTTTTTTGAATCCCTATGTTCGATTATCGGCACTGAAGTTTCCGCACTCACTTTTGTCGGCGTTCCTGCTTTTGCTTTCAATAAAGATTTCTCCTTTGTGCAGATCTACATGGGCGCCATCGCCGCCCGCTTTGTGATCGCAGTAGTCTTCCTTCCCCGGGTTTACAACAAGGGACTTACGATTTATGAAGTGATGGCACAGGACCTCGGACTTCCTTCCGGCCGCCGCGCGGTTGGTTTGTTCTATTCACTCAGTAAGATTGTTTCAGTCGGTGTGCGCCTGTTCTCGGGCTCCATCATGCTGGCAGCATTCACCAACACATCCATCACGACTGCTCTCGTATGCGTAACCCTCCTCACTCTCGTCTATATCCAGATCGGCGGACTTAAGGCCGTTGCCCGGACCGACATGTTCCAGATGAGTTTGTTTATCATCGGCGGAACGCTCGCCCACTTCCTTATTCCGGACGTCGCCGGATCAACCTGGGGAGAAATGATGGACGTTGCCCAGGCCGCGGGAAAAACGACAATACTTAATTTCTCGAACCCATGGCCTTTCGTCTTTGGCATCATGGGAGGATTTCTCTTTGATATGTCCACTCACGGCGTGGACCAGGATTTCGCCCAGAGGCTCACGGCCAACAAGTCCCTCCGTTCCGGGCAGATGGCGATCTTCTTTTCTTCCTTCCTCTCCATTTCGGTCGGACTTTTGTTTCTCGGTGTTGGTGCCCTCTTGTGGGTTTTCTATCAATCCACACCGGTTCCGGCGAATCTGCCGGGAGCGGACTATTTATTCCCGCATTTCATCGTGACATATTTTCCGGTGGGCATGAGAGGAATCATGGTGGCCGGAGTGCTCGCTGCCACCATGAGCGTTCTCGATTCCACCATCAACGCTCTCTGTGCCACCATGTACAACGACATTGCTCCTGAACGGGACAAAAAGAAAACCGAGATGTGGAGCCTCGTGGATTCCATCATCATGGGCCTTGCGATCCTCACCATTGCCATTCTCGCTTCGAAGTTTGATGGACTTCTTCTTCTCGGATTAAAAGCTCAATCATGGACCGGTGGATCCCTCCTGGCACTTTTTGTGAGTAAGGTGGTACTTAAGAAATGGTTCCATTATCGCCTTGATGTCGTAAGTGTTGTTGGGGCCTATGCGTGCGGTATGACCGGAGTCTTCATCAACACACAAATTCTCCAGTGGGACTGGAATCTCAATGTGTATTGGGGATTTATTCTTTCCTCTCTGTTTCTTAAACTTCTGACAGTGATAAGGAGATCATGATGATGGATCCAAAGACTGCCCTGGAAGAAAGCCTTGCCTTCGCACTCCAGTCCGGAAGGATGGGAACGTGGGATATTAATCTCGAAAAAAATACGGTTCACTGTTCTCAGGAGATGCTCAGTTTGTGGGGCATTAATAAAAAAGATTTTAACGGCGACAGGTCTATTCTTCAGAAACGTGTCCATCCCGATGATCTTCCGGTCATGCTCGGGGCCATCGACGAGGCCATTAAGTCCAGAACGACATATGAACTCGAGTTCCGGATTTTTCCCTTTCACGGTGAAATGAAATGGGTTCTCTCGAGAGGACGTCACACCTTCTCTACTCAGGAAGAAAATCCCATTCGCTTTGCCGGGATTGTTTACGATATTACTGAAAAGAAATTGAAAGAAAGGGCCCTCGATCAGTTTTTCATGATCGCCAGTCACGAGCTCAGGACACCTCTTGCCTGCTTATCCCTGCAAATGGATGTACTCGAGTGGATTTTAAAAAACGAACATTCCGTATTTTCTGACGAGCGAATTGCAACCGGATTCAACAAACAAAAAGAACACTTTAACCGCATTTCACGCATCGTTGACAACATTCTCTATGAGGCCAGGAACTCCAAGGGAAGTCTTGAACTTCATTGTTCCAGGTTTGATCTGGCGGAAATGGTGAGCAGTCTTATTTCTCAATTCAATCTTGTGGCCCAATCGGCAGGTGTATCTCTTGAACTCATTCATGATCAAGAAGTGAGAGGAAAATGGGACCGTTTCCGTCTTGAGCAGGTCGTCCTGAATCTTTTCATGAATGCGCTTAAATATGGCAATAAGCGCCCGATCCAGGTTGAAGTCCGGGCAAATCATCGTCATGGATTCATCGTGGTCCGTGATCATGGTATGGGAATCAGCGAGCCGGATCAGAAAAGAATCTTCGAGCGTTTTGAACGGGCCACTCCCGGTAATAACATTCACGGTTTTGGTCTGGGACTCTATATCGCGGACTCAATCGTTCGCGCTCATCAGGGAGAAATTTCCGTAAAGAGCACACTGGGTGCAGGCTCGGAATTTACTGTAACACTTCCCTTAGATACTTTCTGATTTCAGGACCCTCAACCATTGAGCACCTGAATCAAGACCAATCTCCTTAGCGGGGTTTAAGGAACACTTCAGTTCTCTTATTAACTAAAACTGTTTCAAATTAAACAAGGCCTCATGAGGCCGGTTCAAGGAGGAACAGATGAAGCTTTCCCACTTATTTTTCGTTTTAGTCCTGCCCATCATAACCACCATCTCCTGTGGTTCAAATGATGACGATGATGATAATGGTCCGGAGAGATCAGAAGAGAAAGATCTATTCAGTCGCTGGGAAAGAAGTGACGGATTTTTTCTTGATCTCAGAAACGGGCGCTTCAATGTCCCGTTCAGTATGACTTTCTTCTTTCAAAGTGGTGCCACCTGCCAATGCGCCCTCGTATTAACCGGCTCCCAATCATCAGGTGAAGCTCAAACTTCTTCCTGTACTTATGCCGGTGGAGGAAATGGCGATCCAGGTTGCTTTCAGCTGAATGAGTCCGCCACTTTCACAAAAGACGAGTCAGAACTCAGGTTATGCGACTCGGGAGGATGTGCAGTTTACCGATAAAGTTTACCTTTTTACCAGAGGCCGGCTTCTGTCAGCATAGCCTTCGTGATGACTTTGGCCCTCGGGCCGCCGTACATTTCCGTTTCGATGGGTTTCAGGTCACTGATGTTGGTGACGGCAATGTATGCCTTCTCCCCATTCGTTACATGGGAGATGAACCAGCCAAACTGAATCTTCCGCTCTTTATCGTAAAAGTTAGAGCCGGTTTTCCCGCTGAGCTTAAAACCATTGGGAGATGTTTCGAGGTATGTGATCTTCCGGGTAATTTCCATGGCGCGGGTTGAGACGGGAAGCTCGTTCTTCCAGAGTTTTTTCATGAACTCCACCTGCTCATAGGCAGAAATCTCGAGCGCTCCCCTGGGATCGCCGGGAGGATTCAACCAGGCGGCAGTAATGCCGCTTGAGAAGTCCTTATTTCCATAATCAAATTTATCGAGATATGCCTGGAACTTTTTCTTTCCTAATCTGGGAGTGATCTTCTGTGAGAACCAGACGACGGAATCCCTTATCCACGTTTCCCCATTATGATCCTTGTTCCATTGCGGGAGCATTCTTTTTTCACCATCCCATTTCAAAATTTGTTTTTCATCACGAAGAACTCCCGAATCAAAGGCCATGACGGCAAGCGGGACCTTGAATGAGGAACACGCGGGATAACGGACCTTGCAGGTGTCCCCCACTTCTTTTTCATAAGCGCCGGTTTTCAGATTATAGAGGAGAAAACATCCCTTAATTCCAGCGAAAGGTGTTTTTTGTTCAGGAGTTTTGGTGGCGCAAGAAGCGATCGTCATCAGTAACATCAGAGAAAATATTTTCATGTTTTTCCTTAATATTGTTTATTGAAACATCATGGTGCCGAGGCGAACGCAGTCGGTTCCTTCCCGGAGAGCGATCTCAAAATCCTGGCTCATGCCCATGCTGGTGCGAAGCTTGAGATTTAATTCCGCTTCGAGCTTTTCTTTCTCAACTCTCAGATTCTGAAAGCAGACTCCGGCGTCCCGCTCGAAATTCTCAGTCCGGAGTGTCCCCATCGTCATAAGGCCCACGAGTCTCAGTTTCCTCGCGCGAAGAGCGCATTCAGCGGCGGCCTTCAGCTCAGTATAAGTTTCGAAGCCCGACTTCTCGGCTTCCTGACTGGTATTGAACTGGAGATATATTTCCACATCGTGTGAAAGCCTGTGCTCGGACTTCGTAAGTTTATCGAGCAGGGCCTGGTCATGAACGGAATGAATACTGAAAAGATTCTCGATGGTGAAGAGCTGGTTGATCTTGTTACTCTGCAGGTGTCCGATCATGTGCCAGCGGATGTCCGGGCATTTTTTTTTCAGGAGCTCGGATTTCTCGTAGAGATCCTGCACGCGGTTTTCACCGAAGTCGCGCACACCGAGTTCGTAATACATCTGAATGTCTTCAAGGGGTCTGGTCTTCGAAACAATGACGAGAGTAACACCGGATTTAAGCCGTGACCGAACCTCGGAAAGCTTCCTTTGAAGAAACGCTTTCCGGTCGCTCATCCTGTTTCCTTGTCTTTGGATGGCTTTTTCTTTTTAAGCGAGATGGTCGCTTTCACTTCAAAATCATACTTCTCAGCGATCTTGTCGATCTCGCGCGAGATATCAAGCTTATCAAGGTAACTTCTGAGTTCACTTTTTACACCTGCAACGAATTCCGTTTTCGTCGTCCTGGCATTCTCGATGAGTCCACCCACCATTTCCTTCGGCAGCGGAAGGTCCTTCAGAACAGCGCGGGCCGCTTCCTCAGTCATGAAGGCCGCGGTGACTCCGGTGGTGAGTACCTTTTTAAGAAGGTCGCCAAGTTTTCCGTCATTACCGCGATTGTCTTCCATCTTAGAGATTCTCCGCGCGTTTCGCAAAAGAGGCCATGGTCATGGGAAGGTTCGTTTCCACTAGCCCTTTCTCAATGAGAGAAAGTCCCGGGATGAAACCCTTCACTTCGATCTCGAGGGAATAAGTGACTTCAGTCTTTCCGTTACCGAGATCCTTCAGGGTCCATTTGCCATTATTGGTTTTCATATAATCGCCGGTCACGAGGGACCAGCTTACTTCCTGGTCTTTCTTGTGGGCGAGCTTGAGAGTATAGGAGAGCTTCTTGATCACATTGATATTGAATTTTACGGTCGCACCTTCGGCAGACTCATTCTGAACTTCGATTGAGTCCACACCGGGAACGAATTGCGAGTAACTCTTGTAATCAATTACTGCCTGATAGAACTTGGAAGCAGGAACATCGTAAGTTTCAGTACGGGTCGCCTTGGCCATAAAAATCCTTTTTTAGTAGCGCGGTTTCTTGTCAAAATGGTGTTCAGCACGAATATGTCTGATTGTACCAGATTCGCTTCTCATCACCAGAGAATGTGTATAGGCGCCCCAGGATTTGAAGATCACTCCATCGAGGAAGTTACCGGTCGTAACACCAGTGGCACAGAACATGAGGTTTCCGCGAGCAAGATCATCTATCTTAAACACGCGATTGATATCTTCCACACCCATCTTGCGGGCGCGCTCGATTTCAGATTGGTTTCTCGGCTTAAGAATTCCCTGGAACTCTCCGCCCATGCACTGAAGGGCGGCAGCCGAAATTACACCTTCCGGCGCCCCCCCGATACCGAGGAGGATGTCCACACCGGAGTTCGGTGTCGCGGTGGCAATCGCTGCGGAGACATCACCGTCACCGATGAGATAAATCCGCGCGCCCGCGGCACGGACTTCTTCCAAAAGTTCCTTGTGTCTCGGGCGATCAAGGATGATGGCCGTGAGATCCGCGACCCTGCATTTTTTCACGTCAGCAAGGCGCTTTAAGTTCTCCGTCGGTGACTGACGAATATCAAGAATCCCCTTGGCCTCTTTACCGGCCGCAATTTTCAGCATGTAGGTATCAGGCGCGTGAAGGAGTCCGCCGACTTCACCGATGGCCATCACCGAGATAGAATTCGGTCCGCCGTGAGCGCAGATCGTAGTACCTTCCAGGGGATCGAGAGCGATTTCAAGTTTAGTTCCGCCGCCGGTTCCGACTTTCTCACCGATGTAGAGCATGGGAGCTTCATCGCGTTCACCTTCTCCGATGACAACTGTGGCGTCACAATCAATCGAATCGAGCATTGCTCTCATCGCGTCCACTGCGGCCTGATCGGCGGCCTTTTCATTTCCACGCCCCATGAGGCGGGCAGAAGCAATCGCAGCAGCTTCGGTCGCGCGGACAAATTCCATGGCAAGGTTACGGTTCATCAGATTCCCCTAGTTTTGTTTAACCAGGAGAATCCTATCAAAAGTGTTCGATTCTCAGAAGAGTTTTAGGATAATTGACGCGCGATAAAGATTTTGGCCTCCGAGGGCAATAACTCTGTCGGGATGAGGTCCACCAGATCTTTTACGCGATGGAGCTTTTCCATCTCAGCATCCGGATCAATGCGGAAAACGCACTCGTCTTCATTGATGAGGGGTGAATCAACGTTCCTTTTTGAGAGAATCCGCCCGGTTTTTAGTCCCTGACCATCTTCCCATTCGACGAATGTCTCCATGAAAAGCACCTGGAATTTCGAGAGCTCCCCGTCACCGTGCTGCCAGACAAAGAGTTCGGCCGGACCATCAGACCGAAGCCAGTATTTGAGTTTCGCCGGAAGCTCAAGGCCCCCATCTACCTTATGGAGAGGCTTCAGGTGTCTGACAAACTCTTCCATCGAGAGAAAATTTCTTACGCGATCGAGCACTTCTCTTTTCTTGGCGAATTCCACTCCCAGGCGATGGCCGGTATGCCACTTTACCGTTCCATGGATATCGAGATTCCTTCCCATCCAGTGGATATGACCTTTGAGTGGTGCATCGTCAGGAAAGGTATGTTCTGCATCTTTCAAGGAAAGCTGCATTCCCGTCAGGGAAATGTCCTTCACTTCATATACCCGTGAACTATCGTCGGATTTAAAGGTGAGGTAACAAAAAGGAAACCGCGGCAGGACCCGCTTCTCATGCTTCTCGAAATCAGATTTGATAAGATTAAATTTTCTTTCCATGAATACCTCGTCTCCCCATTCTATTCGCTAGTCCATAACCGCTCCAGCGGGAAAAGCTTTCTCTTATTGGCGTCTTTTCATATACTTTGTTCAATGGAAATAAATGATCTAGAGATCGACAACCTCCCCAATCGCCTGACCATCTTTCGCATGATGATGATTCCGGTGATTGTTCTCACCCTGTACTTTGATCTCGACACTCCGACGGATCTAATCACCTACCGGAAATATCTGGGGCACATTGCCTGCTGGATTTTTGTGGCGGCATCCATCACCGATTTCCTCGACGGATACATCGCAAGAAAAAGAAACATCGTTACTGTCTTTGGATCTTTTCTTGATCCGATCGCCGATAAGTTTCTCGTTGTCGCTTCCCTCATAATGCTTCTGGCCCTGGATCGGGTAAACGCCGTCGTTGTTATTATTCTGGTCCTTCGCGAAATGTACATGACGTCTCTGCGGCTCCTTGCACTCACGGAAGATATCCAGGTCCCGGTGAGCTCCCTCGGGAAATGGAAAACAACGGCGCAGATGGTTTCCATCCCCATGCTCATGATCCATGAAAAATTCCTCGGTCTTCCGCTTCCGATCATGGGAACGGTGCTCATTTATATCGCGGCCTTCATTTCCCTTCTCTCCGCACTTCTTTATTCACTTTCCATGGTGAAAAAACTGCGTGAAAGAAGACTGGAAAAGAAGCGCCTGAAGAAGGCCATGCTGTGAAAGAATTCCTGGTCGTCACCTCACCACGGAAACTTTCAACAGACTTTATCTGGCAAATTGAACAACTCATCCAGCCGGCCACTGCCAGAAAAACTTATCGGGAACTTTCCCAGAACGGATTTGCCCGTGAATACCAGCTGGTCGCACCTACTTCCGAGAATCGCCGGCTGCTGAAAGAAGTCTGCCAGTTTCACAAAGTCGATATGGCCCTCGTGCCGGAAAAGATCCGGGACGCGGGACAGCGCCTGGTTGTTTTCGATATGGATTCAACGCTTATCCAGCAGGAAGTGATCAACGAAATGGCCGCTGATTATAATATCGGCGATAAAGTAGCAGAGATCACTGAACGCGCGATGAATGGCGAACTCAATTTCGATGGCGCTCTCAAAGAAAGAATCGCACTTCTTAAGGGTTTTGAGCGCTCCCACATGGAAAGAATCAAGGCGCGCCTGACACTTTCTCCGGGAGTGGCCCTCTTCATCCGCACGTTTCGCCTCCATGGTGGAGTCACCGCCATCGCCTCGGGAGGATTCCATTATTTTGCTGATTTCTTCCGGGAC
>JAKFFP010000021.1:0-12291 GCA_036675045.1 Bacteriovoracales bacterium | reverse complement strand
CTGAAGAGTAAGAGGTCCGGAGTGAAGCTCACGAAAGTGAATCTCGCCATGCCGGCCATCGTTGCGAATGACAATATCGAAGAAATTAAAAAGAGCGTAACCTCACGCACGCGCCTCTTGGTGATCTCGCATATTTCCTGCCTGAATGGAGAGATATTCCCTGTTAAAGAAATTGCCCGCGAAATGAATGCGGTTGGAGTGGAAGTACTGGTTGATGGTGCCCATGCATTTGGCCACATCGATGTGAGCTTCCCTGAGCTCGGTTGTGACTACTATACAACCTGTTTCCACAAATGGATGGCGGGGCCCATGGGCGGCGGACTTCTGTACGTTCGCCCGGATAAGATCTCAAAAATCTGGCCTCAGTTTGGAACCTATCTGGACCCGCAGTCTACAGACATGACAAAATTTGAGAATTTCTATGGTTATGGGGTGGCCGCCAAGGCTTCGAGCTTACTCTCTCTGCAACTGCACTTTGAAATAGGGATGGAAACGAAACAAAAACGACTCACGTTTTTACGGCAGTACTGGATGAGGCAGATCGATAATCCGAAGATCAGTTTCTTCACGCCGGACGACGAAAGCCGTGCCGCTGGAATGGCCTCATTCCGGGTTGAGGGCATCGACGCCCATGAGCTGGTAAAAGAGATTAAAGCAAAACACTCACTCGCCTTAGGCAGCAGTGGCCCCAAAGGCATGACAAGAGTGCGGGTCACTCCTAATGTCTTCACGACAACGCAGGAACTCGACCAGATGTTGTCTATCATCAATAATTTGCGCTAGATTGAGTTCATGAATTATTTGACCAGGTTCTTTGTACTTTCTCTGTTCTCGTATACTGCCATGGCGGCCGAGATTCCGTTAAAAAAATTAATTCCTAAATATACCGATGCCACATCAAGCTTCATAAAAATTGATGGCCTGAGCTTTCATGTAAAAGAAGAAGGCAGAGGTCCGACGATTGTGTTGCTTCACGGGATCCTGGCCTCTCTCCATACCTGGGACGGATGGCTTCCCGCTCTTTCTGAAAAATATCGCGTAGTAAGAATTGATCTTCCCGCTCATGGCCTCACTGGTCCTGATCCTAAAAACGAGTATTCCGTTGAGCGAATGACGACTTTAATTGAAAAACTTTACGACAAACTCGGAATCAAAAAGGCCCATTTGATCGGCAATTCCCTGGGTGGGTGGATCGCATGGGAATTTACAGTCCGTAATCCCAAGCGGGTTTCTAAACTAGTATTGATTGATCCGGCGGGCTTTAATACTGACGAAGTTCCGTGGATTGTGAGTTTTGCGAAACTTCCTATCGCTCCTTATCTCCTGACAGGAAACGCACCACGATTATTTGTGAGACATATGGTGGAAAGCGTATATGGAAATCCGGATCTCGTTACCGAGAAAACTGTGACCCGATACCGTGATCTTTTTCTGAGAGAAGGAAACGGGAAGGGCTTTTTCGATTTGGTCCGAGCTCCCGTGGAAAACAATTCGGCTGCATTGAAAAAACTGAAGATGCCGGTCCTCATTATGTGGGGAGAAAAAGACGGCTGGATTTCGCCGAAGTATGCGCCTTTGTTTCACTCAGTAATTCCTCAGTCGAAGCTCATCACATTTCCAGCTCTGGGTCATGTTCCTATGGAAGAATCCCCTTTAGAGACTCTGAAGCCGACGCTATTGTTTTTAAAGTGATAAGGCTGCCCTGCTACCGTAATTTTTACCCACTTTCGCCTCCCATGGCCGAATCTTGGTATTATACGCTTCGTGAAGACCATTCTTATCCTCCTCATAACCTCCGCCTTTTCAGCGCATGCGCTTGAGACGGACAATTATCTTACCTGGAAAAGAACTCTTCCGGATGCATCGGATGAGCTCAATAAATTAATCCGGAATCAGATCGAAGATGTTCTCGAAGAACTATCACCAAAAGAACCTGTGAGTTGCGAGCAGATTACTTTCAGGATTGCGAAGCGTTTTAAAACGACTCCAGGCAAGAAACTCTTTGAGAACTATACCGAAGAGCATTTAAGTGAGTATTTGTATCCATCTTCTCCTTACTATCTGCAGGAAAGTATCTTCCGGAATACCAGGAGAATCTATCTGAGCAAATCCGGCATGTCGCCGAACATTCAGGCCAATGGAATCTACTTCGGGGTGGATAAGCTCAGTCACTTCGGATCAACTGGCCGCCGCTACATCAATAATTATCTGAAGAAACTGAAAAAAGGTTATACACCTGAAGAGGCAGAAAGATCATCAATCCGCCTGGGACTTTCGAATGAAGCTCAGATCCTTGGGCTCTGGCCGAGTGGAGTTTTCAGTTACGGAGATGTTGAAGCAAACTATCAGGGCTTCCGTTTTTATAAGAGGATGTGTCTTGATCAAAAGGACACTTATCTGGAAAGAGATGGAGTGATCTGGAAGCTGGCAAAGGCCCCGGACATCAGAGACTACGTGAGTCCTTATTGGGATGAGACCTTCAATCAATCCTTCCTCGGCGAAGGAATGTGGAGAGTCTCTTCAAAAGTAATCAAGGATGAGTATTGTAATCTCAGAAGTTCTCCTGAAATACAAAATCGTTTTGAATTCTATCGCAGCTTCAATCATACAAGCTCTTCTTTGACCTATGTTGAGGAGCTTCAGCGTATTGGATACAAACAGGCACCCGTGCCATCAGAAACGCAGTCTATCGACAAATTGTGCGAAATTTAGACCCCAGACGTTAATCCGGCCTTCTGTTTGTTAAAGTTCTAAAGATGTGGACCAACGTAACCGTGATCTACGCACTCGTCATAGTTTAAAATTTTCGACTATTTCTTCTCGAATAAGAGATAGGTGCTTAAGGGAAATCCCAAAAATGTATTCACTTTTCTGCATTCAATGGGCCTTACATTTTTGTAATTTACGAAATCATCCATTGTCAGATCCAGCCTGAAGCCAAGAAACCTTCTCGTAATAGGATCAAAACTTCTCACGAAATGGGACCTTAAAGAATCGGTATTTCTGATATTTGCGATGACAGCGATTCTGCCGCCTTTTTTAGTTACCCGAATCATTTCACTGAAGCCTTTCATTGGATCATCCATAGCTGTGAGAACAGATGATGCGATAACGAGATCAAAAGTTGCCGGAGAAAACTTAAGTTTTGAAGCATCCATAATAGCAAGAGAGACAGCTTTTTTGCGGAAGCGTTTTACTTTCTCATGGGCCATGAAAATCATCTCCTCATTGATATCCACCCCGGTATATGAAAGATTTGAAGGAAGATAATTCAAAGTCAGTCCTGAGCCCACACCGACCTCAAGAACTTTTGAAGAAGTATTCTCGCGATAAGTTTTTCTGAGAAGTTTACCGATCTCTTCGTGGCCTTCGGAAAGTGGCCGGTGAAAAAGCTGGTCATAATAGGGAGCGATGAAAGAGTAGTCTCTTGGTGTCGTTTGATTCATTCGGCTTCTCCTCAAAAGTTTCAACAGCAGGAACTTGCCTGTAAGTGCAGAGGCAAGCAATCCGTGCCATGGTGGGAATGACCGATTTTGAGGATTAATTGAGAATGCGAAAGCTATCTGCCTAAACCCGTCTGCAAATTGTCCTTAATTATGGGAATGGGGTTCCGGAGAGGCATGTCATCATCGACAAGATCTGCTTTCGCCAGCGCATGAAGCGCCGGCCCTTCCAGCACTTCGCCATCGGTATCAAAACGGCTGCCGTGGCATGGGCAGTCCCAGCTTCTTTCATCGTTATTCCAGCGGACGATGCATCCAAAGTGCGTGCAGACGGCGGAGCAGACTTTAAGTCCCTCAGTTTCGTCCTTATACACTGCGAGCTTGTGACCTTCATGCTCGATGATTTTTCCCTCTCCTGGAGCGACCGCCACCAAAGAGTCTTTGTTTCTTCGCAAATAATCTCCGATCATCGCCGTAAACACCGTGACATTCTCCTGGAGGAATTTCTTCGCGGATTTGACCGGCGTGAACCGCGCCGCTGAGTAGAGACGGGCATACTTATGTTCTCGGCCCATGATATCCTCAGAAATAATCTGCGCCGCCAGTGTTCCGTACACCAGCCCATGAGTGGAAAAGCCAGTGGCCACGAAGACATTCTCACTGAGGCCTTTTCTTCCGATATAGGGAAGTTCATCCGCCGGCCGGTAGTGCTGCCCGCCCCAGCGATGAGTGAACTCGATGATCTCAAATTTTTCTGCCGCGAAATTCTCAAGTAGCATCATCTTGTGATGAGTATCATCATGCCCAACCTTATGAGGAAGACCCACCACCACGAGATAGGTCTCTCCATTTCTCGCGTAAACCCTGGTCGAGTAATGATCTTCACCGTGAAAGCCAAAATGAATACCGGGAGGATGCTGGGGATCCTTGATTTTTGCGGCAATACCGTATTCCCGATAGGGAGACATGAGAGTGTGATAGGCCATTACACCCTTGGGTGTATGAGTGGCATGAATAACGAATCTGGCAGTAATATTTGCATCCTCCGTTCGTAGCACGACAGATTTACCACTATGATCAACGTCGAGAACGTTTGTGTTCTCATAGATCAGGCACTGGTTTTCATCGTGAATAATTCTGGCCAGGGCCTGAACATATCGCAGAGGATTGAACTGCGCCTGATTATCCATCATCACGGCACGAACGGATCTCAGCGCCGGATGTTCAAGCTGAGTCTCCCGGATCGGAAGTCCTGCTTCCCGGGAGTAAGCGAGATGTTTTTCAATCTTTTCAGAATGCTCTTCGGTTGTCGTGTAATAGTGCCAGGGAACTCGCATGAAATCGCAGTCGATCTGATGTTTCCTGATATTCTCTTCGATGAAACTAACAGCGTCCCGTCGCGACAGCGCGACATCTCTCAGAACGTCGGTTCCATGTTTTTTTCCAAGCTCAATCAGCTCGGTACCCATGACCTCATAAAGGTTTCCGGTACTATGAGCAGTATTACTCACACCCACCCGGTGACTCTCGAGAACTGCTACTTTCAGACCTTGTTCTTTCAGGAGCTGAGCATTGGTAATGCCGGTTATTCCGCCGCCGATGACGGCAACATCTACTTCGATGTCATGATGAAGCTCGGGAAAGGATGTGGTATCAGCATATGATTGCCAGAGAGATTCAGTGCTCATTATGCACCTCCATATCCGGCGATCTTACTTCCCGGTCAGAGAGGAAGAAAGACTACGTGAGCTTCACGCCTTGTATAATTTAAAAACAATAAAAACAGGCCCTGGATGCTGCGTTCGCTCACACCATGACTTCCGATATGGAGTTTTAGATTCTTCTCGTTGAGGTTAAACATGAAGATAATTTGCACAATCATTTTCCTTCTTTCATTTCAATCGGCATTTGCCGGTTACAGTTTCCTCCTGAGGGATAAGCGCTATCCGGAAAGGCCCTTCTCAGTGAGTCTTCCGTTTTCAAACAGGGGAGGAGTGGCGAGCTTTGAGGCCTATCTCGTGAAAGGAAATGTGGTGCTTGATTCTCAGGGAAATCCCCAGATTGGCGTCATCAACGGTGACCTGATTGAGGCGCAAAGATCTTTACGGCACCACTGGGATTTCACACTGGATGGTTCAACCCTGGGCTTTGCGGATTTTACGACGGAAGTCTGTGACGGCCAGTTTCTGGATATCGAGAATGATCCCGATTATTGGTTCAACACGGTCGGGAATTTCTGTCCCTGGAGCACCCGGAGTCTGGTGGATGAAATAAGAAAAAATGGAAAGATTATTTATCTGAGATAGAGAAACCCCGCCTTGAGCGGGGTTGTCTTTTTATCTGCAATCTTCTTCAGTTCTGGACGGCATTGCCTGAGTAACCGAATGCTGGAAAGTGAAACCGCGGATTTTACCGATAACGGTTTCTCTTAAAGATACCTGACAGACGTTTCCATCAAACCAGACGTCCTTGTCGAGAGTCACTTCAAAATCCACCTGCTCGACAGCAGGATTTCCCTGAATTACGGCATCAAGATCCTCTGTCTCATACGTCGCCATACAAGGACCTCCGGCACTTGGATTTCTGTGGTTGAGGAAAGTGACATCAGCGAGTTCCGGAATGATCACTTTGAGAATATAGGATTCCCCGTATCCGGCATTCGACATGAGAAGTCTCGTTGTCGAAATATCCACCGGAAGAGTTACTTTCTTCTTGTGAAGAGTGACCGCTGATACCGAGAGGGAAGAAATAAGTGAGGCAATGAGCAGGAAGGTTTTCATACTTTCTCCTGGAAAGGTTTGACTTGAACCCTTTTTCCCATCACAAAGGCATTTGAACAACCTATGGTGATCTATATACATAATAGGTCTTCACCTATGCTGCAATTTCTTCCTCCATGAACTTCCACAATATCCTAAGCTTTCTCATTTATCTTCATGAAATCGGAGAGGGACGCCATGAGATATGTATTCTGCTTATTATTACTGGTGTGGTCATGCAACAAGGATAGCTCCACTTCCGTCCCGGGAAATCAAACGGTAGCAGGTGTCGCCGAATTGACTGAAGCACCAGTGGTAAATGATGGGCCGGCAGATGACACTATCGTCGACGTTCCTCTCGATCCAAAAAAACAGATGACGGAAGACTTCATGCTTTTGATAAATGACCACCGCCAGTCTCTGGGCATAGATCCTCTGATCCATGTTGAAGGACTGCAGGAAATTGCTGAAGAGCATAGTGAGAATATGGCGTTTAAAATAGTGGCCTTCGGGCATACGGGATTTTCCGAACGATGCTCACTGGCAAGAACTGTCCTGGGCGGAGGAAACCTCTGCGCGGAAAATGTGGCCAATGGTCAGAAGACAGTTCAGTCGGCCTTTAACTCTTGGATGAACTCATCCGGTCATCGCGCAAATATTGAACAGGTGAGAGTGACACACACCGGATTTGGTTTTGCAAAAACTTCTTCCGGTGCGTGGTACTGGACTCAGATATTCTTAGAGAAGAATTGATTCCGGATTTTTGGATAAAGTGCAAACGAAGCACCGAATACGATATGAGCGGCCCAGTCCCATATCATGGGAACTTCCTGGTTCCAGTAGTCCACCCCTTGAAGTGCCAGCATAACTTTTGGAATAAGAAGATAGGGCCCGATCATGGAAATGAGACCAACGATTAGTCCCAGTGAAAGAGCACTTTTCGGGTTCTCAATCGTTACTTTCTGCGCGAGAAATCCATAAAGAAGCCCCCACAAAAGTGATGGCCCAGCCTGATGCAGAATAAGTCCGGCCAGCACGGCCCCAAAATGAGTTCCGTTAAGGGCCTCAGCTCCGAAAACTGCTGAACCTATAACCTGGACCGGATAAAGAGGGCCGGTTCCGAGAAATATAGTAAAGACGAGCATCACGACTACTGCCATGATAAGTCCTGCCACCTGACCAGTGACGACTCCCGCGAGAATTTCTTTCCCGCTCGTTTCCCCGCCCAGGTTTGTTGTTGATATAACTTTCTCCATAAATACCTCCTGATAAATTTAGTTTGGAATTTCATTTTCCGGCGTATAATAAAAAAGGTAAATACTGTTTAAATTGTTTAAAGCGGGAGACCGGATTATGCATAACTTACACGCCAACCAGAAAAGCATTCTGGATTACCTGTTAGACAAACCGGAAGGCGCATCACTCGAAGAATTGTCCGAACATCTTGGGATAACGAAAACTGCGGCGAAAGAGCACATTCTGAAAATCGAACGATTGGGTTTCCTTAGTTATAAGGACACGAAAGGACTCGTGGGAAGGCCCAAAAGACGATATCTCCTTTCACCAGAAGGTCACGAAGTTTTCCCCCGGCAATATTCCTGGCTCTCGAATATTTTATTAGAACTTCTCTCTGAGGATCTGGGAGCTGAAAAAGTAGCACGCATCATGAGAGATCTGGCAAAAAAAGTCGCGGTCTCGATGAGGCCAAGATTTGAAAATAAAAATTCCATCCAACTTCTTACAGAAATCTCATCGGCGTTGAATGAGCTCGGATACCGGTCGCAACTGAAGCAAAGTGACCTGCGAAAGGGGGCGATCATTGAGGCCACGAACTGTGTGTATCATTCAGTGGCCAAAGAACACCCGGAGCTGTGCCAGTTTGATATCAAATTTATCGAAGAGACATCGGGAATGAATGTTAAACTCGAGAGCTGTATCGCCAGGGGCGGTGCTGTCTGCAGGTTTTGTATTAATAAGAAATGATCATTCGACAATGAAGCTGGCCTTCATCGGAAGATGGAAAAGACATTTGTAAGGATAATTCCCGGCCTTCAATGCTTTGAAAGTCCATTTGCCAGATGCCGGGATGTTTCTGGAGTTGAAAGATTTATCCATTGCCGTCACTGTATGCGGAAGAAAATCTTCGTTGGTCCACACGATCGTATCTCCCGTTTTCACCCTGAGAATTGAAGGCTGAAATTTCATCGCCTCAATCCGGACAAAGTAAGTGGAAGCCTTCGCCCATTGCGGAAATAACGCTGAAGCGATGATCAGTGTGAAAACCAACGAAGTCATTTTCATGAGTTTTATTTTCTCAGTGAAGCTTGCATGTGTTTCGCGTGCTCCAGATGGGCCACAAATGCAGGACGAACTTTTACCATCAGGGCCTTGAGCTCTTCGTTCTGCGCGCTCGGGATAAGAGTCTTATCCAGGGCATTCAATACTGCTTCGTGATAGGCAACTTCATTGTCGACATAAAGCCGGTCAAACTCAGCTCCAATAGCTGCACTAAGCTTTTTAAGGTTTTCTTTTGCTCCATTCTGAAGGCTCTTGCTGGTCTCGTTGTCTTTAGGTGTGACGCCGAGTTTTTTCGCCAGATCGCCGGCCTGCTTGTTAACCGCAGTATGATCGGTCACCATTCTTTCTGCGAAGTCTTTCACATCTTTCGAGCTACCTTTTTTTACGGCCAGCTTGCCCGCTTCTACATCGATGGCGTTTGCCGTTACAACAATGTGTGCGATCTCGGCATCACTCGGGCCGGCGGCGTAGAGGGCGGTAGAGAGGATTAACAATGGAATGGTCTTTAGAATTGTTTTCATGCGTACTCCTGATTGAAAATAATATTTCATAATAAGAGTCTTCCTTATTATTCAGTTTCCGGTAATCCTGTTTATATTGTTTAAATGTGACGGCGTGTTCAAACCGGGAGCGTAAAGGAGAAAGTTGTCCCGCGACCAAGTTCTGATTCCGCCCAGATTTTTCCGCCGTGAGCGGTAACCAGTTCTTTGCAGATGGTGAGCCCAAGGCCCGTTCCGAAACTCTTGGCCTTCTTTGCCTGCCAGTATCTTTCAAACAAGTGCGGGAGATCCTCTTCACTGATACCAGTCCCGGTATCACTCACAGAAAACCGGATGAACTTTCCTTCCAGTCTGCCTGTCACCGTAATGGAGCCTCCCATGTCAGTGAACTTGATTGCATTTCCCAGGAGGTTGGAAAACACCTGCAGGATGCGCTCGGGATCAGCTTTAAGAAGAGGAAGATTCTCAGCGAGGTCTTTTTTTACTACGATCGATTTTTCTTCTGCAATCGGTTGCAGGACTTCCAGCGCCTGGTTCAGGATGCCCTCGGCTGAACATTCGATGGGATGGATTTCGAGTTTGCCCGCTTCGATCTTCGCTGAGTCCAGGAGATCAGTGATAAGGCGTCTCATTTGTTCAGCAGCGTGATGATTCCTCTCGAGGAGCCGTCTCCGTTTTGCGGAGAACTCCGCATCCTGAGGAAGGGTCTTTAAGAGCAACTCATTTGTCATGAGAAGTGAGCTCAATGGATTTTTCAGATCATGAGAGACGACCGCGAGGAGTTCTTTTCTTGCCGTGTTTGTTTCCTGAAGAGTCTCAATCTTCCACATGTTGCGGGAGCGGGTTTCGCGAAAGAGCAGGATGACGATCATTCCGATGATGATGATCGCGACGATAAACCAGGTCAGCTGCTGGATGAGTTCAGATGAATGGAAAGCTTCTGATTTATCAATTTCAGTAATCAGTCCCATGTTCAGGTGTTGATCCCATAACCATGCACCCACGACCATCTCACCGCGATAATCCTTATATCCTTTGAGATCGAATCCGCTTCTCAGGTTCCTGAGTCTGAGTTTGGTATTCTTTTTTGATGCCTCGGTATTGAAGCGACTGCTGGTCACCATTTTTCCATATCTGTTCACCGCATAGGTTTCCCCGGAATCACCCAGGCGGCCCAATCCGGTGATGGCAGTAAAGGTTTTGAAAACATCGATGGAAAAGGCGAGGACAGCTACAATTCTTCCGGAATTGCTTCGGATGGGAACGGCCGCGACCATGACAACCCGTTCATCGGGACCGGACCAGACCCTGGGTTCATCCAGCCTGAATGATCCTTTGAAAGCGTGTTCGATTGTCTGAAGCGAATTCGAGAATTCGGTTTTCTCTTCGTTAGCACTCCGAAACAGAGGTTCTACGATCCCGTTTCGTTTTATGTACATCGTAAAGTTAAGGTAAGAGTGAGCCTTGATCCACGGCCGAAGAACTCTTTCCAGTTCCTTTAAGCTTTCTTCGTTACGGGTAGGAATCTTTGTTTCCAGCTCAACAATTTCCTTGATCCTGGGAAGTTCAGAAACCGCTTCCAGGTCCGCCTGAAGATCTTTTCTCCAGAGATGGAGGGCACCGCGGGTAGTTGCTAAAACAGTCGCCAGTTCTTTTTTAATGTCTTTCTGACTCTGCTCCTGAAGCCTTCCGGTGATTGTGAAAATGAGGCCGATGGTCAGCAGCGCCGTGAGTGGAATTGCCATCAGCCAGTAAATACTCTTGAAGCGAGATGATTTGAATCGCGATGAAAGAAACCCGGAAATTAGCGCTTTCATACTCCGGACAATAGGAAAGATTAACCGGGACGTAAAGGAAGGGTTAATGGTTACGCGAGCTGTTTAAATTGTTTAAATTGTTTAAATTGCTTAAAATGACGAAATTAAAAAGAATCGAGAAGACCTGGCATGTCTGCCGGGAATTCTTTAGGAAGAACATCACCGCCATTCAGGAGCGCCCGGTAGATGCCGCATCTCTTAGAGCTGTCGCTGTTGAAGTCGCACAGATAGAGCTGATAATTCAGACTGCTGAGCGGAACGTCTCTTGTGGCCGATGGCTTAAGAGCTTTTGAGGAATACACCTGAACATCTCCGATCTTAAACTCGGCCTGCTCTGATGAGTGACACCCCTGACATGTAGTCTTTCCCGCGCTGGCAATCCGCGAGAAAGGGGCAGAGGGAGAAACCGTTCCGATTACCGGCAGGGAAATTTCCCCTTTGATCGAGCGGACATCATTTTTCAGTTCGCTGAATTCGAGGACAAGAGATCCTTCTCCCTGCGGAACGAGAGCGATAATAAGGTTTCCCTTAAAGATGAATATCCGTGGATTCGCAACGCCTGCTGCAGGCTGGACACTCATGGTGGATGATGAAGCATTCACATAAAGAGGGCGCTTGAGCGCTTTGAGAAAACACTCCGTGTCCAGGGGCTTCGGCAAAGAATTGATCATGGCGAGAAGCTCGTCGATGTCATTCGGGTCATACGCCCCAGAAGAGCATTTTGCGAGGAGTTTGGAGCTTTCGGCTTGTGAGTTAACGGTGCTTAGTTGTTTACCGCAGCTAACGACGAAGATCAGGAAAAAAGCCGTAACAAGTCTCATATTTAGCCTATCGGATAAATTCCTGAAAGATATAGTTTCTACGTGTTTTTTCGGATGGCAATGATCTTGCAAACTTATCCGGATGAAATTGAGTGGCCCGACACTGGATAGTGCTCACACTCTTTGGGGTCAAGGCAGACTCTGCATCAGTCGACGGGCGACAATGGACATGGATGTCCTTTGCCGCCTTTTATGAGAGAATGAGTCAATGCAAGTCTCATTCCTGTGTCTTCTTTTCGTTCTCCTATCATGTGAACGTTTCACCACCTGGCAAACTCCCCAGGGCGGAGATTTCACCCTGAAAACACCCACAGGAGTTCTTAATACCGCCGATCTTCGCGGAAAAAACGTGTTCATCTTTTTCGGATTTCTAAACTGCCCGAACGTTTGTCCGACAACGATCAGAGAAGTGAATCGGATGATAAAACTTCTCTCTCCCAATGACCGGAAAAAAATCGCCGCCATTTTCGTCTCCGTCGATCCCGAAAGAGATACCATGCAGGCGCTTCAGGAGCGATTCGCTGAGCTCGATCCTTTATTCATTCCTGCGACCGGTTCAGAGGAAGACGTCCGCAAAGCCCTCAAACTTTTTGGAGGGGATTTCAAGATCGTCAAAGGAAAGACCCCGGATGACATTTTTGTCGACCATACAT
>JAKFFP010000145.1:0-1982 GCA_036675045.1 Bacteriovoracales bacterium | reverse complement strand
ATCGTCTGGGAATGGGCTGGATTTACGAGTATTCCCACATCGGCGAACAGAAATCGGAACAGCCGCGCTTTTTCCGGCAATGTGTGTTTGAGCTTCCTCTTTCCTACATGATCAAGAATAAATTTCTTACTCAGCCCGTGAAAGTTGATATTCCGGTCACGTGCTACGACTTCTCTGAGCTCACGGAGAAAAACCGCATGTACACCCATGCGGAAGTTGAAGAGCTCCTGAAGTCACAGAAGCGTCTCACTCCCCTGATTGTAAAAAACATTATCGATATCACCGAGAGATTCAACCGCCAGGGTGTGATGATCTTCAGTGCCAGTGTCAAACACGCCGAAGAGATTCTCTCCTTTCTTCCAGAAGGTGAAGCACGGCTGGTTGTCGGCGACACCGAGATCAGTGAGCGCGATGAAATCGTGGATAATTTTAAGAATAAGAAATTCAAATACCTCGTTAACGTCTCTGTTCTCACCACCGGCTTTGATGCTCCTCATGTGGATGTGGTGGCGATCCTCCGGCCAACGGAGTCCAACAGCCTTTATCAGCAGATCGTGGGCCGGGGTCTTCGGCTGGAGAAAGGGAAAATCGATTGCTTTATTCTCGATTACACCGGAATGGGACACGATATTTATACTCCGGAGATCAGTGACAAAAAGCCCGCCAAAGATTCGGTTCCTGTGATCGTTCCCTGTCCGGAATGCGCGTTTGAAAATACTTTCTGGGGGATTGTGGATTTTGAAGGTGATGTGATTGAGCACTTCGGACGCAAGTGCCGGATGAATAATTGCGGCTACCGCTTCCGCTACAAACTTTGTCACGCCTGCGGGACAGAAAACGATGTGACAGCGAAGGCCTGCCTCCGCTGCCAGGCCACTCTCATTGATGCCGACTCAAAACTTAAGCAGGCGAAGCTGTCTAAGAATGCCCATGTCCTCACGCCGGACAAGATCACTTTCGAAGAAAGGCTTGATAAAAACTCCAACCCCTATCTTGAAATCCGCTATTACGATGCCGACGCCAAATATCTTTCGGAAGCGCACTTCTTCAGTAACTCTTCTTCCATGAAGAAGTTCCAGATTAATTTCCTGCGCTCTCACCTTAAGCGTCCCGAGCTCAGCGATGGAATCCAGAGTCCGCAGGACGTGATCAAATACCAGAAGCTCCTGCGGCTTCCCTCATTTGTCATTGCCAGGAAGCAGGATAAATTCTGGAAGATCACCGAAAAAGTTTTCTCAGAAGAACTTTAATCAGGCATAAACCGGGCCCCGGTCTTGCAATATTTTCTGCGGGAACTATTCTCCTGGAGGAAATATGAGTGATGACAGACCGATCGTGGATACACAACTCGAATGGGAAGCCGATCAATCCGGTGTGATTCACCTGCGTAAATATCAAAGTCAAACCCGGTTTTTAGAGGGATACGGAACAACTAACTTTGGTGTAAAATCTTATATTCCCCGGAAAAAAATTACGCCTGCCCGTCTTCTTATGGGTAGTGGAATCGCCGCCGCAGGAATCCTGGGCTGGAAATTCCGTGACCAGATTTCCACACGCGCCCGGACATTCGGGGATCTCGCCTTGATCATAAAGGAATCATTGAAAAATTAAATTGTGCGCAGAGAACTGGGGATAACATAAGTGTTTATTTTTCCAGTGATCGAAGTAGTTTTTGATTCGACATAGAAACGCCACGGATAATCTATGAGAGATCATTAGTAAGCTCAGTGATCTGGTTAAATTGATCCCTATTCGGACCGCGCCTTCTTCCATGAGTTCGAGTCACTGTTTCATCCATGAACCAGAAATGATATATCACTGTGAATTCATGAAATGACAAAATCCTCAGTTCCCTGCGGACAATAAAAAAGATTAATTGTGCGCAGAGAACTGGGGATAACATAAGTGTTTATTTTTCCAGTGATCGAAGTAGTTTTTGATTCGACATAGAAACGCCACGGATAATCTATGAGAGATCATTA
>JAKFFP010000250.1:0-12395 GCA_036675045.1 Bacteriovoracales bacterium | reverse complement strand
CCTTTCGTTTCGGGCTTTCAATCACCAATTGATTATGGATATCAATTACTCCGGGAATGCGCTCAACGGTCATTTCGGCAATCTTCTTGTGAAGCCTGCTTTCTACAAATCCGTCCAGTGTGACAATGCCATCACGGACCGAGACTTCAATATCTGAAGCATCTACCTCGGCGCAACGGTAAAGGGCGTCTGAAGCATCGTCATGAATCCTTTCATCAGAGCGGCGATAATTTGTAGGACCTATCCCTGAATAATCTCTCTTGAGTCCCTGGTGGTAATGTCTCTCCGAGAGAATAATATCGTCATCGAAGGGAGTGACTGAACCCCGGCTCCATTCCGATTCGCCCGTTGGAGAATACTTATCGAAGAATTCCTTGTCTTCTTCCGTTCTCCGGTCCGGGGAATATCTTGATTCGTTCATAAAGACTCCTTTCTATCCTGCGCGACGAAAATTCTCGATGGATTTCCGCGCACTTGAGGTAATCGTTTTGATAAAGCTCATGGTGGTAAGGTCAGTGTAAAGACTGTTCTGGAATTTCATTCCTTCATTCGCTCCCTCCTCGCTTTCCTCGGCGGAGGCATGATGAAGGCCCTCATTTTTTTCTTTATGTGGGACACTGGTCCCCTTCTTGAGATCCTTCATTCTTGTCTCAGCGACCATGTCTTTAACTTGCGGGAAGAAAGTATCAATAATCGCGGACAGCTTGGCCGGTCCTCCGACATAGACATCCCGCTGAGGATTTTCGGCATTTTTCAGGATCGCTTCTGCGCAGACATCGGGGGCATAAAGGGGTGAAGGGAGACTCGGATCACCTTCTTTCAAGTTGTTCTTCGCATGCTCCGCAAACGGAGTGTCGATGGCCGTCGGGCGAATCAGGCACACTTCAATCGGAATGTCCTGATCTCTCAGCTCAGATCGGAGGGCATCAGTAATGGCCTTCACCGCGTGTTTCGTCGCTGAGTAAATTCCCAGCAAGGGCTGGGCGGCCACGGATACTTCACTTCCCAGGTTGATAATTGTGCCACCGGTTTCTCTCATGGATTCCACAGCAACCTGGCAACCCATCCGGGTTCCCCAGAAATTGGTCTCAAAGAGTTTTCTCTCATCTTCAATCGGCGTATCCAGGAGGTATCCGTACAGCGACGTTCCCGCATTATTGATCCAGGTATCAATTCTTCCGAAGGATTTTATTGCCTCGTCTTTCAGCCGCAAAAGATCTTCATATACCGTGACGTCGGCCACAACGAAGTTCGCTTCGCCACCCTTTTGTCTTATGTCCTCAGTCACCGCGCGAAGTTCATCCTCGTTGCGGGAACACAGAACGACTTTCGCTCCTCTTTCCGCCGCCATCTTCGCCGTCGCGAGTCCGATCCCGCTTGATGCTCCGGTGAGAACAATCACCTGCTCGGCGAGGGGTTTCATTCTTGACTTTGACATAAAGCACCTTCCTTAGTCGTTTCCCCCTTAAATTTTGCAAGCTTCATACCATCACCATCATGAAGCATCTCCCTCAGCTAATCATTTGCGGAGAACTTTAGTTCACATCGGAGGTTACCGGGGGTTTCATAGGAAGAAGCGAGGTTTTATGAAAAAGATAATCTGCTTTAGTCTTCTTTCTTTATGGTCACTTTCGGCCTGCAACTTTGACAACACTCCTTTGCAAAGGGAAGAGGAAGTGGAACGCGATACCAGAGAAGATTCTTATGAACAGAAGGATATTCATTCGGGAAATGATGTTCTGCCGGATGACCTCGATACCGGTGTCACAGAACAATAGGAGAAGAATATGAAATATTTTCTGATGGTACTGCTTCTCTTTGTTATGACTTCCTGTATGAAGTCTAAAGATGATTACCGCGAGGCCATTACTGATGTCAGGGAAGAACAGGAAGCCGAAGGTGAAAGAGAAATTCAAAGAAAAATTCAGCGGGAAGAATCCCGGGAAATTAATGACCAGCGCTTCCGCGGATCGAATGATGCCGAAGGCATGGGAATGGATGAGTAATTACTGTGTGACGATCCAGCCTGAGGCAGCGATGAGGGAGGGAGAAATATAATCCGGATTTCCTTCTTCGGTGCTGTTACTGATAAGTATCGTCTTACAACCCGCGCGCTTCCCCGCTTCAATATCACTTCCCCGATCACCCACCATGAATGAGCTCTCCAGGTCAATAGCGTGCTCTTCGGCAGCTGCGAGGAGCATGCCCGGCTCGGGCTTACGACATTGGCACTGATCATGTTCCGTGTGATAACAGCACCTGATGTCCTTGATGCCTAAAGATTCTGAGATGTATTGATTGACCAGATCGACAGCTTCACGACTTACCCATCCGCGCGCCACGTCCGGTTGATTCGTCACGATGATCAGCTCGAAGCCCTCTTCACGCAGGAAGTCCACTGCTTCCGCCACACCGGGAAGAAAAGAAAATTCCTCAAGTGTGTAAGGCGCGCGCGGCTTCCCCATGCGGAAGATGGTCTGATTGATGACTCCATCACGATCAAGAAAGACTGCTTTTTTTTTCATCGGCGTTCGAATTCAAGTAAGTTCTGAACATCTCTTACGCCCGGAATCCGGTCAATGAGATTTCCCGCATATCGTTTCATGTCCCTATCATCCACTTTTCCCATCAGGGTGACAACTCCGCCTTCAACCGAGACTTCAACCTGACTGGCATCCAGTGAACGGTCTCTGGTGAAAAGTTCGCAGACATCATCATGAATCCGGGAATCCTGCCTGGTGTACCCTCTTGGTCCTTTGCCGCGATTTCCCTGGAGTGCTCCGAAATCATGGTGGAGAAGTGATCCTCCGTGATTCCTGGATTCTTTATCCCGTTCTTCATAGTACTCATCCCAACCCTGCCGGTGGTTCCAGTTATGTAGCTTTCCTTCCGCGAAAGGATTATCTTCGCGAACGACATCACCACGTCTTCCGCGATTTTCAGCCCATTTCCCGTTGATGGTGTTTGGCGTGGCCTTTGAAACACCCTCATATCTTCTGCGGTTATCACCCGCCTCGGATTCAAAATCAGAATTCCGGAACTTATCCAGCTTGAGGCCATTGGCATTTCCGTCATTCATCTTTCTATGTATTCTGTGTCCCATAAAATCTCCTTACGCAATCCTGATATCATTTCTCACATCCAGAACTCCCGGCACTTCGACAGTTATCATCTCGGCGATTCTTTTTTCAGTCCTGTCATTGGCCAGTCCTTCGAGAGTGACAATACCGTCCTGAACTTTCACTCCGATGTCGGAGGCGTCAACGGATGGATCATCCATCAATGCTTCACAAACTTCCTCGTAGATCCGGTCATCTGTTCGGCGGTAACCCTTTGGACCTTTCCCCATGAAATTTCTCTGTTGATCATATTCGCTCCGGTTGATCCAGGTATCACCATCACGACTTTTCCCGCTAACTCCGGGGTGATCTTTTTCCTGATAGTCGGGACCGGCGTAGGATGAAAAGTCATCGTTCTCAAATCTGGGTCTGCCCTGTTCCCTCATCATATTTCCTCCTTGAAAATCATCTCAATCCTTTGATGAGTCCCCCGGGATCGTCACCGACGTCCCATTTCCCGCGGGAAATCAGATTCACCACGTCCTTCACGCCGGATACATCCCGCGCGAGGTCTTCGGCCAGATATCTGTCTTCGCGGATACGGACTTTACCTTTCAGAGTCACGACTCCATCTTCAACACGGACGTCGAGATGTTCCGGATCGAGCTCCGGATTCATGAGAAATACTTCGCAGACTTCTTCTCTTAGTTGAAGATCAGTGCGGGAGAAATTCCTGGGACCTTTTCCCTGATGGTGTTTTTCGCGGAAGGCTTCAGAGCGTGTGTCTTTGGACCACTCAACGTGCTTTTCCAGATCATCCACCCGGGAGTGGCGCATGCCGAATTCATCTTCATCATAATCGGGACGGATGTGGTCTTCGCCGAAACGGTTTATACCCGAGCGGTCCGGACTTCCTTGCGGCGTTGCCATATTATCCCTCCTTAGTTCAGGAGGGATTTTTGCAATTACCTTGCCATGGCTTCTTCTACTGTTTTGAGGACAATTCTTTCATCGACGGGTTTCATGAGACAGGTTTCCCCTTCGACCAGCCCCTGGCCCGATAGAAAGACCACCGGAATGTGAGCAATCGAATCAACTGTTTTTTGCTCTTTCCTGAAAGCAAGGCCATCTTTTTCCGGCATCATCAGATCCAGAATAATCAGATCCGGCTTATCGGCATTGTGAATAAGCGTGTTAAGTCCCACTTCACCATCTTTGGCCGTCATGACCGTGTACCCGGCATTCACCAGCATTTCGGCCACGATCAGGCGATGATCGAGATCATCATCAATAACCATAACTTTTTTACGGCGACGGGTAGAAAGCAAGCGATCGGTATATTCTTCTTCCTGCTTGTTACTGTGGGGATACTGAACTTCCATTTGTTCCTGCATGATTGACCTCCTCGAGAAATCCGGCTTTCGAGATTTTGTCGGCCGTATTTTCAAGAGTCCAGAAATAACTAGCCGATGTGATTTTGACAGGAATTTCTTCAGAGAGAATTCAGGAATCTCTTCCAGAATTGAGATTGCTTTCATGTTCATGACACGATCAACCCACTTAGCATATCGCTGTTCAAGGGGGCCCTCTTATGCAAACGCATTCTTCACCAGATACTGCACGCCAAAAAAGCCGGGAGATTATTCCTCAGGAACAGGACCAACAACCGGGTAAAGAAGAAGAAATGATTCCGGAACCGGATTTTCGTCCTTTCTATCCCGGGGTAGGAAAATTTAAAGATGAAGTTGTGATGATAACTGGTGGTGACAGCGGAATCGGCCGGGCCTGCGCACTCGCATTCGCCAATGAAGGCGCTCACGTCGCCATCATCTATAAGGATGAAGATGGTGACGCAATCAAGACCAAGACCATGGTCGAAGGCTACGGAGTAAATTGCATTCTTATCCCGGGAGATGTCGGAGATCATGCATTCTGCACCCGGGCGGTTGAAAAAACGGTGAAAGATCTGGGGCGCCTGGATTGTCTGATTAACAATGCAGCCGAGCAACACGAAGAGAGTGATTTTGAGAAAATCTCTGAAGAGCAGCTCATTCGTACCTTTAAGACAAATTTCTTTTCTAATTTCTATCTCATTCAGGGCGCGCTGAAATACCTGCCGGAAAAAACCGGCAGCATCATTAACAACGCTTCCGTGAACGCGTATAAAGGTAGTGAGCACCTGATGGACTACACCGCCACGAAAGGTGCCATGGTCGCCCTTACCCGCTCACTCTCCCAGGCATTGTTAGAGAAAAATATCCGGGTCAATGCTGTTGCTCCAGGTCCTATCTGGACGCCGCTCATTGTTTCTTCATTCGATAAAGAACAGGTAAAGGATTTCGGAAAGAATGCGCCGATGAAAAGAGCGGGCCAGCCGAATGAAGTGGCTGGTGCCTTCACCTGGCTTCATTCTAAGGAAGCCTCCTATGTGACGGGCCAGGTGATTCATCCAAATGGCGGCTACATCGTCAATGCTTAGATTTAGGACGACGATTGGAACCAAGTCTGGGACCAGTGTGATTCCCGGATTTATTTCTCGCACCTGCAGAATCGGAGCGTGTTCCGGTAGAGAAACTGGATTTGTCAGCGGGTACTTGAGAATTCAGGTGATTATTTTTCATATGTCCTCCTGCGGATAAATATTTTGCAGGAGTGATGCCAACGGAACCTAATTTACTACCTGAATAAGAGCGTCCATCGCCTTTTCAAAGGTCTTCGCGTTGAAACGCTTCGCGAGACGGGAAGTAATATCAAAGCGCTTATCATAGTCGAATTTTTCTTCGAACAGCTCTTCGATAAAACGCTGACTCACAATAAAGATCGCAGAAAGTTGGTTAATCCGCGAGGCATTTACTCCCGCCGGAAATCCCTTCCCGTCCGGGAGTTCATGGTGTTGCTCGATAATGGTGATGGTTTCAGTAGGAATCAGGTCCCGCTTAACTCTCAGCCTTTCCGCCAGTTCGCTCGGATGAAACCTGATGTGATCGGGAAGTTGCCCCCCTTCTTTTTCCCACTGTCTGAGCAGGATGAAATCATCTTTTTCCAGGAGAAGGTCGCAAAGAAGCGAGGCCATCGCCCCTTTCTCCTTTACGGAATCCGATTTCCAGGCAAACTTATCGATCACCAGGGCCATCACATAACTCGTGAGCATGGCGCGAAGGAATTCATCAGAACAATTTTTTTTAAAACGTTTGATAAAAGCATAGAGGCTCGGCGACTCACTCATGATGTTCATCGCCCTGACATTGACCAGCCGGAGCAGAGTCACCGTTTCAGAATCCACTCCCAGCTGATTGATAATTCCTTTCACTGTCCTCATGGCATCATCGAGGTTCTCGACTTTTTCCTCGGTCACTGTTTTTGGATCATAGAACTGCTTGGCGGACAGACTCTCCTGAATTTCCTGCATGATTTTTTTTACTTCCGACTGGCGGATGTAAACACCTTCAACTTCTTTTTGCTGGAGTTTTCTCAGGATATCGAGAAATTCATCGGTGGCGTAATTGAGGCGAACGAATTTGCCGCCGACTGAGACATGGATTTCAGACCCGGCAAATGAATCAGAAAATTTCACCATCTGAGTGATCGGCACCCGAATCAGTTTTTCGTCAGTATTTTCCATGAAGTTCCATTTTAAGGTCTGAGGATATCTTAACCGCAAGTTACTGTACTGTGGTAGATGCCCTGCTCAGAAGGCCTTAAAAAACGGCATATTCTGCGAATTTTGCCAATTTGGAGTGCCTATCGGAGTGATTGCTCTTTTCTGTAGAGAAGTCTCTGCAGTATTTGGAACGTTCGATCCGTTAAAGAACAATTAATTTCCAGCGTGGAATGATGTCATCAGCACGGAATCCCATTACGCGCTCACCGCCAGCGCGATCCGCTGACGGACGCGCCCGATTCCTTTGGCCATGCTTTTGATGACAGAAGTGACCTTTTTTAGTCAATATTGGCGCCGGCTGACTAATAAAACACAGGAGGTTTTATGCGATTTTTGCTCGGAATGTGTGCTTTGATCACACTTCCACTATGGGCATCTACCCAGGTGACGACCAAGATTCACGACATCGATCACGGCGACAACATCACGGATGAGGCCCTGGTTTTTCTCACTTCCGGTCAGGTGGTGAAGATTAATGTAAATAACATTGAACTCATGAACCAGATGAATTCCTCTCTGAGAAAGCGTGAACTGGTGAATGTCGAGTTCGATGAGAATCGTGAAGTCCTGAGCGTCACTCCTGAGCAAGAAAAAATTCTTCCTGAGACTGAACTTCCGCCAGTACCCGAGCTGTTGCCGGAGACTGTGCCGGAGCTGAAAATTTCCGCGCGCAACCCGATGGCAGGATATAACCCGAGTGTTCTTCCTGAGGAGACGATCCGGAAATATTTCCGGGAAATGAAACACGTTTCCAAGGAAGAAACCCAGTGTTTTAACCGCGCCATGATCTGGTCCTATGAAATGCGCGTGAAGCATAACGTTTACTCAAACAAGATGTGGATCTTCTTCACCAGAAAATATATCCGCAGATATAACTTCGAATGGTGGTTCCACGTTGCTCCGATGGTTCACATGATCGTTGATGGTCAGGTGAAGGAAAGAGTCATCGACAGAAAATATTCTTCCGGGCCGCTTCCCATTCAAAAGTGGGGGAACATTTTCCTCCGTGATGATTTCAAATGCCCGACTGTATATACGTATTCAGATCACGCAAACTTTCCTGAAGCGGGATCTTGTTTCTACATGAAGTCGCCAATGTATTATTACCAGCCGGTGGACCTGGAATTCCTCGAGAAATACGGAAACGTGCTCACGAAATGGAATGAAACTCATGTCAGACAGGCCTACGCTGAAGCGTTTGATATTTATCCATAAAAGGACTTTAAGGAGATAACATGAAAAGCAAAACCAAAAAGATTCTCGCACCTATGGTGTTAGGCGCGACTCTTCTCCAGCTCTCTGCCTGCGGTGGCGTCGGGGCCGGCTCAGGTTCGGGCTCCGGGACTTCAGCACAACCCCGCCAGTTTGAAGCTGATGCTGAAGGCATGTACGTAGCGAATCTTTCGACACTCAACAACGGTGTCGGTGGGCCGATCTCCGGAAACGTTTCAGTAGATAAGGAAGGAAAAAGACTCATTGCCTACGTCCGGCTAAATGGCGGTCATGCCCACATCGCTCACCAGCAGCGGGTGCATGTCGGAACTTCCTGTCCGACCAAGGCCGACGATAAAAACGGTGACGGTTACGTCGATATCAACGAGGCATATTCGGTCGTCGGTAAAATCCTCTTTCCCCTGGACGCCGATATATCGGCCCAGGAACGGGGCTCTTCGATCTGGCCCGCCAGTGATATGTACGGTTACTACCATTGGGAAAGAGCAACTTCTTTTGAACGCTTTATCTCAGATCTCCGCGAACCGGACCTGAATGAAGAAAATGATTTCGCAAAACTGGGCCCGGGCGGACCCCTTAACCTCGACGGTCGTGTCGTCCTGATCCACGGTGCCGACCAGACACTCGCGAATCTGCCGGATACAGTGGGAACGCGCGGACGCTTATCAAACTTCCAGGTGATACCGGTTGCCTGTGGTGTAATCAGAAAAGTGACCACTGTTCCCGGGGCCTTTGAGGACGACCCATCTCTCGGCCCTGCATCAGGAGAATCAGTTGGTGGTTCATCCGGCGTGGATGATGGTGCGACCATCCCGGTTGACGGTCAGTACCGTCCTGGTGAAACAACTGGGGGGGAATCAGGTGGCACTAACGATGCTGATGCTGATCCGAGACCAGGCGGCACTACAGGTGGTTCATCCGGAGATGATGACGACGACGATGACGGCGGATTCCGCTGGCCATGGGAAAGGAATCCGAGAACGACAACGGGTGGTTCAGGCGGAGGAACATCAGGGGGAACTTCTGGTGGGACAACGGGAACGACGACTGGCGGAACTTCCGGAGAAACTTCCGGTGGAACGACAGGTGCTGAGACTACCGGTGGGTCTTACGGTGATGATGACGAATAATAGCTAAACAGAAGGTCGCGTTCAGGGAAGCCAGAACGCGGCCATTTTTATTTCGTGGTTTTTTTCTTCGAAGGAACTTTGAACTGAAGCGGATTGGATTTTCTTCGCGCTTCATTCCTGGCCTTTTTCGCCAGCTGGACACTGGTAAAATCGAGATCTTTTTCCTGTCGTTTTTTGGGAGCTTCTTTTTTATCAACTTTCGCGGGATAGAACTTTTTTTCCTCAGCTTGCGGGATGGCGAAATTAGCCTTGGCCGTTCTTCCATCAATCACTCTTCCATTAAGATCTTTGATCGCTTCGGTGGCCTCCTCTATTGAGCCCATTTCCACGAATGCCATCCCACGTGACTGGTTGGTCTTAGGTTCGACGATAATTTTAATCTGCTTGATTGTCCCGTAGCGCTTGAAAAGCGACCTGAGTCCATTGCGGTCACGCTCATAGCTAAGATTACTTATGTAGACTGTTGATGAGGGTTTATTTTTCATGGGGCCTACTATACGCGATAAGTTACAGTAGGGAAAGCTTCATGCGGATTAACCGCATGAAGCCTGTAAGATTAATCTTCGGTGAGTTCCTCAGTGCCGTCTTCGATGCTTCTGCCGGCATCGTCCAAGCCTTCATCGATTCTGTCACCAGTCCGCTCCATCCCATCTTCTTGTCTTTCCATGACTCCGTCATCATTGTCACGGCTACAGGAAATACCGAGTGAAAGAAGGGAAATCATTAGAACACCAAATAGAATTTTCATAGATACCTCCAATGTATCAACGTACAGCTCGTCTTTTATAAACCCGGGTACCCGCCGTCGAATTTCTTCTCCGGAACATACTTACTAAAAGTTCAATTCCCCGTTTGATGGCCTTATATTTTACAAATCCGCCAATGATGCCCATAGATTCTCCTCTGCGGTGTTGAGAAACCGTTCATGACTAGTTTGAAGAAGATGGGAGTGACTGGGAATGGACGAAGGCAAACTTTCAGGGGAAATTCAGACTCCCGAAGTCCTGAATCAGGACCAGACGAGTCTGATTAGTTGTTTTTTTTGACGTAGACGACATGGGCCTTAAGCACATGCCCATCAGGGACATTGGGATGAAGAAAATCTTTATCCATGCATCTCTCCATGCCGATTTTTTCCATGATCCTCTGAGATTTCACATTGCCGACGGCAGTGAAGGAAACAATCTCTTCCAACTTGAGTACATGGAATCCAAACCAAAGAGATTTCTCAGCAGCTTCAGTTGCGAATCCCTGGTTCCAGAATTCCGGAAGAAGTCTCCATCCAATTTCGATGGCGGGCATGAAAGGTGCTTCAAACCGCGGATTCGCAAGCCCCGTGAATCCGACAAATTTTCCGGTGAGTTTTTCCTCGAGTGCCCAGAGGCCCCATCCCCGATCAAGGATGTTCGTCCGGAGTCTCTCGAACACTGCGTCACTCTCTTCCCGGGTCCAGAGAGCAGGAAAATATTCCATCACTTCAGGATGGGCATTCATTCGCGCAAACTCGCTCCGGTCTCTTTCTTCCCAGCCTCTTAACAGTAATCGATTTGTTTCTATCATCCGTACATCATCTACTCTATTTCATTAGTCATTCTCAAGGAATTTCCTCATACTTTTAGTATCAACAGCTAATGCGGAGAAAACATGACTCAAAGAAACAGTATCTGGACTGTCATCGGAGCTTCATCGGCCGGAACACTCATTGAGTGGTATGATTTCTACATTTTTGGTTCCCTGGCGACAATAATTTCATCCCGTTTTTTCCCTCCGGGAGACGAAGTCGTAAATTTACTTCTGACTCTTGCGACCTTTGCCACTGGGTTCGTGGTTCGTCCCTTCGGGGCCCTGGTCTTCGGACGCATCGGTGATATCGTCGGAAGAAAATATACCTTCCTCGTCACTCTCCTCATCATGGGAGTATCGACTACACTCATTGGTTTTCTTCCCGACTACGCAACAATCGGCATTCTCGCACCGATACTTCTTCTACTTTTGAGACTTCTTCAGGGTCTTGCTCTCGGCGGTGAATATGGAGGAGCGGCTACTTACGTGGCCGAGCATGCCCCCGACGGGAAACGCGGATTCTACACTTCCTTCATCCAGACCACTGCCACTCTCGGACTCTTCGTATCTCTGGGTGTGATTCTGGGGTGCCGGACTTTCTTTGGTGAAGAAAAATTCGCGGAGATCGGCTGGCGCGTTCCTTTTATCCTCTCAATTGTTCTGGTGGTAATTTCGGTCTTTATCAGAAGAAAGCTTCACGAGTCACCGGTCTTTCAGGAAATGAAAGCAAGTGGGAAGGCCTCAAAATCTCCTTTGCGTGATTCATTTCTCGAGCCGGAAAATCGCCGCATGGTGATCATCGCCCTTCTTGGAGCTACCGCCGGTCAGGGAGTTGTCTGGTACACGGGCCAGTTTTATGCTCTCTATTATCTCCAGACAGTCCTCAAAGTGAATTTTGTTCTCACTAACCAGATCATCGCGATTGCCCTGCTTCTTGCGACTCCGTTCTTTGTCTTCTTCGGTGCTCTTTCGGATAAGATCGGCAGAAAGAAAATCATGATGACCGGATGTCTCGTGGCCGCGATTACCTGGATTCCGATCTACAAGGCCATGGCCAGTTACTCCGGTTATTACACCGGCGCTGAACCCGATACCAATATGCTCATTTTCCTGGTCTGGCTTCAGGTGATCTACGTGACGATGGTTTATGGACCAATCGCCGCCTTTCTGGTGGAACTTTTCCCGACGAACATCCGCTACACTTCAATGAGTCTTCCCTATCACATCGGTAACGGTATTTTCGGAGGTATGGTTCCCCTGATCGGAACATGGATAGTGAGTCGCACGGGTGATATTTATTCCGGCCTCTATTATCCGATCGCGGTCGCACTCATGACTTTCGTGATCGGCATGATCTGGGTGAAAGAAAAGCACACCCTTAATTAATGCCGATAGATTTTAAGCGGCTCATGGCCGCAAGATTCTTTTTCTCATTCGCCGTCCAGATGCAGGTGATTGTACTGGGCTGGCGGATGTATGAACTTACCCGTGATCCGCTTCATCTGGGTTTAATCGGACTCGTAGAGGCCATTCCCGCCTTATCTCTTGCCCTCCTGGCGGGTTTTATTGTCGATCATTCCAATCCTCTCAAAATTTATCGCAGAGTCGTGATGGTGAGTTTCACCTCGGGACTTCTCATGCTTTTCTCGCAGCTGAAGATGTTTGATCTTTCACTCGGACTTCAGGTGAGTCTTCTTTTCACTTCATCTTTTCTCACGGGGATTGCCCGCGCTTTCTCCCAGCCTTCCA
>JAKFFP010000063.1:0-2002 GCA_036675045.1 Bacteriovoracales bacterium | reverse complement strand
CGGGTTGAACTATTTCCGGCCCCATAGATAATGGAATTACTTAATCTCAAGTCACCTTAACAATGGAGTGTAGGAAATGAGAAAATTATTGTTTGTTGTTGCAGTACTCGCTATGTCGTCATCTGCTTTCGCCGCTAAGTACGGTTCAGCTGGTTGCGGTCTTGGTTCGATGATTTTTGAAGGTGACCAGACTTGGTGGAAGCAGGTTCTCGCTGCTACAACTAACGGTACTGGTGTTCAGACAATCGGTATCTCTCTCGGTACTTCTAACTGTGATTCACCGGCCCCACTCAAAGTTGGCCAGGCTGAAGCATATGTAGAAGCTAATAAAGTAGCTCTCGCTAACGACATCGCTCGTGGTAACGGAGAAACTATCGTAGGTCTTTCTAAAGTTTACGGTTGTGCTAACTCAACTGAATTCGGTCGCGCTCTTAAATCAAACTACACAATGATTTTCCCGAACACGGCTGCGAACTCTAAAGAGATCACTCACTCGATCAACACTGTTGCTTCGACAGCTTGTAACACTCAGATCTAAGTTCTATACTGGGACCTGCACTAAAAAGCGGGTCCCATGTTTTTTCTTTTTTTCATCCTTATTGCTTTCCTCACTCCTTCATACGCGAATTCCCCCGATTTTCAGAAACTCTCTCAGGACGCCAAATGGCATCGTCTTCTCCATTATAAGAAAAGATGGATTCCTGGCTATAAGAGCGAAGTGGATGGTAAGAAATTCTTTCTCTTAGAAAATGGTAAGTATGATCCGGAAGGTGAGCTAAGGAAAAGTTATGAACTCTTTTCTTCTACCGACAAACCGACAAATGATCACGCGATCTGTCGCTTTCCCCTCCGATTTCGCTGGCTGAACCAGAAACTCGGAAACCCCTGGAAGACCGACATCTCGGGATGCACGACTTATATTTCTTTTTTCCAGAAACTGGCCGCTAAACGCGCGAGCATTATTTTTTCTTCCTATTATCTCAGTAATCCCAACTCCGCTTTCGGTCACACATTACTGAGGCTTTCGCGCTTCGAGGATTCGAATGAGACGGAACTTCTGGACTATGGAATTAATTTCGCCGCTGAGGCGCGCGCGGTGAATCCTCTGGTCTATATGGTGAAAGGACTTCTCGGAGGGTATCCGGGAAGGTTCAATGCCATTCCTTATTATTATAAGATCCGCGAATACAGTAACAGTGAGTTCCGCGATCTCTGGTCGTATGAGCTTAATCTGACAATTTCTCAGGTGTTCGAGCTGGTCGATCATATCTGGGAACTGGGTGATACTTATTTTGATTACTATTATTTTGACGAGAACTGCTCTTACCATTTGATGGCGCTGCTCGAAGTTGTGTTCCCGGAAAAAGACCTCACGTCACGCTTTCGATTTTTCGCCATTCCCGCTGACACCATCAGAAAGCTCCGGATCGAAGGCCTCATCAGTGAAGGAAAGAAACGCGAATCCACTTATACGCGACTCATGCGGCTTTCTTCCGGACTGCCGGCAAAGGACCTGATCACGGCGAAAGAAATTGCGCTGAAACCCGAAAAAGTCACTCTCGTTAAACCACTTTCCGACCAGGAAGCAGCGGATGTCCTGGATGTATCGCTCGAAGCCTTTGATTACTTCAATGCTTCGAAGATCCTGGCGGAAGATCCGGCGACGAAAAAGAAAAAAGAGCCGATCCTTTCCGCGCGTGCCGCTAATCCCGTTATTTCAACCGATAAAAAGATTGAGAATGTGTCGGCCGATTCACCGGCCAATACCCACTCACCGGTGCGCCTGGGACTCTATCAGGGACATGAGCATCAGGCCGGCCAGCTCACACGTTTTGAATTCCGGACGGCCTTTCACGACATGCTTGATCCGGTAGCAGGATCTCTTCGTGACGGCGAGCTCGAGATGGGGCGACTTTCTTTTGAACACATCGAACGCAGATATGACGAGGGAGCGGGATTCCGGCTGGATCATTTCTCCGTTTTCTCCATCAAGAATTTCTCC
>JAKFFP010000239.1:0-2002 GCA_036675045.1 Bacteriovoracales bacterium | reverse complement strand
CAGAATGCGGATGGCCTCAAGAAGACGGAGAGTCCCGATGCCATCAACATTGGCACTGTACTCGGGCGTATCAAATGAAACTTTCACGTGGCTCATGGCCCCGAGATTGTAAATTTCATCGGGCTGAACTTCCTGAACGATGCGGATGAGGTTCGTGGAATCTGTGAGGTCCCCGTAATAGAGCTTCAGCTTCACATTTTTTTCGTGCGGATCCTGATAGAGGTGATCAATGCGTTCAGTGTTGAAGAGAGACGATCGGCGCTTGATTCCGTGAACTTCGTAGCCCTTCTCCAGGAGAAATTCCGCGAGATAGGCCCCGTCCTGACCGGTGATTCCCGCAATGAGTGCTTTTTTTGCCATGCTTCAAAACCTGAACAGTAGATCCGTAAAAGGAGTGGATTCCTCATTGAAGTATCTCTTACTCTCTAGCACCCGGCTACTGATGAAGGTGAAGTGAGGGGAGATGAGTTTCCGGTATTGATCACGCATGCGGTGAATGGCGTACTCATCTTTGAATTCTAATTCTGATACCTGTCGTCCCAGTTCAATGTTCGTCGGTACAGTGAGATAAATAAACTTAATTCTTTCCGCCAGAGTAGGAAGAACCTCTTTTAGCTCGTTATCCGATAGATATTGGAAGACCGAGGTGCAAATCCCAAGGTCAAACGTGTTATTTCGTTTTCTCTCAGTCGCGCACCAGGTGAGAATGTCTTCCTGATAGAGCTTCAGTTGAGTGCTCTCAACGGGTTTTAGCTTATCCGGTTTGGCTTTCTTGAATGCGTGCGGAGATGGCTCAATCCCGACGGCCCGGTAGGGAATGAAGGTCTTCATCATTTCCCGGAAAAGATGCCCATAACCGAAGCCCAGATCAATTATTGAAGTGATCTCGACGTGCTCAACGCCTAGAAATGCTTTCAGGTAGCGGGCATGCTCTTTGGCATTTCCAATCCCGTCCATAGTCATTGGCTCGGAATAGTTTTTGTCCCAGTAAGTCTTATCAAAGATTGTCATAAAGTGCCCAAAAGTGATTTAATTCATCCAAAGGAAATCTATGCTGCCCTACTCGAAATCACTCGTGATCATCCCAACGTATAACGAATCCGATAACGTTGAAAACATGCTCACGACTCTGAACGGGCTTTATCCGGAACTCTCTATCCTCATCATTGAAGACGGCTCTCCGGACGGAACGGCTGCGATAGTTAAAAAGTATCAGGCCACGCATCCAAACGTCCACATGATTGAGCGTCAGGGGAAGCTGGGTCTCGGAACTGCTTACATTACAGGATTTAAATGGGCCCTCGAGAAGGGTTACGAGTTTGTGTTCGAGATGGACTGCGATTTTTCGCATGATCCGAAGGATGTGCAGGGATTACTTGCGGCGGCTCAATCTTGTGACCTGGCGATCGGTTCGAGATACATTGGCGGAATCAGAATTCTTAACTGGCCGATGAAGCGTTTGCTCCTGAGTTATTTTGCTTCAATTTACACTCAGATCATCACTGGTATGAAAATCCAGGATGCGACTGGCGGCTTTAAGTGTTTCCGTGCTTCAACTCTTCGTCAGATCGATCTCAATAAGATTTTCTCAAACGGATATTCGTTTCAAATTGAGCTCAACTACAAAACCTGGAAGAAAGGTCTGAAGCTTCAGGAAGTGCCGATTACTTTCTCTGAGCGACGTGAAGGCCAGTCGAAGATGAGTAATAAAATAATCTGGGAAGCGGTTTGGGCAGTCTGGAGAATGAGACTGTTCGCTTAGTCTTTTCTCACGATATATCTTGGCCGACCTCGAACCTGATCAATGATTTTTCCCACGTAGAGTCCCATAATTCCCAGCATAAGCAAGGTCATTGCATTTCCGCCCAGAAATCCGAGAAGTAATGAAGTCCAACCGGGAATCACCACTCCATTTAAATATTGAATCAGGGCCCAGATTCCGATCAATGCTGATACTGCTGTCATCGCCAAACCAAGATAAGTAATAAAGAGCAACGGAGTA
>JAKFFP010000386.1:0-2007 GCA_036675045.1 Bacteriovoracales bacterium | reverse complement strand
GGTAATAATGAAGATTTCATATAAAGGCCTTTAAAGGTGAAAAATGTATGGGGGGAAGGGTACCGATAACCTGCTATATAAATATATTACATTTTTATTAGTTGCTTACCTCCTGCGCATCCTCATGCTCTTCAATTATTCCATCCATAGTCTCTTTGACCAGCTTGCCCATGAAAGATTGTTCATCGTCTTCGTCGGCCTGGTACATGCGGTCGATCTCCTCGGGACTCAGGCCGTTGAGTTTCTTCTGGAGGATGGCCAGCACCTTGTAGCGGAGCCATTCATTATCTATCAGCAGTTCGCCCATATTGCGGCCCAGCACACGGGCAGCTACTACGGAAAGATCCATGTTGTCGGAGATCAGGTCATCCTGGTCGTCGAGGAGCTGGTCGCCGGCGGTGATCTGCATGTAGTTTAAAAGCAGGAACACGAAATCATCCCAGTCCTGCGCGCGGGTATCGGGATTTTCGTGGTAGGATAAGAGTTTCATGATGCAGAGTCCGGGTAGGGTCACCACCCTGAATGGACCTTCAAGATCTTCGGCATACTCGGCTGCCTCCTGGAATCCGCTGACGGTGATCGTTTTATCGGGTTCCTGCAGCAGCACCTTACCATTTTCTTCGATGCCGCCGAATGGAATGAGATGTAGCATACCGAAATGGTAGAATCGATAGGGGACATCATTGTCGCGGGTGAAGCTTTCTTTTGTGAGCAAGTATTCCACCAGGTTATTCCATGTTTCCTGATCAGGCACACGCACGGAAAAATCGATATCGCTGGTGATGCGATTATCGTCGAGGATATGGTGCTTTATCCAGACATCGCGACCTTGTCCACCGATCAGGAAAAACTCGACCCCGAATAGTTTCTGTGCACGTTCAAGGGCGTCGAAGTTTTCGCGGTGTGCATCGCGGATGGCGCTGTAATTTGTTACGTATATATTTTCCATTATATAATTCTGACTACTCTTTTTTATTATCTGACTCCAGGATTCCTTTCATGGTTTCATGAACCATTTTCATCATGTACACCTGGTCGTCGTCTTCGTTTAGAAGGTACATCTGTTCGATCTCTTCTTCGCTGAAGTCTTTGAGTTTTTTCTGCAGGATTGCCAGTACTTTATAGCGGAGCCACTCATTTTTTTGAAGCAGTTCACCCATATTGCGGCCTAATACACGGGAGGCAACCGCACCCAGATCCATATCATCTGAGATCAGATCATCCTGGTCTTCCAGGAGTTGGTCGCTGGCTGAGATCTGCAGATAGTTATACAGGAGGAACAGGAAATCGTCCCAGTCTTTTGCGCGGCGGTCGGGCTTTTCGTGGTATGCTACCAGTTTGAGAATGCAGAGTCCGGGAAGGGTCACTACCTTAAATGACCCATCAACTGGCTCGGCAAATTCGGTAGCCTCACGCGTTCCTACAACCGAAATTTCCATATCCGGATCTTCCAGCTTCACTTCCCCGTTTTCTTCAATGCCGCCAAAGGGAATAAGATCCAGCATTTCACCTTTGTAAAAACGATAGGGCTGATCCTCATCCCGAACGAATCCTTCCTTCTCAATCAGGTGATCAACCAGATCGTTCCATGTTTCCCGGTCGGGAACAAATACGGAAAAATCGATGTCGCGGGTGGTGCGTTTATTCAGGTCAAGATGATTGATCCACACATCGCGGCTCTGTGCCCCGATGAGAAAGAAGTCGATCTTGAAATGGTTCAGTGCACGCTCAAGGGCATCGAAGATCTCGCGATATGCTTTGCGGATGCTGTTGTAATTAGTCCTGTATATATTTTGCATAAACTCTTTCTGCTGTTTCTATACAACGTTGATCATTGGTATTCATGAGGTCGGCATAAACCAGGATAGGTGGAGCTGTGGCCAGGGGCTTTGCCGGATCCTGCGGATCATCGGCTGCAAAAGTTTCCAGTTCTGCATGCGTATCGAATAATGTTTTATAGGGTGGTATGGTTGGGTAAAGCGGCTGGTCCGGATCGGTCCAGAATTT
>JAKFFP010000237.1:0-12511 GCA_036675045.1 Bacteriovoracales bacterium | reverse complement strand
CTCGGGTTTACTTTTTCCATGCTGCCGATTGCGACGACTCTTTCCATTCCATACCTGGAACCGATCTGGAATACGCTGGTCTCCCACCGGAAAGAATCCAACTGGGTGGAAAAATTCCTCGGCATACTTTTTATCACCGCTGTCATTCACATCTTCAACTACGCAATCTTCCGGCTCGATCCAAATGCCGCAATCTGGGGCTGGTCCATCTCGGTAGCTCAGTATCAGTGCCTATCCATTTTTCTACCCCTCCTTATCAATTACAAGCGGCAGGAAAAAGAAAGAAGAAATCTCGAGCAAGCGCTGGAGAAAGTTGCCGGCAAGAGAAACTTCAACTCCTCAGATGAGATCGATGAACTCTACCGGTCGTTTGAGATCCAGGTCGGTCACACGGAAGATTACTCCCGTCAGCTCGCTGATATAAACCGTTCTCTACATGAAGAGCGCGAGATCAATGAGATTCTGATCAAGACCATTTCCCACGATCTCGCAAATCCCCTGACGGTTGTGACGGCGTACATGGACATGATGTCGACCGGAAAAATTTCAGAAGAAGATCACCTGAAGATCCAGGAGCGGATGCGCCAGAATCTGAAGTCTGCGATGAACATGATTCAACGGGTGAGGAAAACCGTCGTGACCCGCTCGGAAGCTGATCTCGTGAAAGTGGGCCCGGTGGATCTAAAGCTTGCCCTTGAAAGAGTGAAGCATCTTTTTGATGATCGCCTGGCCCGGAAAAACCTTCGCCTTCGCATGAGTTCGATTGATGGAAATCTCAAAGTCATCGCCGACGAGAATGGACTTGTTGAACACGTGTTCGCTAATCTCCTTTCGAACGCCGTGAAGTTCTCCTATGAGAACTCAGATATTTTGATTGATGTCCGCACTCTCAATGACAAGGTCCAGGTCGAGTTCCGGGATTACGGCACAGGAATGAATCCGGCCCGCACCGACAAGATGAAATTTGTCTCCACTCCGGGAACAATGGGCGAAGAAGGAAGTGGCTTTGGACTCATGGTGATGGGTTACTTCATCCGGAAATTCGGGGCAGAGCTTGAGACCATCTCTCACACGGCCGATGGCGAACGCGGAACCAGCTTCATCGTGACTTTAACCCGAGTTAATTCAAACGAAACCAACTCACCTATCACCGACAAATCAAAATTGGTCTGAAGAAATCATTCCTCCCGTTTTAATTTATGGCCATTTTCCTTGGTAAATGGCCCCTTTTGTTAAGAATCTCTTCATAAATTAACACGACCTTTTACAATTTTTCAACCTTTTGGAAGTTAAACCTTAAGCAAATAATAAGATATCGATGTAGAATAAATATGAAACTATTCTTAAGATGAGGGGTAACCGTGGATAAAATCGTAATCATTGAAGACGAAAAAGACGTGGGAGAAATGCTCAAATTTCTACTCGAAAAGAATTCGTTCAATGTCGATTTTTATCAATCAGCCGAAGATTTTTTCCTCGCCAAAAAATTCTATTCTACCTGTGTCTACATCATCGACCAGACCCTTCCCGGAATTCAGGGTGAAGATGTCATCCGTACTATTCGCTCAAAGGATAAACTCTCCCCGGTTTTCATCATCTCCGGGAAAACTGAGGGTGATGATATCTCCCAGGGACTTGCCTGTGGCGCCGATGATTACCTTCCTAAGCCATTCAACACTGACCACCTTATCCAGAAAGTTATCAACTCCGTTCTCAAGACCAATATCATCCTCGATAACCTTATGAACGTCGGGATTAAGCTCATACCGGAAGCCAACTCAATCATTCATGATGGCGCCACCGTGAACCTTACCTCGCGTGAATACCTCATCGTGGAGAGCCTGCTCAAAAAGCCCGGCACCATTGTGACCAGAGAAGAGCTCGTGACCGATTTTGACGATTCCGAGGTCACTATCAGGACGATTGACGTCCATGTCTCCTCCCTCCGGAAGAAGCTCGAGAAGGTTAAACTGGTCATTGATACGGTCCGGGGTAAGGGCTACAAAATAGACCTCTAAGCCCTTGAAAACCCGCTATGTAAAAAGGTCTCCCTCCGTAGACAAATATCTTATCCATTGTTAGAACCCCGGAACTTAAAACTCCGGAGGTTTCATGAAAGCTGTTCTTACTTTAGTCCTTACTCTTTCAACGACCGTTGCGTTCGCTTTACCGCGCGCGCCTCACGATGCACTTAAGGTGAATCTTAAATCTCAGCCGCTCCTTTCTAATGAATATGATTTCGAAGGTATCGTGAAGCTTTCAAACTGCTCGGGTGCTTTGATCCAGTTTTCCGGCCAGCCAGATACTGCAAAAGGGATCGTCATGACAAACGGTCACTGTATCCAGAAGCCAGGCGGATACCTGAACCCGGGTGAAGTCTGGACCAACCGTCCAATCAATCGTGCAATGAAAGTCTTTGATAAGAACATGAAACTTTCTCCGATCAACGCCACGAAGATCCTTTACGCGACGATGACACAAACCGATCTCGCTTTTTATGAGCTCGCTGAAACTTATAAGGACATCGAAACCCGCTTCAAAGTTCGTCCCTACACACTCGACACGAGTCACCCTGTTCTCGGCGCTTCTCTTGAACTCATCTCAGGATATTGGGATCGTGGTTGGTCATGTGATATCGACGCATTTGTATTCCGCATGAAAGAAGGCCAGTGGTCGTGGAACGATTCCATCCGTTACACTTCAACCTGCGATACCATGGGAGGAACTTCAGGTTCACCACTCATCGCTCGCGGAACAAAAACCGTTGTTGGTATCAACAATACATCTAACGAATCAGGTGAAACCTGCACGCTGAATAACCCGTGTGAAGTTTCTGAAGACGGAACGGTTACAGCGACCATGGGTGTTCGTTACGGCCAGCAAACTTTCCAGACATACTCATGCTTAACTGCTGACTTCCGGATCGATCTTTCCCGTCGCGGATGCGGTCTTCCTAAGTAGTCATGAAAGGAACGTTCTTTAAGACACCGCTGGAATGGAATATCGAAACCCCGGATGAGTCCTGGCAACAGGGCGGAAAAGTCCGGGGCATTCTTCGGGTAAAGAACCACGGGAACGAACCCGCCCGACTTCAGTCGTGTGGCGCTGGTCTCGCCTATGCCGACATTAAAAAGGTTCACGCCAAGACCGACGGTATTTTAAAACCGTCCCCCCTGACGACTTTTCCTGAAGAGGATCTCGCTCCCGGTGAGAGCAAAGAACTAAACTTCGAGCTTGATCTCCCGGCGAACTGTCCGGTCTCGGACAAAAAAGCGACATACTTTTTAACTTATGGAAAAGAGGCCCGGGAAAACCATCTCCAATTAAACATTCAGCCGCGAATACTTTTTGGAAAGCTGGTGGGTCTTCTGGATACTTTCCAGCGCTTTAAGCTGAAGGAATTCAAGGGTACGAAGAGTGGCGTAGAATACAAGCTCATTCCCCCTACTTCCCGCGATATGGCCAATCTCGACAGCCTTCTTCTATCCCTCGACATGGAAGGAGAAACGCTGAATCTCTCGTTTGAATTTCAGGTGAAAAAGCTCGATACCAGTGGTGTCACAAACTCCATTAAGAAAGAGACCGCCAAAATCAAAAGGTCTCTAGGACCCAAGGAATATTCACTCGGTCGGGACATGATCAATCAGGACGCACTACTTAAAATGTTTGAAAATGTCATCGGCGAAGTGAAAATCAAAAACGCATTCTAAGCCGAATTAAGATTAATATTGTTTTAACATTTAGCCTTTCTGGGCCATGATGGGGGAATGCGGAATTCCCCACGGCTCAGATGGTATTTTGCCCTCTTTGATTTCGTTGCCCGTGAGCGGGCGGCGAGGAAAGATTTAGACCTCAGGGTTATCCACGCACATCTTAATATGGTCCTGACGACAGGGATCCTCATGTGGTCGTATGCGATTCTTGCGATCGGGTCTTTTACCACTCCCGTTCCCGGTCTGGTAGGAGTCATCACTTCGCTCATTCATCTTCTCTCACCCTTATTTTTTCTTCTGACCGCCAATGGCAAGCTCGTTTGCGGTATCGCCCTTTCCGCAGGTCTCATTCATCAGATGACCTTTGCTTATTTCTCCGGGGGCCTGGCTTCCGACGTTCTCATGTGGCTTCCGATTCTTCCTCTTCTGGCGGGCTACATCGCGGGCCGGAATTGTCTTCTGGTCTGGACCGGTGTGACCTGTATTGCCATCGGAAGCTTCTTGTATCTTCAGAACACGGGCCATGAATTTCCCGTTCTCATCAGTGAGCATGGATATCAGAGCGCGCGGGGCCTTCTCTTTGTCGGCTGGCTTTTTATTATTTTCTGCACCACCTGGGTGTACATCTCAATGAAAGAGCACTCGGAAGAAAATCTCCGGGTTCAGGGCCAGAAGATCGACGACCTTTTCCGCGTCCTTTTCCATGATCTCGCCAATTCCCTGGGAAGAATCAATATCGGCATGAATGTTTGTGAGCGCGAGAACAACAATCAGAAGACCACCCGTGGCCTTCAGATCATCCGCGACGCTCAGGCCAGCATGAGTGAAATCACTCAGAACGTAAGACGAATGTACGCGGCCTCAAAGGGCAAGACAGAGGTGGATCTCGCCCCGTGTCCGCTGAATGCGAGTATTGAATACCTTCAGAAGATGTTTGCTTCTGAGATCGAAAAGAAAAAGCTCAAGGTCCAGTATGATTTCAAAAAGAACAAGGGTCTCTCAGTTGTTGTCGATGCCGTGAGCTTTAACAATCAGGTCCTGGGAAACATCTTTTCCAACGCTATTAAGTTCTCTCATCCGGAAAGCACCATCTCCATTAATGCCCGGCCTTTGAATCAACAGAAGGTGGCCATTGAAATCACAGATACCGGGATCGGCATGCCGCAAGTCCTTCTGGAGAGCCTTTTTGACATGAACAAGAGGACCTCGCGCCCCGGAACAACCGGTGAAAGCGGAACGGGCTTTGGCATGCACATCATGAAGTCTTTCGTGGAAATGTATCAGGGTGAAGTTCAGATCGAGTCGGTCGACAAGGAAATTTCTCAAAATTCCGGAACCAATATCCGCCTTATTCTGAAAGGCGGGTTCCAGCATACCCGATGATATGCTGGAACCTTATAGTCAGTGCTTTACCGGCTTATAGATAATATTGAGGCCCGCGAGAGGAAACTTCCCGTTCAGAAATTTCGCATCTCTTTTTTTCGTCCAGAGCATGTCGGGACGGGTTTCAGAAATCCAGGTACCGCCGATGATCTTGCCGTTCACATCGAGTTCGAGGACGTACTCATAGGTCTTCTTACGCGTGGTCTGCGCCGGGGTGTTTGTCACCGGATCTTTTGAAACAAATCCGAGTGTGCCAAGTGCCTCTTCTTCCGGAGTGCGGAAGACGAGCTCTTCACCGTAGACCATCACTGTCTTCATCTGGATCTTTGTCTTGATTCCGGAGTTTGCTTCTCTTTCAGTCACCGGAACTTCTGCCACCACTTCTGAGGTATAGGCAGAAACCGGCTGGTTCCACACATCATTGTAGCGGTCAACGTCAGCAACAAAACCCTGAGAGTTGATACCAATCATATTGGTGAGAACAACATGGAAGGCACCGGCATTTACGTCAGAACACTTCGGAGAATTCGCATCGCGCTCAGATGGCGGAGTGATTGCTCCGTCTTCCTCTGACTCCTCGCCCTTCACTTTTCCTTTCACGGAACAACGGTCACCGACGCGAACAAAGACTCCCTTGGAGTTATAGGCATCATGTTGCGACAGTAATCCTTTTACATCCGACGATCCGAAAGGAACGTTTACGCCGTCCTTATTTTTAATCACCACCGGTGCCGGCTCAGAATAGTTCGAGGCGGCCTGGCTCCACCCGTGACAGATCCCTTCCCACCACAAATCAGTGGGCTTGTTGACCTTGAGAACTTTCCGCGTGAGTTTATAACTATAATCGCCCATCGCAATATCATAAAGCTCGGCGGGAGAAAGCTCAGAAAGCTCTGTCTCAGTTGCACTCAGTACTTCTGCTTTGGTGAGAAACTTATACTTGAATGGCTGAGGATTTTTACTGTTCCAGCGAAAAGCGATTCCGCCCAGATTGCTGGGCCAGTATGTCTCAGACCAGGCCAGAGTTGTATCCTGAAGTTTCCCTTCCAGCGGAAGTGCCGAGAAATCCGCGTTCATCGGAGCCTTGGCCACGGCATTAAAAAATTTCGGATCATTACTTCCTCTGAAAGGAGCGGCCAGGGCCACTGTGGAGAAAGCGAGAACTGCGAGTGCCACCATTGGTTTCATAGAGCGAATCCTTTTTAAAAATGAGTGGCGCCCTTATATCAGAGAAGGGCCTCCGCACGGGAAATGTGGTAAATTTTATATATGTTGGAAGTGGTAACCTTAGAAAACATGAACGTTCTGACCATTTATAAGGTCTTTGAAAACGCCTTTACCGGCTACTTCGTGGAATTCGAGAAAAAACCCGAAGTGCATATCCAGCGCTGGCTCTCAGCGGGGGTCGATTTCTCACTCTCCTATGGGGTGAAAAGCGACGGAAAACTCGTGGCCTTTATCCTTCACTCCCCTCGCGAAGATTTCGTCATGAATCTCGCGACCGGTGTCCTGAAAGAATTCCAGGGTCAGAATCTTACCGGACTTATGTACGAACGGATTAAGGTTGAACTTCCGTATAAGAGGTCTCAGCTCGAGGTCATCACGGAAAATCACCGGGCCATCAGGGCCTACGAAAAAAGCGGATTCAAAAAAACCAGAAAGCTCCTCGCCTGGAAAGGTCAATTGAAAAACCTCGCGGATTTTCCCGGCAAGCACGAAATTAAAATTGTTCAATTTACTCCGGAGCATGCGGAACTCACTCTTTTTCCCTATGCCTTTGAACAGACAAACCCCGTGGTGATGAAAAGAAGCGGAATGCTGGAGCTCCATGAGCTTCGGGACGAAGGAAAACTTCTCGCCTACGCGGTCTGGAATCCCTGGCAAATGAATCTCGTTCAATTGGGTGGAAGGCACGCGGAAGCGATCACCGGGCTTCTGTTTAAACTGAAGCTCAAGGATGAGCACGCGGGCATGATTAATGTGGATGAAAAAAACGAACTCGTGAACAGCGTCCTGGAGAAATCGGGTCTCGTGAACTATCTATCTCAGTACGAGATGGAGATGTTTTTCTGATTTCCCTTAAAGATCGCTTCGATATAATTCCCATCGGGATCCATCACGTTCGCCGCATAGATTCCCATATCGTGAGATTCAGCTGGTGAGCCCATGTCAGTTCCTCCGGCCTTGAGTGCGGTTTCATGAAAGAGTTTCACTGACCACGGATTTTCCGCCGTAAAGGCCAGATGTACGGATTTGGTCGTCACAGGATTCTCTCTTACTTCGAGCTCTCCGATAAAAAAAACGTCCTGAGCTTCATTGGTGATGGTGTGGCCCAGGGTCTCTACGACCGCGCGATAGAATTTTTTACTTTGGTCAATGTCCTTCACATGAAGGACAACGTGATCAAAAAGACGTCTCTTTCGCTGATACATTTTCATTCCTGTTAAAAGTTCATTTAAAAAATCTTAAAAGAATTATCACAGGTGAAAAAAAAGAAAAGAAGTTTAGCCTTAACTAAATCTTATTTTTTTCGACAACGATTGCGGTATTTCACATAGCCTTTTTTACAATCCCAGCTTTTACCGTCACGAGAGAGAACGGCGTGGGCGGGAACCTTAATCCGGTCGCAATGAAATCTCCGTTGAACATATCCATCCTTGCAAACCCAACCCGGATTCGTTGCGGAAGGAAGCGCATGCGCGGGGATTTTCACACAATCTCCCTCGAAGAGATTAGATCCCGCCGGGCATTCCTTCATTTCAACTTGAGAAATGAGATTGGGATAATCGGTAATGATTCCGTCTACTCCCATGCCGATGAGCTTCTTCATGTCCTCGGTCTTGTTCACCGTCCAGGGAATGACTTTCATCCCCTGCGCGTGGAAGAGAGGTACATCTTCGTACGACAGAAGGTTGTAATCAGGGGAATAAATCTGAGGAACAAAACCCAGAAGCTTCTTTAAGCTGTCCGGAGTTTCTTTTTTCTCCGAAAGATAGGCCAGAGTCACTTCCGGATACTTCTCTCTTATATATCTGAGGACGCGGGGATCAAAACTTTGGATGATAAATCGTTCATCTGACAGAACGGAGCGGATCTCGGACAGCACCAGATCTGAAAAATCAGAAACTTTGGGCTGAAACTTCTTCTCCTCCTGCTCCTCATCAGACTTGATCTCGATATTATAAGAGATGGAACGATTTTCTGCCTTGAGCTGCTCCTCAATCTCCGTGAGCAGGGCGTGGAGCATGGGTTTACCCACGCTGATTTTCTTCTGGTCCGGAAAACGGGCGACCGGAACGGAACCGCAATCAAATCTCAAGATCTCACTATAGTCCATCCGGTAGAGATTGAATTCTTTGTCGCGGAAACTCTTCCCTTCCGGATGCCGACAGATCAGAGGATTCATCCACGGCTCGTGGCTCACGACGACCTTCCGGTCTTTGGAAATCACCACATCGAGTTCCAGTGTTTTGATCGGATGGCGAAGCCCTTCCCTCATCCCCTCGATGGTATTTTCCGGCATGAGTCCGCGGGCCCCGCGATGTCCCTGCCAGTCGAAAGAAAAGGCCGAAAGAGGAATAAGAACTGAAAGAAAAAAATATTTCATAGGAAAAACCTGATGATGAGGGCGATGAGAGCGGGCATCGCCTGGACATAAAGAATTGAGGGACTGGCGGTGACGGCGCCGAAGATTCCGGCGACCAGAACGAAGATGAGAAAGAGAACCGTGACGTTCATGTCACCGGTGATGAGACCGTAGATGAGACCAGCGGAGAGAAGGCCATTGTAGAGGCCCTGGTTCTGGGCGAGGACTTTGGTCATCTGCGCCTGTGTTTCAGTCATGCGGAAAATCTTCAAACCAGCAGGAGTTGTCCAGAGAAACATCTCCAGGACGAGAAATCCCATGTGAAGAAGAGCGACAAGGGCAGTAAACCCTTTGAAGGCAATGAGCATAGAAACCTCTCTATGCTCATAAGTGTAACACTAGATTATTCGAGTCCCAAGAATTGGTCGTAGGTGCATTCCTCATCCCTGACGCCCCGGGCCTCAATCTCAATGACTCTGTTTGCGATTGTCTGGATAAACTCGTGATCGTGCGAAGTGAAAAGCAGAGTTCCCTTGAAATCGATGAGGCCTTCGTTCACGGCGGTAATGGTCTCGAGATCCAGATGGTTCGTAGGATTATCCATGACGAGGACATTGGCCCCTGAGAGCATCATCTTCGAGAGCATGCATCTCACCTTCTCTCCACCCGAGAGGACGTTACAGAATTTTTTCGCTTCTTCACCGGAAAAGAGCATGCGTCCCAGAAAACCACGCAGGAAAGTTTCCGTCTGGTCTTTTGAGTACTGACGAAGCCAGTTGATGAGATCGAGTTTTGCGTCTTTAAAATATTGGGAATTGTCATTCGGAAGATAAGCACGGGTGGTAGTCACTCCCCAATTGATCCTGCCGGAGTCTGGCTGGATTTCTCCCATGAGAATCTGAAACAGGGCCGAAGTTTTAACTTCCGAGTCAGCGAGGAAAACCACTTTCTGGTTTTTCTTGATGGTGAAGCTCACGTTGTTCAGGATCTTCTCGCCTTCCAGCGAGTAGTTAAGGCCATCAACTGAAAGTAACTGGTCCCCTGCTTCCCGATCGGCCTTGAATCCCACATAAGGATATTTCCGGGTCGAAGGCTGGATGTCTTCAAGAGTCAATTTATCCAGCATCTTCTTACGCGATGTCGCCTGCGAAGATTTTGAGGCGTTGGCAGAAAAGCGCTGGATAAATTCTTTGAGCTCTTTCATCTTGTCTTCAGTTTTCTTGTTCTGATCATTCATCATTCTCTGAGCGAGCTGGCTCGATTTCACCCAGAAGTCGTAGTTACCGACGTAAAGCTTGATCTTCGAAAAATCGATATCACAGATGTGCGTGCAGACCTTATTTAAAAAGTGACGATCGTGAGAAACAACAAGAACAGTGGTGTCCTGCTGGTCCATGATGAACTTTTCAAGCCACTGGATCGCCTTGAGATCAAGATCGTTTGTCGGCTCATCGAGCAGAAGGATTTCCGGTTTTCCGAAAAGCGCCTGAGCGAGAAGGACTTTTACTTTCTCACCACCGGTGAGTTCTTTCATTTTCTTCTGGTGAAGGTCTTCCTTGATGCCGAGACCAGCAAGAAGTGAAGCAGCGTTTGCCTCAGCTTCCCAGCCATTGAGTTCTCCGAATCTTCCTTCGAGTTCAGCTGCGCGCTCTCCATCCTTATCCGAAAAGTCTTCCTTGGCGTAGAGAGCGTCTTTTTCTTTCATGATGGCGACGAGTTCCGAATGGCCAAGAATTACTGTGGTGAGAACTTCTTCATCATCAAAGGCAAAATGGTTCTGCTTTAAGACCGCCATCCGCTCGCCGGGTGATATTTCCACTGCACCGGAGTTCGGTGAGATTTCTCCCGCGAGGATTTTCAGGAAGGTTGATTTACCGGCACCATTGGCGCCAATAATCCCGTAACAGTTACCAGGCGTGAACTTGAGGTTTACGTCTTCAAAAAGTGTGCGGCCTCCGAACTGGAGGCGCAGATCATGAACTGCGAGCATATTAAATTCCGTGAATAAAGTTTGGGAGTTTTTAGCACGACTAACGCGGAAAGACTAGAGACTTACACCCACAATATCGGCGTCACTTCTATTGAGATACTGGATTGAGGTGTTGTACTGCTGGTGGCGGTCAGTAACTTCAGAATAATAATTCCCGAGAATTTCTTTGAGCTTCTCTTCGTGGCGAACTTCGAGCTGTCCGATGACGTTTTCAAAGTCCTGTTTCGCCTCAATGCCGGCCTTTTCAGCTTCCTTGGCGAGAGCGTCCACTTCAGTCTCAAATGAATCTGATTCTTCCATATAAGCGTTGAAGATTTCTTCTCCGCGCTCAGGATCTGTATCGATCAGAAAATCTCTCAGATCATTTCTCCAGCCGGCCTTGATCTCTTCCCAGGGAACTTCTTCCGTGTGAGCAAGTTCAGCGCTATCGGGCTCGAGTTCCGCAGTGACTGCGTTCTCAGAGATAATATTCACTTCTTTTTTTACGGGTTCATCTTCCACCAGGGCAGCCGTAATCCGGTGAAGGGAGGGTTTTCCTTCATCGGGGCGCATGCGGGCGGCCGCCATTTTGGTGCGGATTTCATCGATTTGCGGCCCGGCTTCCGGCTGCGGAAGGATCTGATATATAAAGCCGGCCGAGATTAAGCACACGAGGGTGATTCTCTTCATGCTTAGATGATAGGACCTAAAACCAAACTGTCCTAGATAGGTAAAAATGCCCCTCATTTGACCACCCCGCTCAGGTAACCTATTTCCTTCTCCCCTGCATTCTGAGGATGAAGAGGAAGAGGTTAATGAAATCAAGATAGAGCTTCAGGGCACCCATAACGGCCCCACGGGCCACATGATCACCAGTTCCCACCGGCGCCATGTTCTTGATCGCCTGAGTATCGTAGGCAGTGAGGCCGGCGAAGACCACGATGCCTACCAGACCGTAAATCTGTCCTGCCATTCCTCCCATCATCGAAGGAAAAAAGATCGAGAGAATCGCAAATCCCACGAGACCGAAGAGTCCCATGGTGCAAAAGCTCCCTACCGGTCCCAGATCTTTTTTCGTGAGATAACCGAAGGCCGATAGCCCGCCGAACGCAAAAGTCGTCGTGAAAAACGCCGACTGGATACTTTCCTGAGTATAGATGAGAGAGAAAACCGACAAGGTCGCCCCATTGAGAGCGGCATAAAGAAGAAACATGCCCGTTGCCATCATCGGAGTCATCTTGTGAATACCGGCAGAAAGCCAGATCACAAGTCCGAATTCAGCGAAGAGCATTCCGTAGAAGAGGATTTTGTTTCCCAGGATGGCATTCATCATCTCCGTAGAGTTGGCCACGGAGAAGGCCACTACGCCGGTGAGAAGGATACCGATCGTCATCCACATGTACACTTTTGACATGTACTGGCTCACAGCAAACTGAGCAGTGGGACTTACATAGGTATTCCGGGTTTCCATCATCATTCCTTTGACGAGAAATTAATATGATTCATGGTGTCAAACTCTTGGCGTGACGTCAAAGCCGGAGGCTCATATAATAAAAACATATACCAATGCATATCACTATAGGGAATAAGCTATGAGTATCACTTTTAAGGATCTGGAAAATTTCGTCACGGTCGCGAAGTCCCGGACCCTGTCAGAAGCGTCTGAAAAACTCGAGATGGCGCAGCCTTCTTTGTCCCTCGGGATAAAGAAAATGGAAACTGAACTGGGTGTCCCGCTTTTTACCCGCGGAAGAAACGGGATTAAACTCACTCCGCAGGGAAAAACGATACTCCCTGAAGCGGAGATGGCGCTACAAATCCTCAATCGCATCAAGGGCGCACCCGATAATCTGCGTTTCC
>JAKFFP010000220.1:0-2014 GCA_036675045.1 Bacteriovoracales bacterium | reverse complement strand
ATCTCATGATGCCGGTGATGACGGGAGAGGAGTTTCTCAATGCCGTTGAAAGAGATCACACAAACCTGAAAAACATTCCCGTTGTTGTGGCCTCTGCCAACGGGTCACTTCTTCAGAACAGACTCTCGGCCAAAGAGATTCTGAAAAAGCCCATCGATATCAACGATCTCTACCGGATCGCCGAGCAGTATAACTAATCCTGAATTGATTCATTTGTCAGTGCGGAATTTATCCCGAAAGCTGCTTCCGCACCCTGAGCGGCCGCGACTATCACGAGCTGTACTTCCCGCAGGATATTTCCCGCCACGTAGAGTCCGGGTATCTCGGTCTTCTCATACTTCCCGGCGATCTCCACGCCATCTTTTTCCGTGAAGGGACAGTCGAGTTGCTCGAGGAGCTTCGAGCGAATCCAGGATTGAGTATTAAAGAACATGGCATCCCTTTCGATCCGTTCACCGCTTTCAAACTCCACGTGAGTCAGCTGGCCGTTTTCGCCCAGAAGACTTCTGACTTTCCCTTCATGTAGCCTGATTTCTTTCTTCTTTAAAAGATCTTTGTCAGAGGAACTAAGACCACATTCGCCATCGGTAATAAGAAGGATGTCGTCACTCCAGTTCTTCAGGGAAAGCGCCAGTGCTTTCCCTCTTTGCTCTTTTCCGTAAATGAGAATCCTTTTCCCTTTTTGTTCCCAGGCATCGCAGTAAGGACAGTTAAAAACACTCTTCCCATAGAGTTCGGAGATCCCGACAAATTTTGGAATATTGTCGACCACTCCGGTGGCAAGAAGAAGTTTTTTTGAATGGTATACTGATCCATCAGCGATGGTGATCTCAAAACCACGGCTCGTTTTTTTTGCGTGAGTGACTTCTGTGTTAAGTCTTTTTACCGTGTGATATTTTTTAAGCTCATCATGGCAGGCGGAAAGGAATTCAGCTGGCGGAATACCATCCCGGGAAAGATAACCATGCAATCCATGTGACCAGGCATTGCGCGGTCTTCCGCTGTCACAAAGGAGGACTTTCCTGAGACAACGTCCCAGAATAAGCGCGGCACTGAGCCCAGCTGGTCCTCCGCCTACGATGATAACATCGAACATATTTTCTACTGAAGAATGTCTCGATACTCGCGCGATTCACGAAGTTCTTTTACTTTCCCTTCGTATTCTCTCCAGAGAAGTTTGAGCCGGCTCTTTTTTCCGGTCTCCATGTGATAGGCATCATCGAGTTCTTTTCTGAGCTCTGGTATGATCCGGGAGACTTTCTCAAGCTCGTTTTTCATTTCATTAACTTTCATTTTCCACCTCCTGGGTGTGCGGAATTTTAGAGAGGAGTGGAGAGTCAAGTCATACGCCATGTGACTCACGGGGTGTTTCCTGATAAGATAAGTGGCGGAGTGCAACTCTATGTCAAAAACGCTTACCTTTTATTTCCCACTGAAAGTTTCAGAGCTCATGGCGCTGACTGAAGCCTTTCAGAAAGAATTTGATGAAATCATCAATGACTCATTCTCGGATGCTGAGCTGGAAAGCATCGAAAAGAAGCTGGACGCTCTTGCAGCGGTCTATGTGAATCCGGTGATGAGTGAGATCACATTTGATGATTTTGATTCGGATGAAGCGCACCGGAAATTTTTTGACAGCTGCAAAAGCACGCTGCTTCTGGAAAACCTCCCGTATCTGGAAACGAATCCCTTTCAGGTCTCATGGATTGAACTCTTTCTGAAAAGATTTTCGGATTTCCTCGTGGACCGGGGGAATCTGGAACGGCTCGAATCAAGTTCGGAATTTTTTGCGACCCTCTCGCGCCTGAAAAATATGGACTCTCTGGTTCAACCCTCTAAACCCGTTCCACCGCCGCCACAACACGGACTCAAGGCCCCCGTTCTTCCCATCGATTTTCTGATCCTCGATGTTTATAAGGAACTGGCGCGGTTGAGAGAGAATTCTAAAATTCCTGTCGCACTCGAAGCTGTGGCCCCGTATGACAAGGCCCGCAGAATTTTCTCGATCATGAAG
>JAKFFP010000062.1:0-2018 GCA_036675045.1 Bacteriovoracales bacterium | reverse complement strand
GAACCAGGGTGACCGGCGCGCACTGTGGGTCGATTACAACATCGACGGGAAAGTGGATCTCGTTGTTGATAATTCCGGATTCCCGCCGTATTCGAGACTCGTCATGTTCGAGCAGGATGAAACCCGTGCCTTCATGAATATCGCCTCACAGGCCGGCATCGATATGGTGAATCCAACCGGGACTATTACCATCGATCTTAATCAGGATGGCCTTCCGGATCTTATCACATCACAAAATAAAATCCGGAAAGCCGACATCGCTGAACGCTTATATGTTTTTGAAAATAACATCAGCCGAAACGGAAAGCGCTCGATCAAGGTTCATCTTCATGGAATCAAATCCAATTCTCAGGGTATCGGAGCGATGGTCATGCTCTACACTCAGAGCGGAGAGAACAAGATCGTTCAGCGGCGATGGGTGGAAACAACTCAGGGTGCTCTTCCTTCTCAGAATGAATCGGGAATCATCTTTGGTGTTTCTCCCGGAGTCGAAACTGTTGGGGTGAAGGTTCGCTGGCCATTCGCTCGAAGGACCGGACTCAGTTCCGGAACTGTCCTGGAAAAACTTTATTCTCTGAAGTCATTTCCGGAAAAAGAATTTCTCGAGATCACTCTCTGCGAGGACGGAAAGGTTCTCCCCGGCAAAACGACCTGCCAACTCTGAAGGTTCCCACACACTTTTGGTTAAGACGAGCGTTAGACGCGGGTGACGGCCAAAAGTGTGTGGGAACCTCCTACTGGCGTTTCTTGATGAGATCAATGAGTGACTTAATGTGCGCCGGAGCTGACTTGAAATTGAGAGTCGACAGATGAATATGCTGCTTCGGGATTTTCACATCGTACGTCTTGAGTGACTGTTCACCCTCGATGGTATGTCCGGGAATGATCGCAACTCCGAGACCTTTCTTCACCAGCTTAAGAATTGTCGTAATGGAATTCACCACTACGATTTTCTGCGAACGTTTTTTATACAGCTGGAAGAGGTGATCGTGCTCAGAATAAACGATCCACGGATACTGCTCAGCTTCTTTCGGATTGATTTCCGTCTTACTGACCAGGACCATCTTTTCCTCAAAAAGCTTGAGGGAACTCACGAGCTCACTCTGAATATTTTCGGTCGTGAAGATGAGATCGTACTTTCCGTTGTGAAGCTTTTCCTTGAGGTTTTCAAGGCTGTTCACTTCCACCGTCATCTGGTGGCTCGATGATTTCGCAAATTCCACCATGACATCGTTGAACCATGTCTCGAGAAGCCCATGCAGGATTCCCACGCGGATGGTTTTATTCATGTGACCGAAAAATACGTCCTGGATGTTCTCTTCAAATCCCGTCAGGATTTCGAGAAGCGCCTGGCCCTTTTCTGTCATGAGAACTTTTTTTGATGAGCGAATGATGAGCTGCTGGCCCACAGATTCTTCCAGGAGCTTAATCTGGCGACTGACAGCTGACTGGGCAATTCCCAGGTCCTGTGCGGCCTTTGAAAAATTGAGATGCCGGGCAGTCACCATGAAGGCTTTCAGATATCGATAATCAAGCGAGATCTCTTTCACTTCTTCGCCCAGGGTGGAAGTTTCGTTTCGTCTTTAAAGAACTTGCCCTTGTGGGTCCCGTCCGCGGCATTCGAGACAACAAAACCTTCTTCATTGGAGCCCGTGTCCAGAAGGTAATCGAGTGTCGATTTCTGGGTATAAAAAGCAGTGAAGGGATCAATGAGAATAGTGAGCTCGGTTTTAATCAGGGGGTAATGCTTCTTGATCACGAGATCGTCCTCATGGAGTTCTGAGAAGCCGGTGTCATAAGTAAATCCGCCGCAGCCTTTCCCGCCGATCTTGATACGAAAATAAAGACCGTCGAGGGTGTAATCATTTTCCTGCATCAATTGGATTTGCCGTACAGCGCTATCGGTAATCAGTAGCTGAATGTCCGAGGGTGAAAGATTCTGGTCCATGACAATAATTTACCAGAGGTTTCAGAGGTTGTATCCTGTAAAAAACTGAAAGGAATCAGAATGAAAGCTC
>JAKFFP010000348.1:0-2027 GCA_036675045.1 Bacteriovoracales bacterium | reverse complement strand
AAGATTCTCTCAAAGTCATGCAGAAACTGGGAATGACCTTCCGGGGATATCATCACGATCCGACCGATCCGCATCCCTTCATCCTTTATGATCTGAAATCCAGCGAGTGGAAAGGATGAAACATTTCTTCGGATTTCTCATCCTTTCATCGGTGAAGACACTTTCACATTTATTCTATCGTCAGGAGTTCAAATGGCTCACGGACAAACCTGAAAATGCCTGGGAAAAGGCGCGGATTTTTGTTCTTCTCAATCACACTTCGCTTTACGAGCCTCTTTTCATCCGGGGATGGAGCTATTCCTTTCTCTGGAAGATCATAAAACTTCTCTCTGTCCCCGGCGCCGATGTGACGCTCAAGCGTCCGGTCGTGGGCTTTTTCTGGAAGCTCATGCTGCCGAATATTTCCTCTGTCTCGCGGAAAAGCGATAACACCTGGAAGAGCTATCTTGATTCCATCAATGAGAAATCGGTTGTTCTCATCGCCCCTGAAGGACGGATGAAAAGGCCGAATGGTCTGGATAAGTTCGGAAAGCCCATGACAGTAAAACCTGGGATCGCTGATATTATCCTGGAAATTCCTGAAGGAGGTCTTGTCCTCTGCCTCTCGGGCGGTCTTCATCACATTCAGAAACCGGGCCAGCATTTACCGAGACTCTTCAAGACTCTCCGGATGAATTTTGTGTATCTGGATCTTAAAGATTATCGCCAGAAATTCACCGGCTCTTCATTTGAGCAGAAGCTCGCGATCACCAAAGACCTGCAAAAATATCTCGATACGAGCTGCCCTTCCTAAAAATTATAAATCGAAAAATTTTCTTCCTCGTAAACCGGTGTGAGCCAGTGAAACTCGTGAGCGATGAGGGAACGGATCCCCTTTCCTCTCCCGGTCAGGGTGAATTTCCTGCGATCAGCGATCTCACTCAGTTGATTGAGTAAATTTCTGATGTGCGGGACTTTTCCGAAATCATAGACAAAATAGTGCCGGGCCTCGTCCGGAAAAAAATCAGTTGCGGTGAGATCACCCACACTCATCTCTTCCGGGTTCATTCCCAGATTTTCGTACACTCTCCGGGCCTCGATCACCCGCTCCGGGACAAACTCGATTCCGCGAAATTCAATTCCCGGATGAAAAGTATGGAGCACTATTCCCAGGCGACCGTAACCGGCGCCGAGATCCATGACCCGGTCATTCTTTTGGAGGGGAAGCTTTCCGCAGAGTCTGATGAGTTCGGAATAAGGTGTCTGGATCGTTTCCGGATCAAGCCCGACCCAGGTCTGGTTTCCGCGATGCAGATGTGCGCCCCAGGAATGATGGTCGCCGCCGGGAAGCGTTTCTCTTGCCCGCGAAAGAAGTTCTTTCTCAATTCCGCTCACCCGGAAACCCAGGGCCTTGTCGATTTCTGCTGAATCCAGATTCCAGTCCATGGCCTGAGGATTTATCAAAGAATTATTTACAATCAAAGATACCGGGTAAGTCTTTTCCCTTATAATTTTCGCGGGGGTGTAACCCCCAGGAAGTGACATGGGCACCAAGTACGTCTCAAAATACCCGGACTCAAGCGGCATCATCGACTGGTCTCCGGATGAAAACCGGACGTGGAATACACTTATCACCCGCCAGGGCGAGATCGTGAAAACGCGCGCGTGTCCGGAATTTCTCGAGGGTCTTGAGCGGATCGGCTTTTCCCGAGACCGGGTTCCTCAGCACAACGAAATCAACCGCCGCCTGGGAGATTTCACCGGCTGGGAAGTCGAGATCGTTCCCGCCCTTATTCCGGCGAAAGAATTTTTCACTCTTCTTGCCGGAAAAAAATTTCCTGCCGCAAGCTTCATCCGCATCCCGGAAGAGCTCGACTACATTCAGGAGCCGGATATTTTCCATGAATTTTACGGCCACGTTCCCCTTCTCACTTTTCCCGATTACGCAAATTTCATGGAGGAATTCGGGAAGCTCGCTCTTTCGGTAAGCCCTAAGGACCGGAGTCGTCTCTTCCGCATTTTCTGGTTCACCATCGAGTTTGGATTAT
>JAKFFP010000036.1:0-2055 GCA_036675045.1 Bacteriovoracales bacterium | reverse complement strand
TCTTTGATGTTTTTCCCTTCAATGAAGATATCCGCACGCTGGTCTGATTTATCCACCAGGATATAGACCGGGCAAGTTTCGCGCTTACAGTTTGATTTAAGATTAACGAGCTCAGGATTCACCGGCTCATTATCAATTGAATAAAGAGCATCGAGTTCTGCGAGTTCTTCGTCTGAAACATTGAACGAGTCCATGTCTGTGTTAGCTATCGCCGAGAAAGAAGAAAGCATTACAGCTGCAAGGAATAGATGCTTGAATTTCATTTGGTCCCTCCCAAAAGGTACACACGGTTTATGGGCCATTTGTACCACCGGGAGAATTTTAGAAGAGACGAGATGTAAAAAGAGACCGAAGTGTCTAAAGTTTAGACACTCCTCTGGCATGTAACTTCTGTGAATTACGCAGAGAAAATGGAATCGCGCTCAAAAAGCGTAAGATTCAAGGCGCCGAGATTTTTCCGATGAGACGTACATAAATGTACGTCGCAGGCGGAAATGTCGAAGGCAACGAAGAAAGTTGCGCTTTTTCAGCGCGATTTAATGTCTTTGTAGGCGTTTTTGGTGTCACCGGTATAGATCTGGCGCGGGCGACAGATCTTGAATCCTGGCTGTTCCACCATTTCCTTCCACTGGGCCATCCAGCCCGGGAGGCGACCCATGGCGAACATGACGGTGAACATATTCGTCGGAATGCCGAGTGCGCGATAAATGATTCCCGAATAGAAATCCACGTTCGGATAAAGCTTTCTGGAAACGAAGTATTCGTCTTTCAATGCCACTTCTTCGAGACCTCTGGCGATATCAAGGAGCGGGTCTTTTACCCCGAGGGTAGCGAGAACGTTGTCACATTCTCTCTTGATGATCTTCGCGCGTGGATCGAAGTTCTTATAAACCCGGTGACCAAAGCCCATGAGGCGTGATCCGGAGTTCTTGTCTTTTACTTCTGAGAGAAAGGCTTCATAGCCTTTCCCTGACTGCCTGATTTCTTCGAGCATTTCAAGCACCGCCTGGTTCGCTCCGCCGTGGAGCGGTCCCCAGAGGGCGTCAACGCCGGCCGAAATGGAGGCGAAGATATTTGCTTTCGATGAACCAACAAGACGAACGGAAGAAGTTGAACAGTTCTGCTCATGATCGACGTGGAGAATGAGAAGAACGTCGAGGGCCTTCGCCACTTCTTTTTTCACATTCCTGTCACCGGTCATCATGTAGATAAAATCAGAACAGTAATCGAGATTCTTATCAGACTTAACAAATTCTTTTCCCTGCGAGTGACGGTAAGCATACGCCGCCACGACTTTCAACTGACCCATGAGCTGGCAAATCGCCTGGTCTTTCTGGGCCATCGTCAAATCCTGCGCGCACATATCTTCGTAGAAGGCAGAAAGTGAAACCATGTTTGAGGAAAGGACCGCCATCGGGTGAGCGGTCTTCGGAAAGGCCTTGATCTGCTGCTTGATTCCTTCCGGAACATCATCAAAAGAAGCAATTTTTTCTTCGAATGACTTGAGCTCCGCTGCCGTCGGAAGTTTTCCGTAGAACACGAGGTAGGATGCTTCAAGGAAAGAAGATTTCTCAGCAATGTCTTCAATCATGTAACCGCGGTACTTCAGAATTCCCTTCTCGCCGTCGAGGAAAGTGATGGCTGAGGTACAGGCACCTGTGTTCATGTAACCCGTATCGAGAGTCACGTGTCCCGTCTCTGCCCTTAGCTTCGTTATGTCGATGGCCTTCTCACCTTCTGAACCAGTGAAGGTTGGAAGTTCGAAAGTTTTATCACCGAGAACAAGCTTGGCCTTGTCAGACATGGGGGGGCTCCTTGCAGATTGAAATGGAAGACAGAGAAGAAAAAAAAGTTGAGCTATATTAGCGAAACTACCGGACTCTGTCTAAATTCTCTTATGATTTGTCATCGGTATGGTGGTGTCGAAAGTTGAGAGTGGAAATGCATCGAGGTGCCAAAGAGATTCTGGAAAGGGCCAATTTGGCACCAGCCCCGCGCTCATGTCTCACCCTTTTCTCGCTGGCACGCCCTGCGTCTTGTGACTGATATTATTTA
>JAKFFP010000361.1:0-12758 GCA_036675045.1 Bacteriovoracales bacterium | reverse complement strand
TGGCCGCTTCTCACGGAATTCTTATCAAGGATGCCGAGGCGCTTGAACTCGTGCACTCCGTGAAGACCATCGCCTTTGACAAGACAGGAACTCTCACGGAAGGGAAACCGGTCCTGAAAAAAATCACTGTGCACGAAGGGAGCGAAGACGATAACCTCAAAATCATCGCCGCCATTCAGTCCGGGAGCGAGCATCCCCTCGCCCATGCTGCGATCACGGAAGCAAAAAGAAGAAACATCACCTGGCCGTGGGCCGGAGCGGTCAGAAATCTGCCCGGAAAAGGAATCGAAGGAGTCGTTCAGGGGAAAAAGTATATCATCGGCAGCCACCGCATTCTTCAGGGGAAAATCCCCGATAACAGCGAAGGCTCAACCCTTTCCTACCTCACGGATGAATCAGGAAAACTTCTCGCCACCATGAGTTTCCTGGATGATCTAAAGGCCGGCTCAAAAAAGGCGATTGAACTTCTCCATGAGCAAGGGATCAAAACCATCATGCTGACCGGAGACAATGAAGAAAGCGGTAAGAGAATCGCCCTTCAGCTCGGAATCGACGAAGTCCGAGCGAACGTCCTCCCGGATGAAAAAGCGAAAATCATCTCGACTCTCAAAACTGGCGGTGGCACTGTCGCCATGGTCGGTGACGGAATCAACGATGCTCCCGCTCTGGCAAGTGCCGATGTCGGGATCGCCATGGCAACCGGTACCGATGTAGCGATGCACTCAGCGGGGATCACTCTCCTTCAGGGAAATCCCCTTCTCATCTCTGATGCTATCTCTATTTCCAGAAAAACCTATGCCAAGATCAAACAAAATCTTTTCTGGGCGTTTATCTATAACGTGATCGGCATTCCTCTGGCGGCCCTGGGATATCTCAGTCCCACAGTCGCCGGACTTGCGATGGCGTTGTCCTCCGTAAGTGTCGTCACAAACTCACTCCTTCTCAGAACCTGGAGGCCACATGAACATCGGTGAAGTCGCCAGGAAAAGCGATGTCTCAGCAAAGATGATCCGGAAGTATGAAGAGCTGGGGATCATTCCCAGGGCCGGCAGAAGCGAATCCGGATACCGGCGTTACAAAGATGAAGATATTTATGTACTCAGATTCGTAAAAAGAGCGCGGCTGCTCGAATTTTCCATGAAGGAGATTAAGGGACTACTCACTCTGTGGAAAAATAAGAACCGGAGTTCCGCGCAGGTCAAAAAAATTACTTCCCTTCACATGCAGGAGCTTGAAAATAAAAAACGCGAAATTGAGAGCATGCTGAAGACCTTAAAAGAGCTTTCAACCCTTTGTCATGGTGACGAAAAAGCAGATTGCGCGATTCTGGATGGTCTTGCCGGTAGTCAGAAGGCCTGTCATTAAGTAAAATTATCCTGTGAATTACCGGGAGAAATGATGATCTTTTCAGCTGCTGCCATTACCGAAAGAAAACGCAGAACCGCCGTCGCTTTAAGCGGAGTTTTAAAAGACGAAGACACAGTTCTCGTTTACAGCGGCACGCCCATGCAAAAACCAGGCGGGCATGATCAGACCTATCCCTTTCTTCCGCATCCCGATTACTTCTGGCTCACCGGCTCCCGCCGTCCTTATGGAGTAAGTGCATTTACTAAGACCGACGGCTGGATTGATTTCATCCTTCCGGTTACTCGTGAAGAAAAAATATGGGAAGGCGGGGCGGAAGTTATCCCCGGCACTGATCTCGGCGAATTTTCTTCCTGGATGGACAAGAGAAACTCTCAACGAGTTTTCAATCTCACTTTCGATAACGACGGTGAAGAGTGGCATCAGATTAAAGAAACCTACAGTCGCGAGCGCAGGATAAAAGACGCTGAAGAAGCGGAGCTCGTGAGGCGCCTCGCGGGATTCGCCAACGCCGGCTATCAGAAATTAAAAACTTCAATCAAACCCGGCATGACAGAACGTCAGATCCAGTTGGATTATGAAACGGCCGTCCTCTACGCCGGCTCCGAAAAATTTCCCTATGATTCTATTGTGGGAACCGGATCCAATTCCGCCATCCTTCACGCCATTCCGACCCAGAGAATTGTGAAAGACGGCGAGCACATTCTGATTGACGCCGGAGCTGACCTTCATGATTACTGTGTCGACATCACAAGAATTTTTCCGGCAAACGGAAAGAGAAGTGATCGCCTGAAAACGATCTACGATCTCGTGCTCAATGCCCAGCTGGAATCCATCAAGATGTGTGTTCCCGGCACGAGCTGGAAGGACGTTCACCTGAAATCGGCCAGAGTCATGGCCCAGGGACTCGTCGATCTCAACATCCTCAAAGTTTCTGCTGAAGAAGCCGTCGCCAATAATGCCATCAGTGTTTTCTTCCCGCATGGGGTGGGTCACATGGTTGGTCTTCGCGTGCGCGATGTCGGTGGACCTTATAACCCGAATCCGAAGAAATATGCCGGGGCCCGCCTGCGCGTGGACATGACTCTGGAAGAAAATCATCTCATGACGGTTGAACCCGGACTTTATTTTATCGGAGCTCTTCTTCACGATGCGGAAACCCGGCGCAATTTCGGTGACCAGGTGAATTGGCAAGAAGCTGAAAAGTGGCTCGACTTCGGTGGTGTCCGTATTGAAGACGACATTCTCGTCACATCACGCGGACCTGATAACCTGACGTCAGTCGTAGAGAAATAAAGCGGAAGGTATTCTGTCTTCCTTGATGCTAGTGTTTGGGCATCAAGGAGGATCTCATGAAATACATCATGTTATTCAGTCTTCTCGCATCCACCGCTTTCGCCGGTGAGACATGGGACAAAACCAAAAAACAAGTTAATGAAAGTGCTGAGGGTGTTGATCGCGTGACCCGCGAAACAATCGACAAGGGCAAAGATAAGTGGCAGCAGCGCCAGGAAGACAAACGCCAGGAAGAAGAGCGTGAAGAAAGAGCCGAGTACGAAAGACTTCACAAAAAATATGGTCACGAGGGCCTGAGTGAAGACGTCATAGAAGATTAATGAACAAGGGGCCTTTGCGGGCCCCTTATTTTATTTCGATTTTTCTATCCGAGAAAGAAGCGAATGAGCTTAAGTTTCCATCCCGTATAAGGAGCGTACCTCATGGTAGCGTCTCCCCAGAAAGGCTTCACCATCACCGACTTCTTGTGCGAGAAAAGATCAAAGCTCTTCTGCCCGTGATAGGAACCCAGCCCACTTTCACCCACTCCACCAAAAGGAAGATTAGGATTCGTGAGATGAACCATCGTATCGTTCACACAAGCTCCACCATATGAAAGATTGGTGAGAACTTTTTCCTGGACCGTGTTGTCGATTGAGAAAAGATAAAGAGCGAGCGGTTTTGGCCTCGCCTGGATTTTCTTCATGGTTTCATCAAGATTTGCGTAAGGAATCAGCGGAAGAACCGGTCCGAAGATTTCATCCTCCATCACCTTGTCATTCCAGCTCACGTCTTTCATCACCGTCGGTGCCATGAATCTCTCTTCACGAACCGAAGGAGAACTCACGATCACCTTACTCTGATCAACGAGCTTCTGCAGACGATCAAAATGTGACGTATTAACTACGCGACCGAGACTGTCAGAGGCGTGAGGATTTGTTCCGAAGAATTCGGTGATCGTTGTAGAGAGCTCTTTGGTGAATTTCTCGTAAATATCCTGATGTACCAGAACATAATCAGGGGCCACGCAACTTTGACCGGCATTAAGAAATTTCCCCCACACGATCCTGCGGGCAGTAGTCTTCATATCGATATTCTTATCCACGATGCACGGACTCTTCCCACCAAGCTCGAGACAAACTGGAGTTAGGAATTTCGCTGCTTTCTCAGCAACAATTCTTCCCACCCGGGTTGAACCGGTGAAGAAGATAAAATCAAAACGGTTATCAAGAAGGGCGGTTGATTCCTCAACTCCCCCGTCGACACAGAAAATGTATTCAGCCGGGAAGGCCTGGTTGATGAGACGAACCAGCAGCTCCTGAGTTTTCGGAGTGAGCTCAGATGGCTTAAGGATCGCGGTATTCCCGGCGGCGATGGCTCCGATCAAGGGAGACACTGTCAGCTGAAATGGATAGTTCCACGGAGCGATGATGAGAGTATTTCCGAACGGCTCCGGAATGATCATGGATCTAGCGGGCCAGGCGACCATGGGGGAACTCACTTTCCGTGGTCGCGCCCATTTCTTCAGACGCTTCATCACATAGTGAAGATCTTCTTTCACATAGGCAATTTCAGAAGAGTAGGCCTCAAGAAACGGTTTACCGAGGTCAGACTTAAGTGCTTCACCAATTTCGTTTTCATTATTCTTCAGGATCTGTTCAAGCTTTCTCAGGGCATCCAGGCGAAAACTCACATCACGGGTTTTACCAGTTGCAAAGAAGGCCCGCTGCCGGTCGATGATCGTAGAGAGCTTTGAACTTTCTAGTGTTCCAACAAAAGGTTTTGTCTTTGTGTTCTCGGTTTGAGTTTGCACGTTAAGTCTCCAGGAGTGATAATGTACCTATGAATTATAGCACCATCCTCCGTAATGAACATGCTGAGCTGCCCTGCGCGTTCGTCGATCTCGATGCCTTCGACAGCAATTTAGAAAGTCTCGCGAACATGGTGAAAGGGACAAATTTCACCATACGAGTTGCTACTAAATCCATCCGCGTCCCCGATCTTATTCGTCGGGCTTTGAACTTCGGCGAACCCTTTAAGGGCCTCATGTGTTTCTCCGCTCACGAGGCACTTTTTCTCTCTACCCAGGGCTTTGATGATTTTCTGGTGGCTTATCCTACGCTTCAGGATGCTGATCTCAGAGCACTAAAGAAAGTGCATGAGAGCGGAAAAACTATATCGCTGGTGGTGGATTGTGAAGAACACTTACTTGCACTTGATCGCTGTATGAAAGGTGTTTCAAAACCATTTCCGGTCCTTCTGGAACCGGATCTCTCTCTACGATTCGGAAGTCTGGTTATCGGGGTGAGAAGAAGCCCGCTTAAAACAGTCGATGCTCTGGTGGATCTCGCGAAGAAAGTAAAAAATTATCCCAATCTGAAATTCATGGGTCTCATGGCCTATGAAGCGCACATTGCAGGTGTGACAGATAAAAACCCCTTTAAGAAATTTCTCTCGCCGATTCTTTACTTCATCAGGCGATATGCCATGAAACGGGTGATTGCTCACCGGGAAGAGCTGGTGGAAAAATTAAAAGAAGCAGGTTTGTCTCCGGAACTCGTCAATGGTGGCGGAACCGGCTCTCTTTCATTTAATCACGAAGAAAAAGTGCTGACGGAAGTCACGGCCGGTTCTGGACTCTTCTGTTCTCACCTCTTTGATTACTATTCTAATTTCAGTCTCAAGCCTTCTGCTTTTTTTGCACTTCAAGCTGTGAGGAAACCAGAACCTGGATGGATCACCTGTCTGGGTGGCGGATACATTGCTTCGGGAGAGCCCGGTTGGGATCGAATTCCCAAACCGATTGAAGGAAAGCTTTCGGGATTTGAAGCGACTGGTGAAGTTCAGACGCCGGTTGAAATAAATGCTGAGTTGGGAACGCCTGTGATATTCCGTCACTCGAAAGCAGGAGAACTCTCCGAGAAATTTAAAGAATTTCGCTTGATCTCACAGGGAAAAACTGTCGGGAAGGCCCTTACCTATCGTGGGTATGGGGAAAATTATTTCTGACGGGTTTTACATCCGCCGGCGGATGTGAATCTAAAGATCACCGAACAATATTCACCGCAAACCCAACCACATCCACCGGTGACTTCACTTGCTTGGCCTTCGGCCCCTTCAGATCAGAATAATAAAGAGCAAAAGCAATTCCTCTCAAGCCAAACTGAAGCATTCTTACCAAGGTTCCCACCTCGCCGTTCATGTCTTTCATTTTTTCGAGAACGTTCAGGAATATCCGCATGAGCGGAGTTGGTAAAAACCAGAGAGCAATAAGAAGAAGTTTGAGATCTGCTAAATCCTGTGGTGGAAGATCATCCAGAACAATGTGCGCGTGATGAACGCAATCAAGTTCTGAGAACGCCGGAAACTCTCCGTTCCTGGGACAAATGATATCACCTAAACGATTGAGAGTTGCCCTCTGGAAGTAATTTAACTCTGTCATGCGAGAGTCCTTTCGATATACGGAAGAGCTTTCTGAGACATCGCCATGATCGTGAGTGACGGATTGAGCCCCGGAGCTGACGGGAAGATACTCGAGTCAGCAATGAAGATTCGTTTTGTATCGTGAACGCGGAACTCCGGATTCACCACGGATTTTTTGCCGTCGGTGCCGATGGCACAGCCACCCATGAGGTGAAGGCCAAAGGCCTGGTCGCATTTCACGATTTCTTTGGCACCAATTTTTGAATACATTTCCTGAACGAACTCGACACCCTTCCGTCCTCTCGACATATCCTGATCGGTCATCTTTTTATCAATCAAGAGCTTCCCGCCTTTTCCGATGGAAAGTTTTCCGGTGGCCTCATCCCGGATCGCAACTTCCATGCTCGCGAGATACCTGTATCTCTTCATCATCGCCTGATGCTTTTTTCCGATGCCATTGAATAGCATCGCAGTTGCAATTGGTGGCGCGAAGACGTTTTCAAATTTCATTCCCATTTTACGGAGATTTTCGTCGTAAGATTTCACTCCCTGGAACGCTCCCTTGTGAGCATCGATCGGCTCATCAAACAGAGCGTAGGTCATGTACTGCGGATGGCACGCTATCCCCTTCCCTAGGGCATGGAAATTGAATCCGGAATTGAGAAGAATCTTCGAAGTTCCGAAGCTTCCCCCGGCCACAACCACCGATTTCCCCTTATAGGTAACCTGTTCTTTTTTATTCAAGATCGCTTTGACGACTACACCACTTTCATTTTCTTCAACAGAGTTCACTTCACACAGCGGAATGAGAGTCATGCGATCGAGATTCGGCTCAACCGAAGTCACCAGTGTGGACTGCTTGGAATTCTTGGGACACCCACCTAAGCAGGCCATGCAGTCATTGCCCTTATCGACATCACAATGCGACTGTCCCCTTCTGAGCGGCGCCCAGCCGAAATTTTTCTGCTCAAAGGCCTTCAGAAACAAACGGGTGTTCTTTCCAAAGTCTTTCTGGTCAATCGTCTGAAGCGAGACACTTTTTTCAACCGCTTCATATTCAGCTCTCAGATACTCATCCGAGAAATTGATCCCGGAAATATTCTTCCATTCATCCCAGGCGTAATGATCAAAGCGATCCAGGAGTGCTTGGTTCACAATGGATGTCCCACCGACAATTCTCGCTCTTAAAAAACCCATGCGGGCATCCGTGGACAATTCAATTCCCCCGCCCCAGAACATCTGCGCACTGGAAGCAATTTCCGGTTTCGGGAAATCTTTGGCGCGCATGAGTGGTCCTGCTTCGAGCAGAAGAACCTTCGCACCCTTTTGCGTGAAGTGCGCCGCGATCCGGCCGCCGGAAGGTCCGGAGCCGATAACGATGAGATCAAAAACCTGGTTTGTCATGTCTTAGCTCGAATTGCGCGTAGAATTTGAAAATGAAATAAACCGCGATACCAGTGGTGATGTGCCAGACAGCGTGTCCATTGATGAAGTGATTGGTGGGATCGCAGACGATCTTGTTCGTATCCAGGACCCAGATGCCGTAAGCAGATAGGAAAAGAAAGCAGGCCACGATCAATGATTTGTAATCAGGCCGTGGATGGCCCTTGCGATCCATATAGATCTCAATGAAGAGTGCGACTGCGATCTGACATCCAAAAAGTGGGGCCCCGATAGTCTTAAACTGAATAAGGCCAATGATCGATACAATAAAGAGAACGCCCGCCGAGATCGACATCTTTTTGGGTGACCATTTATACAGCCTTGAAAAGTTCGCCGTGAGGAGATAAGACGAAATCAGGAACATGGAACCATAATCCAGGACTTCTCCGAAGAAACTCGAAGTCGCGTGGTAAAAGCCCGACATGAACCCCAGCAGGATCGCAAACCACCCGAGGAGTTTCAGGTGCGGGTAAAGCTTTTCACGACACTTTATGAGGATGATGATCCCGACAATGATGTAGGCCAGATTGGAGTAAGTATTGGCGGGTTCCCGAATCCATGAGCAAAGTTTTTCTTCACACCATTCGTGGGTAGAAGGCACCCATTCGGTATACGGACATTGGTTCACTGAAAATCCTTTTTCAATCATTCTATTGGACACTAATCCCAAAAACTCATCAAGGAATAATCACTTTCTTGCGCTTGGCGTGATTGTCAAGATCGTGTGAAATTTGGAACAATAGCTGGATACAAAAAAATCACGGAGGATTTTTGAAACAGCTTTTTGTTTTTTTATATTTCACTCTCAGTTTCTCCTCATTTGGCGCCATCCCAGAACTTCGGCCTTTATCTCCCGAGCTGGAAACCGTTGAAGAAGATTTTGCGGAAATCCTCCGGACGGCAGGATTGACCGACTCCTTAACTCTGGTATACCGGTCCGGGTCAGTAAATCGCGCTGACATTTCCTGTGGTCCCGATCAAGTTGAAATCCAGGTCACAGGTGATCACCAGTGGTCCCAGACCTTCTATATGGCGCTGACACGCATCGGCTTCCTCTTCCCGCACCCACGCACCCAGATCTCACCAAGCTATGATCGGGTCCGCTCACACTGTGGTGAAAGCTATACCTGGAAACCGGCGATGAAGTATCACGGCTTCCACCTGCATACGCTTCATCCCAGTGAATGGGTTCAGGGCTTCCTCATGGGGAAAACCGAAATCGCCATGGACACTATCCGGTGGTTCGCCCGCAACCAGCAGAATATCTTTGATCTCTCTCTTCTTCGCCAGGCCGACAGTAAGATCTTCAATGGTCTTCGCGAACCTTTTGCCCTCGCCAAGAAGTTCGGGATTCACGCCGGGATTGCTTTCGGCGCGGCCCTTCACCAGCAGAATAGTTTCAAGCTCATCTCACTTCCGCGGACTTTCTCTGATCGGCTTTCCATCAGACAAATCCGCGCGCGACTTCCCTGGATCTTAAAAAACATCGATCTGTCATTCATCGATGTGGAGATGGGGACTTCGGAATTCACGAGTACCAGTTACCCTCGCACCATCAAATGGTTAAACGAGATTGCAAAGGTCGCTGATAAAACCGGCATCCGCATGGTGGTAAAAGTCCATTGTTCAACTAACCAGTCAAAAGCTCCCTGGGGGAATTTCAATTTCCTGCCCCAGTACGCTGATCCGCGGGTAGGAATTCTTCCGCACACGGTTTATCTCTATGGGATCGACGATGCGAGTGCGCCGATGTACGGGAACAAGAACTTCCACCACATCCGCGACTTCATGCTGTCTCAGAAAGATAAGCGCCGTACCTGGTTCTATCCGGAAACAAGTTACTTCATCGCTCTTGATATCGACGTTCCCCTGCTCCTCACTGATTATCTCATCACCCGCGCGAACGACACGAAGTTCATTTACGAGAACGGGATCGAAGGTCAGCTCGTTTTCACCACCGGCCATGAGCTGGGCTACTGGCTCTTTGACTGGACCACCGCACTCCTTAATAACCGCGATTTTAATTTCGATCACAAGATCGGGCTCAAGCTTCTTGGTGAAGACCTGGACTCATGGACGCAGATCATTGGGTTCCAGAACAAGTGGTTTAAAGAAAAGGGCCTTCTGGGTGTTGTGACATTTCCGAATTTCGGGGATGAGCTCATTCCGGGAACTCACCTGATTCATCCACGGAATTTCCTGAAAAAACTCTGGAAGAATCCGAAGCTCCTGGATGAGGAGATTGCGCTGATTGAAGACGCCATCGCGGAAGTCCCGGCGGATGTGCAGATCAAAAACAGTGAACTTCGCCTGATGTGGGAAGTGACTGAAGCGCGTCTCCATCATGCCCTCTGGAACAGGAAAGCTCTCAAAGAACCGATGCTGTTGAATGTGCATCTGGATGAGGCCGTTCGTTACCGCAAGTATGCCCAGACGAGGATCAACAAAGTCATTCGCTTCCATAATCGCTACCCGGGAGCGAAAGTCTTTGAATGGCACGCCAATCCAACTTCCTACCCTTGGGGCTATGGCTATCCGGCCGCGACCATGCACTACTGGAGAAGAGAAGAAGAACAGATTCGAAGAAAGAAGTTCAGTCCGTTTTTCATGAACATCGTGGACTTTATGGACATTATCTTAAAGAACCAGTTTCACGTCGAGTAAGTTGTCACTGCTGACAAAGCTGCAAACATTGCGCCGAAATGTAGTAAGATAAAAATCATGAGAAATGTTTTACTTTGCTTTTTAGCTCTTCTTCTCTCGTGCGCCACTGAGCCTGTAACGACAAAGAAGGAAGAAAGACCCGTTCCCTACTCCCTCCGCTATAAGAAAAAAGATCAGGAACTTATCTATGTGGTAGTGAATCTGGTGAGTAACATCGACCCGGAGACAAAAAAAGTCATCAAGGATTCGATCCAGAAATTTGATCCGGAACTGGTGATCACAAAATATCCCGCCGAGGCGGCCCATGAGCTGGGCAAAATGTCAGCGGCCTGTGAGCAGGAAAATCGCTGTAGCACAGCACTCTGGACCTGCCAGCAGGCAAAGAAAAAAGGCATCCGCTGTATCAGTGGTGACCCTTACTACAGTGAGATTTTGAAAGAGTCGCAAAAAGTAATTTCCGGAACACCCGATGATATCCTGTTTTATTACACATACCGCTCGCTGGTTGCGATCTCAGTTAAGGATAAAAATCCCCTCGGGAGCTTAGAAAGTAAAATCGAATTAAATAAAGAATTACTCAATATGGTGAGTGACTTTAACTCGGACGACTTCATCCGTATATACAGGTCAAAATTCAATACCAACTCAGTAAAGATTGACCCCAAACATCTCGCACCTGATAGCAAAGGGAACTATATCCAGCGCCTGTCGTTTGCCGTGGACAAGGCCTACCATAATCTCCTGTTCAGAAACATCATGAATAAGAATAAAATCCATAAACGCATCCTGGTGGTCTATGGACATTTTACTTTTGTCGAACAGAAAGAAGCTCTGGAAGAGCGCTTCTCGGGCCATTTACCCTGACTTTCCAGTGACAATGAATTTGTTGTAGAAAAGAGTCGTCTCGGGTTTCGCGGCTTCTTCCAGGTAGAGTTTAAAGAATTTTCTCGCTTCAAACTCACTCCCGAAGACACTGATGTAGAATTCAAGAGAACTCTCAAGACGCTGCTTCCACTGCGCGACCTCCCGCTCTCTCCCTTCACCCCGGAAATCGAGTGTTTCCACTTTCCAGCTGATCTCCTGAAATCCCAGGTCTTTCAGGAAGGCAGGAAGAAATCGCGCAGATACTACGTTCCCGCCGAATTGAGACCGTGCCATCTCCATCTGCTCCAGAAGTTTCAGAGAGGATGTTCCGAGATTGAGGAACAACCCATCCACATCGATAAGACAGATCTGTCCGTCCGGCTGGAGCGATGATTTAAGATTTTTCAAGGCCTCTTTCTGCTGCGAGACAGAGAGGTGGTGAAATACCAGCCTACTTACGATGAGATCAAATTTTTGATTAATTTTGCTTTCAACAAAATTGTGCTCAAAATAGGTAGTGTCACTTTTCAAACCATGCTGACGACAGTGCTTAAGGGAGTTATGACTGATGTCACATCCATAGATATTGAGGGCAGGATATTTTTCCTCCAGATATCGACAGAGAACACCTGAACCGCACCCGGCATCGAGAACTTTCTGGACATGCCTTAAGTCGATCCCTGAAAGTTCGCGTTCCAGCGAAAATTCCTCCGCCTGGCTCTGTTCATCGAGACGTCCGGGTTCATGACAATTTTTTAAGATATAGTTCACAGTCCACCTCATTTGGGTCTACCCCTATCGACATTCCCACAAGATAAATTAAATGAATAATTAATATATTTTCAATGCATTATATTTCCTGAAATATTCCGATAAGTCCTCCCAACTGGAGGGCAGTTATGGACTTTGAAAAGCTTATTACAGAGAAATACCGATTCGTCGTGCTTCGCGCTCCTTACGAGATTATGGACTTTGATGTTGTTCAGAAAATCTTTCCCTCACTCATTCAACTGAAGACAACCGGATATCGCCAGGAGTACCAGAAAAACGTCTTGCCTTTTGACAGCTCTGACTTTGTGGCCTCGCATCTTTTGATGTGTGAAAAGGACGGCCGCAATCTGAGACCCGTTCTCGGAATGAAATCAGTGACTCTTAAAAGATGTGATGATCACCGCATATCCTTTCCCATGCTTTCCATGCTTGAGAGACTGGATTCAGATATTAATTCCAAGGATCCGGTCCAGAAAATACTTCACTCTTACCGGGAAAAAGGAATTGAAGAAAAGATCGCCTACAATGGCTCTTTCACGATCCTTCCGCATCTCCGGGAAGATAAGGTCCTGATGAAATATCTCTGGGAAGTGAGCTTCAGCCTGATGGCGAATTACTATATCGATTATGAGATTGATCATGTGCTCGCAGTCTGTGCCACTAAGTTCAAGGTAAACAAGAAAAAAGAGGAATACGGATGGAACTACATCCGTAACGGAGAAAAAACTCTCGAAGAGTATAATTGCCGGGCGCTCTTTGGAGCTCCGCTGGTCCCGATGGAACTATTCACTTCAAATGACGATTGCCGGAAGTCTTCGATGAGATTTAAGGAAATGTGGAACAGTAAACTGGTACTTGACATTGAATCACTGAACAGAATCCGCATTGCTGCTTAATGGACTGGCGCGAACTCTTTGTCCCGTTGACCAAATTGAATCAGGTAAGTATCGAAG
>JAKFFP010000262.1:0-2057 GCA_036675045.1 Bacteriovoracales bacterium | reverse complement strand
CTGGTCATTTCACTCAGAGCTTCCTGAATGAGTTTTACTTTGATTGATTTCGATGGAGAAAAAACCACTTCCTGGATCTGATCGCGCAGATGAATTGCCATCAAGGCTGCGTGAACAGCAAAGACGGCGATGAGAAGGTAATAAAAGTTTTTGCGATCAAGGGCCATAGGACCTCCGTAGAAGTCCTATCGGCATTTTCAGGAATTAATTACTGGTTCTTGAAGTAATCATCATCATCTGTCGCCTGCGTTTCGGTGGAGGCAGGTTTCTGATCAAAAGACTCTGCACCACTCTCAGGATCAGTACCCTCTACGAAGGTTTCCATAAAGCCCTCAGGAGATCCGGGCGGTAGGACCTTTCCCGTTTCCTTGTTAATCATTACCTGTGTAATTCCATCAGGCACCTGGAATTCGCCCGATCCGTATTTCGGAATGGCATGCTCCATGTACTCAATCCACATCGGGAGAGCTGTTCTTGTTCCAGTCTCGCCGTATCCCATGGGACGGTTATCATCAAAACCGGCCCAGGCGCCCGCAACAATGTTACTGGTGAATCCGACAAAAAGCGCGTCGACATAATTGTTAGTAGTCCCGGTCTTCCCACCGATGTTGGTTCCCAGACGGGCCGATGCTGATGCGGCCGTGCCATAAATCGTGACTCCCCTGAGTAGATTCGTCATTACATACGCAAGACGTGGATCGTAGACTTGTCCCCCGCCCAGATTGGCAAGAAATGGATTCCCGGTTGGCGCTTCCCCTTCAACAGCAGGATCATCGATTGGCTCTGGCGTTGGTGCTTCTGTTTTCCATGGAAGGTCGGCAGCAGGAGGAGCATAGGTTTTTCCGGTACGGTCTTTTATCGATGTAATGTGGACCAGACGAATGGCCCGCCCACCATTCGGGAAAACGGCGTAGCCTTTAGTGAGCTCAGCGAGACTGATTCCGAATGACCCGAGGGCTACGCTCATGTCACGCGGAAGATCTGCGTTAATATGAAATCTCTCTACGAAATTACTGACTTTAGTTACACCGAGATCCTGCACGAGGCGGATGGTAGGAATGTTACGACTGACTTCCAGGGCTTGTCTCAGGGTCATGGGGCCTTTAAATTCTCCATCATAATTTCTCGGTTTCCAGCTAAGCGATTCATCGACACCACTCATGGCCTGGGGAGTATCCATCAGAATGGTGTTTGGCTTGTAACCATTTTCAAGGGCGGCTGCATAGATGAAGGGCTTGAATGATGAACCAGGCTGACGGGAAGACTGGATGGCGCGATTAAACTGAGATTTCTGAAAATCAACTCCACCCACCAGAGTAAGGATTTCACCATTATTGGCGTTAAGAGCAATGAGTGCCCCCTCAACTTCCGGATCCTGATCGAGCTTAGCCTTGAAGAACTTCTGACGTGTCAGAAGCGCACGGAGAGATTTGTCTTTATACTTCTTAAAGAAGTCGGGAGAAATGAGTTGGTCCGAAGCAATACTTTTTTCCTCAATCTGAACCAGGATATTATCCCCGCGTTTCAGGATCTTCGAAGGGATTTTCACCGGGCTGAAGTAGGCCGGATTTTCACTAAATTTTCTTTCGTGTGCCCATTCAAAACCACTTTCAGGAATGATTACGCGTGTTCCACCAACGGTCACAAGGACAGTCCTCTTTTTATCATCAACATTCAGAACAACTGCGGGATAAGTTTTTCCAATCTGCAGGAAATCGAGAAACGGATCTTTACTCATGTTACCGATATCAACTAAGCCACGGAATCTTTCGTTGAGTTTTTCTTTTTCAGTTTCGTAGTAGCTGATATTGTTTTTGAGAGAGTCATCGTCTTCATGAAATTCAAAGACATTTTTCCCCTCAGGGCTGAACATGAAGTAAGAAGACTGATCTTTCATGATCTTCTTTCTCTGGGCAACAATGAATTGTGAGATTTCTTCATCGGTTGCGAAATTCTTGATGGCCCCTTTGAAGCCCTGGCGCTTATCTAGTTCCTTCACTTTCTCCTTAACCGTTTTTTCCGCTTTCGACTGTAGCGACCAGTCGAGAGTTGTCTGA
>JAKFFP010000248.1:0-12813 GCA_036675045.1 Bacteriovoracales bacterium | reverse complement strand
TCCATTTCTGACTCCTCAGTCGGGCAGTGCCATCTGCGTTTCTCTGATAACCGGCACCCGCTAACTTGAACGGTGTTATAGTGATCCGGGGATCGAGTGGACACTCCCGGGATTTCAATTCTGAGAGTTTTTTCAGATATGGAATAAGGGAAGTGTTCTGAAGAAGGATAAGGGTACGGCGGGCCTTTTCGGCTTCGAGTGCCCCACCCTGAGGGCCCGGAATAAACATCATGATGAGCTTAGCTTTTTCAACATTTTTGATCGCCCAGTTCGTACGTCCCATGAACTTCATATAGCGGATGAGCTCACCCTCGGCTTCTTTTGCGCAGAGGAAGAGTTCGGTGCGTTTTTCCAGAAGTGAAAAAGAGCGCTGAAGTCTGAGGGAACAGAGGATCAGAACACCCGTGATTCCTGCGACGAGAATGACGAAGATGAGATTCATCTCTCCGCGATCATTCATAGCTGACCTTTCAGTCGCAGGGGCACGGCATGCTTCTTCCATGATCTGCTCCAGGTAACGAGCTTCTGATTTCTGGAAACGAGGATTCCGCACCGGAGGAGAATGTCTTTCTCCAACGACTGCGACTTAGAAAGTAAAGTCCGCGTATGCAGGGTAACCGAAGATCTCCAGGCTTCCTGGCGGCAGACTGTGAGCTTGTGCAGAGTCACCGCCTCCTGACCCAGGAAAACCAGGAGACCCAAACACAAAAGAGTCATGAGAGTGTTCATCTTTTCCGGTCGCGCAGGACGATCTCATCAGTGATCTGCCCTTTCATATTGTTGATCCGGGTTTTCACGACATCACCGAACTCTTTGACGGCGATCAGGCAGCAGATGCCTACCAGGCTCGAGATGATGACGTACTCCATGATTCCCTGTCCTTTCTGATTTCTAAGAAGTCTTTTCATTGGATGGCCTCCTTTGGCCCCTTCAAGTTATGAAGCCGAGGCGAAGGCGTCGAGGAAAGGGGATGGTTCCCGAGCGGATTGTTCAGGAATGAAAAAAGCTCTTTGAGCTTATGGGTCAAGCCCTTAAAATATAAGGCATGGAAGAAAACAATAAAGTCGTCATTTTTGAAAAGAAAGAGCTCGTGCTCATTTCTCTTCTTGTCCTCGTTCTCATTGCCACAAGTTTCACCATCGGCGTGAAAATGGGAAAGAGAATATCTCTCGATGCTGCCGGAGTGACAGCTGAGGATAAGAAAACCGTTGAACTCAAATCGGCGGTTGAAGAAGATGCCGAGAAAACTCTTTCAGAAGATGCTCAGCTGACAGATGAAGAGAAGTTAAGAAAACTCATGGAGGAGTCGAAGACGAAGCTCTCTGATGAGCTGGAGAAGTTTTCTTCGGAAGAAAAAACGGCACCCGTTGCGAATCAAACTCCGGCGGCGAATCCCATGGCAGGAAAATATACCATCCAGCTGGGATCTTATAACACTCTCGAAGAAGCGAAGCAGTTCGCTGAAGGCTTTACCGTTCGCGGATACAACCCGATCATCAATGAAGTAAAAATTGAAGGGAAGGGGACGTGGTATCGGGTGAGCCTGGGAGCTTTCGACACTGTTGAAGCAACCAAGAAATACATCCGCGCTGAGCAGAGTCTCTTTGCCGGCCAGGATCACGTCATTACTGAGATTAAGTAAGCTTCACGCGCTTTTTGATATCATCAGCGACGAAACTCTTCTCGAGTGCCCACTGATTCATTTTCCGGAAATCTTCGAGCTTCATCCCGAGTTTCTCGGCAACTCCGTATTCATGAACAAGATCAATTCCCATGATGTGGGGATCATCTGAGTTGAGTGTTACTTTCACTCCCTGGTCATAGAGAAATCTCAGGGGATGCTCTTCAATGGTCTTCACACATTGGGTGAGCCAGTTCGATGTCGGACAAACTTCGAGAGCGACATTACGGTCCTTCACGAGCTTCATGACTTCGGGAGATTTTGCGATCTGGATACCGTGGCCGATTCTTTCCGCGCCGAAGACTTCAATCGTCTTCTTCACATGCTCAGCCGTTGAGTCTTCACCCGAATGGATGGTGACTCCCACGCCTTCTTTTTTTGCCTTCGCTATGGAAGGCGCATATTCCACGAACGATTCCGGAGTTTCGAGATCGGCCAGGTCGATCCCGAAAAGGCGATCGGCATTCTTGTGTGTTGAGCGGCGGTAGCGGAGAATATCATCTGTACTCTGAAGGTTCTGCTGGAGATCAAGAGACCTGGGCATGATGTGAATGAGTCCGACCTGAATGTCGTACTTATTCATTCCTTCCGTGATGCCGTCGATAACGGCCTCAATGATCTCGTCAAAACCGAGCTTCTTGTCTTTTGCGATATAGACGGGAGCAAAACGAAGCTCGACGAGCTTAGTTCCTTCACGGAAGCAATCTTCCACGTTCTCAAAAGCGACGCGCTTTATGCCCTCGTAGTTCACCATCACTTTTTGGGTGGTCCAGAAAGCGTTGAGAACATCATCGAGGTTCTTCATGGGCTTTCTGATGGTGAGCTTATGATCAACCTCCGCAGCGGAAGTTGCCTTGATATCGATCTTGTTTTTTTTCGCGAGATCAAAGATCGTCTGCGGGCGGATGCTGGCGTCGAGGTGACGATGAAGTTCAACTTTGGGGAGTGAGCGCCATTCCATTAGTAGAAGAATCCCATCTCAAAGGCGAGTGAGAGCCAGCCGAGAGGAAGTGTTCTGCCGGAGGGAGAAGATTCTCCGCCGCGGCTCGGGCGCACGACACTTCCCATATTGTAGGAGAGTTTCCCGCCGTAGAAGTAATTGGTGCTGGATCTTTTGTGAATGCCGTAATTCATCGTAAGACCATAGCCCTTGTACGTCTCGTCGATGAAGGTTTCCTTGAGTGTGAGGTAGTTGGCGTAAACATCAACGTTCTCGAAGACATCCTCCGTAGCAAAGAAATCCAGAAGGAGCTTGAAGCGATAACTCACTCCCAGGCCCGCGCCCATGATGGTGTTCTTGGAATTGCTGGGTCTTCTGAATCCGGCTTCTGTGCCGACGGTGGAATTCTCTGAAACGGTTCCGAAGCGGGAAAAGTGATTAAAGAACTGACCACCAAGCCAGATGCGATTGTAGCGCTTCATCCGGTGCATGTAGGTGGCATCAAAGCCATACAGATCCTGAGGATGTTCATATGAGCCATTCACGTGGCCTGAGACGGAGAAACGATTCCAGTCGGTGCCCGTGTAGCGACGCTGATCCTTGATCCCGAGATTCGTGTTCAGGTCATAGATCATGCTTTCATTTCTAAGATGCTTCTCAGGTTTCTTGATGAGAACTTCTTCAGTCGAAGGATTCCATTCTTCTTCCGGAAGATCGAACGGATCGACTTCTGCAAAAGCTGAAGAGGAGATAAGAAGAAGAATAAGATATTTTTTCATGATTACCTCGCCGCCAATGTCTCGAAGTTTTCACCCGGGAAATCTTCCAGACCCATATAATCGGCCAGCTCGAGCTTTCTTTGCAGATGCTCGTACTTCACGTTTTCTTCGTTGATGCTTGCGTTCACGAGGTTATCAACCGCGAGCTTGATATCCGGATAAGAAGCGCGCGCTCCCATATAGTTATCAAGAACAGAATCGTAGTTTTTCTGAGCGTTCTTCCTCTGGACAGTGGCAACTTCCACTTTCTGCTCGAGAAAGCGGAGAGTTTTAAAGATGGTGCGGATCTTTACTTCGAGCTGCCGCTTGATATTGAAGAAACTTATCTCAGCAATTCTCTTCTGGAGATAGGCATTCTGATTAATCCGTGAATTGAAGAATCCACCATCGCCGAAGATCGTCCATCTCATGTTCACGGAAGCGGCGAGATCAATATTTCTGTATCCCGGGCTGGTGGTATAGTAACTCCACTGGGACCCGCCGACTCCTGTATCGTTAAAGCCCTGTTGATAAGTTCCAAGATCAACAGTGAATTTCGGAAGGGGAAGATTGTCTTTCAAAGTCTTGTCGTAGGCCCTTGATGCGACATCGTAAGCGAGCTTAGCGTTCCGATAATCGACTGACTGAATGAGAGCGGCCCCCAGGGCCTCTTCCATCGTCGCATTCACGGCTACGTATTTCAGTTGCTCCACCGTCCGGTAAGATCCCTGGTATTCATCTCCCAGGACATTGGCCATGTCTTCTTCTTCAAGACCCACGTCATACATCGCCTGGTTGTATTCAGTCTGTGAGCGAAGATACTCAGAGCGGGTCTGATAGTATTCCTGCGCGCGGATTTTCCGGAGCTGTAGGCGCTCGCGGGCGAAGCGATGGATGAATGAGGTCTGACGGAGCTGTTCTTTTTTTACCCGGAGAATTTCTTTCACCCGGATCATATTAAAGTACTGGCTGATGAGGCTGAATTTCAGGCGTCGTTTTTCCTCGAGAAGGGCGATGTTAGCGCGGTTCAGAGTTTGTTTGTTGTTCTGGTACTCGAGATAATCGCGGCCCCAGTTGAAAACGGTGTATTGGTCAAATCCCAGTCTGACAAATCCACCCGGCGCATCGGTGGGACCACCGGTATTGAGACCGGTGTCCTGAGAAGAAGTTCTCCAGCGATCAATTCTTTCCGGCCCAGAGCTCACACTGAGAGATAATTTCGGAAGCCAGAAGCTCTGCCAGAGATTGGTCTTGGCGAGCTCGATCTGCTCTTTCTGCTGTCCGCGAATCTGCTGGAAAGCATTCCGGCGGAAACCTTCTTCGATCACCGAACGGAGGTCGAGATTTCTGCCAGCATTATCTTTAACATCTTTGTTCTTTCGGGTGGCCCAACGGCTCCTGTCAGTGAAGACGGAGGTGTCGAGGTTTTCCGGATCTTCTTCAATGGTCGTTTCCAGGGCCGAGAGCTCTTCATCCTGGGCCAGCGCCAGTGACTGAGAAAAGATTAGGATAAGGATCAAAATCCGCAGCAAGGGATCTCCCGAAAATGATATGTGTGTGCGAGAAAAGTCTGACACATCAAATCCGAGAAGTAAAATCAGTTATTATTCTAAAGCGATGCCTGGACAACCGGAACGGACAACATTTTCTTCCATGGTTTGAATCTGAAGTTCAGCGAGATGGAGTTCATTCCGGACGCGGATTTGATGGGATTCTATACGAGCATGGAGTGTTTCCTTGGCCCTTGGAGTTTTCTTGATGAGATCGCGATTTCTCTGGAGCAGTCCCTGGAGCCGTTGCTGAACTTTTACCTTTGCATCCCGCTCTTTAATCATCTCCTTACAGCGCAGACTGAGAGCTGGTCGGGTAATGGGGTCTTGCAGCAGATCATCATCCTGAGCAAACGAGGTGAGAGTTAGCGCCAAAAGAATGACGGTGAAAGAAGACTTCATGGAATAATTTTATCACGATGGCCCGTTAACGCAAAGTTGAATGTGTTGTCTATGAGTGATGCTTTCGTTAGGATGAGGGGTCAATCAAATTTCCCGAGGTTTCTCCTTCATGGCCACAGTCGTGATCCTCATTCCGGCCCGTTTTGCATCATCAAGATTCCCCGGTAAACCTCTCGCTAAAATTCTGGGTATCACCATGGTGGAAAGAGTTTTCACCAATTGCGCCGCCTCCGGTTTTCCCACTTATGTTGTCACCGATAATGATGAAATTGAAAGCGAAGTGAAAAGATTCGGCGGCAAGGTTCTTCGGGTGGATGATGATGTTCCTTCCGGATCTGAGAGGGTCGCTCTCGCTTATGAAAGACATATAAAAAATCTCAATCCCTCTCTCGTGATAAATGTCCAGGGTGATGAACCTTTGCTCAAGGGCGATGTTTTAAAAGAGCTGGCTGATTATCACCTGAAAAATTCCTGTGATGTGGCCACACTGGTGCGTGAGCGGAAAGCTTCAGAAGCAGATTTTAAAAACAGCAATGTCGTGAAGGCCGTCATCGTTGAGAAGACCGGCGAGTGCCTGTATTTCTCGCGCGAGTCACTTCCGCATGATCGTGATGGAAAAAATGAACACAGCTGGTACCACCACATTGGTGTTTACTCGTACAAACCTGAGGCGCTTTCGAAATTTGTGAAGCTTCCTATGGGGAAACTCGAGAATCTCGAAAAACTCGAGCAACTTCGCGCTCTCGAAAACGGCATGAAGATCGGTGCCGTGAAGACAATCCAGAAATTGATTGGTGTCGACGTTCCTGATGATATTAAAAAAATTGAAGGGGCCCTCGCATGAAGCACACGAAGAAATATATTTTTATTACCGGTGGTGTGACGAGCTCTCTCGGAAAGGGACTCGCAGCTGCCAGTATCGGATGCCTCCTTGAAAAAAGAGGAATCCGGATCAACATGCTGAAGATGGATCCTTACATCAATGTCGACCCCGGAACCATGAGCCCGATCCAGCACGGAGAAGTTTTCGTGACGGATGACGGAGCGGAAACCGATCTCGATCTCGGTCACTACGAGCGCTTTACCTCTCTCTCGCTCTCGCGAGAGAATAATTTCACCACCGGGAAGGTTTACCTTCAGGTGATTGAGAACGAAAGAGAAGGGAAGTATCTCGGAAAGACCGTACAGGTAGTTCCGCATATCACCGACGAAATCAAACGCCGTATTCACCTTGCTGCTGAGAAATGCGATCTCCTGATCGGCGAGATCGGTGGAACGGTCGGGGACATTGAATCCCTCCCGTATATGGAGGCCATCAGGCAGTTCGCTCTCGATGTGGGTACGGAGAACGTACTCTTTGTTCACCTGGTGCTCGTTCCCTATATCGCGGCAGCGGGAGAATTAAAGTCCAAGCCGGCCCAGCACTCTGTGAAAGAGCTTCGTGGCATTGGTCTTTTCCCGCAGATCATTATCTGCCGCGCGGACCGCGAGATCGATCCGTCGATTCTCGAGAAGATTTCTCTTTTCTGTAACGTGGCCAAGCAGAACGTCTTTCAGTCGATTGATCTTGATCTCATTTATAAGGTTCCGATGTCCTTTCATCAGCAGGGACTGGATAAGCGGATTACTGAGCTTCTCGGCATGTGGACAGCAGAGCCGAAAATGGATGAGCTTACGAAGGTCATTTACAATTCCGAAAATCCCCTGAAAACGGTGAACATCGGTGTCGTCGGGAAATACACCGAGCTCGTTGAATCGTATAAATCACTCGATGAGGCCTTGAGACATGCCGCCATCGTAAACCAGGTGAAGCTCAATCTCACATACATTGATGCCGAGGATTTAGAGAAAGGAGTGAAATCCGATCTCCTCGATAAAGTGGACGGTATTCTCGTTCCGGGTGGATTCGGTTCCCGCGGGACAGAGGGGAAAATCAAAGCGATTGAATATGCCCGTTTGAACAAGAAACCATTCTTCGGGATTTGCCTTGGACTTCAGCTGGCGGTGATTGAGTTCGCCCGAAACGTAGTCGGCATCAAAGATGCGACATCGATGGAGTTCACAGAGAAAGGAACTTTTGTTGTTCACTACATGCACGGTCAAAAAGATGTTCAAAAGGGCGGAAGCATGAGGCTTGGCGCCTATGACTGCGTTTTCAACAAGGGAAGCCTCGGTGAAAAAGTTTATTCAGCTGCGAAGATTTCAGAGAGACACCGTCATCGTCTTGAAGTGAACAATGAATACGTAAAACAATTAACAGATAAGGGTCTCGTTGTATCCGGAACAAATCCTGCGCTGAACCTGGTAGAAGTGATCGAGCTTAACGATCATCCGTTTTTCATCGCCTGCCAGTATCATCCGGAATTTAAATCGAGACCGTTTAAACCTCATCCGCTGTTTGCGTCATTCGTGAAGGCGAGCGGAAAAATCTAAGGGAATTTTTATGAAGAAGATGGATTTTTATATCGGGCCCTGTGTATTGGAAAGTATGGATCTTGCCCGTCTTATCGCTGAAAGACTGGTGAAGGATCTTGAGCCTTATAAGAACGAGATCAGGCTCCACTTTAAGGGATCATTCGATAAGGCGAATCGCTCATCGTTTACTTCCTATCGTGGTCCGGGACTCGATGAGGGCCTCAAGATTCTTTCCACGATCAATAAGGAATTTGGTCTTCCGACACTTACTGATTTCCATACTCCTGACCAGGCAGAGCCGGTAGCGAAATACGTTAACGTGCTCCAGGTGCCAGCTTTCCTGTGTCGCCAGACGGATATGATCTTCGCGGGGGCAGAGGCCTGTAAAAAATATGACCGCGAGCTCAAAATCAAGAAAGGACAATTCCTTTCTCCGGAAGAAACGAAGAACATCGTTGATAAGGCTTCGCACTTTCTCTCGAAAGATAAAATCATCCTGACTGAGCGTGGGTCATCCTTCGGCTACAACAACCTCGTTGTGGACATGGCCTCGTTTCAGATTATGAAGTCATTCGGCGTCCGCGCGATTCACGATGCCACTCACTGTGTGCAGAGACCGGGCGGTCTTGGTACGGCGACTGGTGGAAAGCGTGAGCAGATTCTCGTTCTCGCCCGGGCAGCAGTTGCTGCTGGTGCAGACGGAATCTTCATGGAATGCCATCCGAATCCGGACAAGGCTCTTTCTGATGCGGCAACCGCTCTTCCTCTTGATCAGGTGAAAGGGATCGTGGAGAAACTTCTCAAGATCCGTCGTGCGGTGGAAGAATGAGTCTGAGAGATATCGCAAAGAAATTTGAAGATAAGTTAAAGAAGATCAAGGTCGTTGCTTTCGATCTCGACGGGATTCTCACAGATGGTCACCTCTGGTGGGCAGGGGATGAAGTCGGCTGGAATCGAATGTTTTATATCTACGATGGCTACGGCATGAAAGTTCTCATGAAGGCAGGCATCAAAGTAGGTGTGATTACCGGCGGTGATTCAGTTTCCGTGAAGAAGAGAGTGGATCTTCTGAAACTCGATTTCCTGTATCAGGGGAAAGAGGACAAGCGGGAAGCCTTTCTGGAGATCCAGAAGAAGTTCAATGTGAAGCCCGAAGAAATTCTCTACATGGGTGATGAACTTTTCGATATTCCTCTGCTGAAAAAAGCTGGTTTCTCCGCTACGGTTCCTAATTGTGGAGCAGAAGTGAAAGCAGTCGTTGATTATGTCACGACTAAAGAAAGCGGGAAGGGATGCGCGCGCGAAGTGATCGACATCCTGAGATATGCGCAGGGAATTGAACCAGTCGTGGAGGATTTCTAAATGCTCGGGAAAAGACTTTATAAGACGTCGATGCTGAATCTTTTTCGCCTCATGGTTCTCGCGGTGGTGGTATTCTTCTTCAATGATTTTTATCTTGAGACGATTACCGCTCCGAAGTTCCAGGCGATGCTCATTGATCTCCCGAACAGGTCATTCTTTTCAAGGATCATGACCTTCTTTAAGTATCACTATGCCTATCCTGGTGATTTTTTCGCCTTTATGGGGACGATCATTCTTCCCGCGACCTACTACGCTTTCATCCGCGGGGTGCGCTTTCATGAGAAGGCGTTCGCCTTCAATCGCGGCATTCCGTTTCTTAATCACGTCATCCAATACCAGGACGTAAAGCGCTACAAGCTCTTCCATCCGAAGTACGCTATTTCCATGCACCTTCAAAACGGAGATTCATTTGTCATTGCTGATAACTCAGTAGAGAGAGTGATTGCCATCCTGGACCAGCACAATATTGCCGGCGACCTGGGCGATGATTACGCGAAGATCTTCGTAAACTTCAAGCGCGTGTTTATCTTCGTTCTGAGCTTCACCGTGCTGTTGTTCATCATCCGGAAGATGGGGAATTTTACTTACTGAGGATCTCCCGCGCTCATTTCATCTTCCTGGACCCCAGTACCTTCCCGAGTAGAGCGGTTATCTGAATGCGTGTATCCGGAGCCCGCATCCGGGTCACGACGTGACTCTTTGACCGTGCATGCGCTGAGTATAAAGGTAAGTACCAAAAATAAACTACATTGTTTCATCTGATCATCCTCCTGATGCATATCTCAGAGTGAATTTTGCAAGTGGTGGGCCAGAGGGAGTTTATTCGCCTTTCAGGAGATTCAGGGCGAGAGCGGAGAATTGATGTGATTGCGCCAGAGCAGAGCCAGCTGCCTGCACTTTGATTTCGTTTCTTATTTTCTCAGAAGTTTCGAATGCCATGTCCGCATCCATACGGGTAGACAAGGCAGAAGACTCATTCAATCTGCCTGTATCAAGGTTACTGACTGTCGACTGAAGACGGTTCTGATGTGAGCCGAGGTTCGCTCTCGTCTTCGAAAGTTTTTCGATGGCGGTATCGAGGTATCCGAGATTGAGCCGGGCCTCTTCTGCGGTCGGAATAGAGGAGTCGACGATCTGGAGATTGAACTCACTAACGATCATCTTCGAGCGATCAACAGTCATGGTTGAGTTGGAATCCGCATTTGTTCCGATCTGGAAACTTCTCTCCTTCTTACTACGGAAGAGATTATCTCCGAGGAACTGCGCCCCCTGGGTCATGCGCTCGATCTCCTGACGGAGCGCCATGTACTCGTAGTTCAGATTCTCTCTGTCTGAATCTCCAAGTGTATCGTTAGAGGCCTGAATAGAGAGTTCCTTCAAACGTGTGAGCATGCTGCCCACTTCGTTCAATGTACCTTCTGCAACCTGGAACTCGGAGATTGCATCGTTAGCGTTTCTCATCGCCTGATAATTTGATCTGATTTCTGATTTATGTTTGGTACCGATCGCGAGTGATGCAGCATCATCAGCTGCATTTCTCACGCGCGTACCTGAGGCAATTTTGCCTGACGCATTTTCTACGTTTCTACTGTGTTCACTCATCGAGCGTTGCGCTTGAAGTGCGGCCACGTTGGTATTAATTCTCATCAACCTGTCATGATTTCTTCCTTGATCTAGTTTTGCTTTCCCGCAAAGTCCATGCGTGAAAACCCACTAACTAATCGGAAGTACTGGCGAAACTCTTGAGAAAATTCCTGACTAGAACATTTTGGACCGAATGATATTATAGCTCATTTCTTAAGGCTTAAGATTCATTGCGTCTGATGATCGAACTGATGAAAATTAGGTTCTGTGAAGTTGTTCTGAATAAATGAATCTTAATCGCTGTACAAAGAAAATACACTAAAGCGATTAAAGTTAGGATTTTGTGGCGAGATTTTGGACAGGGGTGAATGAAATTTGTTCACCAAAAAAGAGATCGCTAAAATACTTTAAGAGAATTTTTCGCTTAGTAAGCGACGTTGGTGCTGTAGAGACAGTGAGAAAGGTCGATCGATCCCGACGTATGGGTGTAGTTGATGAGGAGATTATCCCCATTGGTTGTAGGACCAATGATGTTCTCGAGAGAAGTAAATGAGCTTTGAGTAGAGAAAGCGATCGAACTGCCAGTGACGTTAGTGGCAGGTGTCGTTGTGGTCGTGTTGGCGTTAACATCTTTCATGACGAATGTCCCGCTGGTAGCTGCTCCGCCTTTCGCGCGACACTCGAGCTTCTCGGTTTTCGTTCCGCCGAAGTCTGTGAGGTAACTCTTCGCCCGCTGGCCCACGAAGTTATCAGCTGCGGTGAGAGCTGCCTTGGCAGGTGCAATTCGCTGAATCGATTTCGCTTTTACTAAGTTCACGAGACGAAGATATACACCCGCCTTATAGATGGTAGCTGTTCCACCGGAGAGATTGCGAACTCGCGCCTCAAGCTCACCAGTTGCTGGCATACTTGCCTTTGGAATTGACTGATTAAGCACAATCTCCGCTGTCGATGTGCTGCAGATTTCAGCGCCGACCTGTGTATTGGTCGTCTTATTAAAGAGCGCTCCACAGAAGCTTCCGGATGACGTTTTACCTGCAATCGAGAAGACAACTTCATTCAGATTACTCCATTCAGTCGAATCCCAGTCATAGGTCGGGAAGTTGATGTCACTGATGGCCACAGGAGTTGAGCTGGCAGTGGTCACTGCTCCGTCAGCATCTGCGTCCTCAATTGAAATAAGAGGGAAGTAAACCTGAGTTCGTTTTGCTGCGACCTGCTTGATGATGATCTGCGAGGTTACGACGGTAGCTTCTTTGAATGTTTTAAGGCTCCAGTTACCGGCGGCGGTGAAGCTCGAGCACGGGAAAGTCGTACTGTATGCGGCCGGAGCCGTAAGATTTTTATTTACCTGAACGCTGGTAATGTCCGTCGTACCCAATCGCAGATAGACGTCAGCGTTCTGGTTTCCGAGGTTGTAAGCAACAAATCTCCAGGTACAGATACTCATTCCATCGAGATAGTTTGTACCGAGAGGAGTACCGGTACGATCGAAGGTGGCGTTACCCGTACTTCCACTGAAGCTCGCTACCTGCATTTCAGTAACAGAAGTAAAGTTCTGCGGAGTGATCACAATAATGTCGAAGCTATTGGAATCAACCGATGCCCAGCCGTTACCCGGTGTGGCCCGGAGATAGTAAGATCCCAGGGCATTGATGGAAAGGGTGGTAAATGCTGCGATACCCGAAGCATTCGTTGATGCAGTCAGAGTTCCTCCGAGAGTCGCTCCTTCAGTATTGTCCTGTAAGGACATGGTCACCGAAATTCCACTCACGGCAACGTAGTTACCATAGGTATCCGCAGACCTCACAGAAGGGGCCGGTATCATCGTCGTACTCGGATCATTAGTGAGTGGTTGCTGATAATAAACGAGCTTCGAAGCCGTACCCGCAGTGACATTGAAAGTATTCGAGTTAAGCGACAGGACTCCATTCTGAGTGGCCGCGATGGTAAAACCCGTACCGGCTCGTTCCATTCGGGCGGCGTTGAAGAGAGCGTATCCGCCGGATGGTGTGACTGAAGCGGTGCCGGTGATCGCGGCGTCCTGCTGTTCAGAAGTATCCGTTGTCACAACGAGTGAAACCGGAGCCGGGTTCGAAGTACAAAGTGTTCCGTCGAGTT
>JAKFFP010000095.1:0-2069 GCA_036675045.1 Bacteriovoracales bacterium | reverse complement strand
AGGCCCGCAGAATTTTCTCGATCATGAAGGAAGGAAAGCTCGATGCGCATTCGCTGCTTCAGCTCTCGGGCTTGAGTCCTAAGGATTTTGATGATCACCTGGAAAAGCTTAAGTTCATCCTGAAGAAGGTATAGGCATTTAGCTATATCACTTATTGAATTCCATTTATTCTTTCTATGCTCTTTCCTGCCTATAACTTAGGAAAAGGAGAAATCATATGGAACAGATATCCGGACGACGCGCTTTCTTAACCAAAGGACTTGCAGCTGTAGCTGGCGGGGCAATCCTGAAAAATGCTCTCGGAAACAGCTGCCCAGTGATCACTCCCGCCCAAACTTCCGGTCCTTTCTATCCGGGAGAAAGAGAATTCGGTCGCGATATCGATCTTACCCGTGTCCCCGGATCGAATGTCCGCGCTGAGGGAGAAGTCATTTATGTGCGAGGGAGAGTGGTTGATCATCTCTGCCGTCCTGTCATGAATGCCAATGTCGAGATCTGGCAGGCCTGTGCTTCCGGGAAATATAACAGTTCAAAAGATCCGAATCCCGCGCCCATGGATCCGAACTTCCGCTATTGGGCGGAGACGTTTACCAACGAAAAAGGGGAGTATCTTTTCAAAACGATTGTTCCCGGAGTTTATCCCGCCGATGAAAAATGGGACCGGCCTCCCCACATTCATTTCCGGATCGCCAAAAAGGGTTATCGGGAACTCGTGACCCAGATGTATTTCAAGGATCATCCGTTGAATGAGATTGATCTTATTCTTCAGGATATTCCTGGTGAACAAAGAGAAAGTGTCATTGTGGAATTTTCTGATTCACTACCTGAACTGGAACCCGGAACAAAAACCGGCTTCTTTGAAATTGTCCTGAAACCCGTAAGACCATAGGTTCCGGCAGACTTTTCTGGTAACAGTGTTCCCAGAAAAGTCTGCCGGAACTGAAGCGGGGATTAATATTCTACGATGTCGTTAACGATTGTGATCGGACCCATGGCGTGAACGGGAATGATCTCTTTCACAACGTTAGCCTTGTAGCAGCGGACGACGTCTGACTTGGGATCTTTCTTGACTACCGAGACCGCATGAATTTCAACGTTTCCGTTATTTCTCACGACCTGAAAATTTTTGTAGACGACTTTGTCGATGCATCCAATCGTTGCATTGATTTCTACAATAGAACCAAACGACATGCACTGAGCGCCGGTGGGAATATTCGCCGGACACATCGCTGTTATCTTCTTGATGTCATAATGAGCTGAATAATACTGAGGAACAAAGTCCTGGGCCGAAACAGCTGTCATGTTAAAAAGAACAGCTAATGCGATAATGGTTTTCATGTTTTGTCCTTATTATTGGCGGATTTCTTCGTTAACAATTTCCATCTTCGTCCCATTAAGCATAGGAAGCTTCACCGTTTTTCTGATGGTATTAGCACGCTGGCAAAGAACCCGGGTAGAGTCTGAATCTGCGCGTACAACGGAAACCGCGCGAAGGGTAGGGACCTCAGTGTCTGTCGCCATTTCAAAGTGACTGAAGATGAGTTCATCAAGGCAACCGATCGTTGCCTCAACAGTCACTGTTCCACCAAGGGCCATGCAGGTCATCCGACCGGGAGCTGGCGGAGGACACATCGGTGATACTTTTACCACCCGGAACTCAGCTGTCGTGAAACTGATTTCACCCGCAAATCCATTTAGAGAAAGAAGAGACAGGGCCATCAGACCGATTAGTTTTTTCATACAAACTCCTGTTGTGTGCGTTGGATGGCAGGAAATTAGGCCCTTTTTTTGATAATTACGAATTATTTATTGCGGGGGTTATCCATAAGCTATACTTATGATGCAATCCGGGAGGATATAGAACAAACAATACCAGGATTTGAAAAGTATAATGAACGTTTTCAAATGAATGTAAAAGGTTTGTCTGAAGAAGTGACTAGATCCTTCATGGAATATGATTGGCTCGGAAATGTTCGAGAACTTGAACATATCATTGAAGCTGCCATGAACATTATTATGGATGAAGAAGAGATTCAATACTCTCATTTACCTTTCCAATATCGAAGCAA
>JAKFFP010000080.1:0-12959 GCA_036675045.1 Bacteriovoracales bacterium | reverse complement strand
ATCAGCATCTGTCCGCGTGACATTAATGGAAGTGATGGTGATAACTCCAGTATCACAATTTGGTCCGCCTTCATCCGTGTAATCGAAGAGGCACAGATCCAGATCTGATTCAGGTGCACCGAAAGCGCCACCTGGCATGGAATTATTTCTCATGCCATTGCAACTAATGCCATCGTAAGTTGCATCCACGACAGCGTCAATTTGTCCCGAAGTTGGCTGACCCTCTTCCGGACAGGTGATTTCTGCGAGCGTTTGTGTAGATGTTCCCGGGATGCGGTCATAGTAGGAAAACGGGCCATAGCCCACGTACTCACAGGTATTGGCAGATGATTCAACTGCGAACTGGAAACCGTTAAAGCTAAGAGAGAGTTCTTCTGCCTCGAAGAAGCAGGAGATATCGTAGGTCGCAGGATCCGCGCGATAGGCATTACTACTGAGTGCAGTTGTACCGGTGATCTCACATTTTGAATTGGCATTGCCTGCGCCGGTCTTGTGGACCTTGTAATTCAGCATGGTGTCCGAAGAGTTCACTACCCGGAAGTAGTAATTGTCAGGGGTGGCCACCGGAGTGCTACTACCGCCCGTCGAGGAAGTAGAAGCTGCGCCTTGAAGCTCAGGGGAAACTTTTTCGTTACACGCGCCGAGGGCGAGTGCCATTACGAGAAAAGAAAGTTTCGATAGAGAGTTCATATTCCAATCCTTAGGAAAGACCATTCACTTTCAACTCTTCGGAAGTGTGAAAAAGAAATTAAGAGGCGGTGTTTTTTACTCCTCTTTTTTTCATGGTCAGGTTAGACTCATTCTAATAAGACCTATTTTACCAGAGTCCAGACTAAGATTGTCGGGAATAGATTCATGCTAGGGATAGCGAAACGAATTCACGCACTTCACTTCATCCCGCAGCTTTGCTTGCTTTTTACTTCTATGTTTTTCTGCCCATTCCTGTGGGCGGCCCAGGAAGCAATTGTCATCGCCGATAAAGCAGTCATCTACGCAGACAAAACCATGACTTCTCCAGTCGGGTATGTGGTGAAAGGGAAAAAGGTCACAGTGGGAGAGGTGGCGCGGAACAGGGCCCAGATCTATCCCATCATCGTTTCCGGTAAGATCGCTTACATCCGGACCATAGATGTGAGTACGGAAATTGATAATCTTGAATCTAATCGCCTGGTGGCGGAGCGATTCAGCCAGCTCTCGAAGAAAAAAATCGAATCGCATTATTCTCTCGTGGCCTTTACCTCTCCCACGCAGATTTCACTCAATATCAATGCCGACAGGCTTCAGGATAAGGATGCTTTCCTCTGGAATGGTATCCAGCTGAAAGGGGCCGCGCGGACCACCCCTGGCTGGGACATGGGAATTGTCATTGGATACGCTGAAGGAAAAGAATACGTCGAGGCTTTCCGGATGGTGGAGCTGGGCGGAGAATTTTCTTATCGCATTTATTCCGGCGACCGCTTTATTTTCCGCTGGCAGAATCAGTTACTAGGCGTGCCCTTTGCCTCTTATTCACTCGGAACAAAAGCACGGGTGAACGGATACGGTTTCACCGCCGGCTCGGGGTTTAATGCCAACTGGCTTCTGGGAGAGCGGGTAGGGATTGAGGCCTTTGGTGGCTTCTATTACACAAAACTCTTCGGCTTTGATTTGCCTGACCCGGTTCAATCCAACACCAACGATCCTCCGACGATCACCTTGAATCCCGCCTTCGCCGGTACCCGCCTCGGGCTTGGCATGTCTTATCAGTTCTAATGCCTGAGAAGCAGTTCTTTCATTTTTTCAAGATCAACCCGGCGATTGTGACGGTCGATGAGAATCCTCTTACCGTCGGGAGCAATGAGATGGAGAGTGAAGTATCCGCGATTCTGAAAGCCGGCGGATTCCGGTGTGTTCTTCATTCGTGCGATATTGGGTGAGTCCACGAAATTTGAGATTTCCAGATGGTCCTGGGTTTCCATAAGAAATTTTTCGGAGAAGACTTTGATCCCGAATACCCGGTGCTCAAGGCCTATCTCATTTTTTTTCTTGGTGATTCTTTTCTCATAAAAAAAGAAAGCAAAAATAAACACCGGCATGAGACCCACGAAGGCGAGGAGTGAATACCCCAGCGACTTGTCGGTATCGTCTCCCAGGGACACCAGTTTCAGTACTGGTTCCTTGATCGCAAGAAACATGAAGAATACGACGGTCACTGAGCAGAGAGCATAGAACCAGAAAATATAGGGAAGCCCGTAAGTTTTCAGGATAAGTGTGTCTTCTTTTTTGAGGACAAAATCTGCTTCTTCTTCGGAAACGGGAAAGACGTACATGAGACCCATAAATTATCCTTGTCTGGTGTGGGGAGCGAGGACATCAAGAATTTCCATCCGTGGATAAAGTAAATTCATCCAGGTGGAAAAAACCGGACCCCGGGCGAGCTTTTCCTCGCGGAAGAGCTCCTGCAGATGAAGCGGAAGCTCCTTTGCCTCGATTGAAGGGGAAAGATTAAGTTTCTTTTCCAGGCGCATGCGGAGAAGGAGGCCCTGATCTTTCAGGTTATCGAAGAGCTCCAGTGTCAGCAGGCGTTTATAAACATCCGAGAGTTCGCGATTGTTGTTCACGAAGCGAAAGTCCCAGAGACAGAGGTAAAAGCGGAAAATGTCCTTCCAGCGCTTCATCGGCATGAGGGCAATCGCCATTTGTAATTCGTGATACGCGAGATCGTATTTCCCGTCATCAAATCGGGCCTGTGCCAACGAGGCCCTTTTCCAGGCCTTCTCGAAATCGGTGGGGTCTTTTTCTTTTTTAACGATAATTCTTTCAGTCTGCTCTGCCAGGGAGAAGCGCAGAATGGGATCGGATATGGTAAGAGCACCGTCACCGATTTTCATGTCAATGAGTCCACGGGTGAGATTGATATTCACGGCACCCGTTGTCGAGAGGGTCGCTGCCGGATGGAGCCATTTTTTTTCTTTCTGGTCTTCAACGTCGGTCAGAAGATCGAGGATGTGTTTTTCGGACGGAGCTTTGAGTTTTTCACGCATCCATTTTTCACGGGATTCGGTGAAGGCAAGATAGGGGATGAAGTTTTGGGAACCTTTCTGCAGCGGAAGGTTTGAGAATAAAAGTGACCCGCTTTCTTTCAGGTTAAAGCTTTCCCATTTCTGAGTCGGCCCTTCAATGTCACAAACTTCCACCTTGCCATCGCGGTCAAGCAGGAGAACTCCCCATTTTGTCACCGACTCTTTCTTTTTTAACTCCCGCTTAATTTCAGCGGCAGTTCTCGCTTCAATCATCGAATCAAAAATCATCTGAAAAATACTTTCGCCGCCCTGGTGATAAAGGGTGCCGGGTTTGTGATGAACGGCAACGCTGACGCCTGAGGCATGAATCGCCTGAAAGAATACCGGGGCGAGACCTGGAGTGGAAAAATTCATGAGGGTGGGCTTCCCCTCATTTTGCCAAAGATAAAGAACGGGATCGGCATCGAGAATGCCCGTCAGGGGAAAATCGATCAGGCGGGCATGGGAGACGTCCTTGCCTTCCATATGGAAATAGCTGGTGCAGCCGGGAAGAATGGCCTTAAGCTCCGGCCAGATCTGTCCATAATGGGCAGCGTGCTCGAAGAGAGAAAGGAAAGCGTGATAGCGGGAAGGCTCTATGCTAAGGCCTTCGCAGTAACCCTGAATGACATTGGTGAAAGCGGTCGGCCTATCTTTTGCGAGCCGCGCGCGTGCGCGGTTCACAATGTCCTGGCCCTGACGAAGAAGAAAATTCTTGGAGAGTAAGCGCGAAACGCGATCTTCCAGAGCAAGGAACGCGACTTTTTCGCTGATACCAAGCTGGTAAGCGTTTTCTTTTAAGTCACCCGTCAGATTAACAATTCTAGCCTTCATAATACTCAACCAGGTTATGGAGCTGATTAGCGAAGTCGAGAGGGAAGACCCGGTTGGCGAGTTTTTCCTTCAGGCCGACTTTTGTGCGTATATATATTTTTATCTTACCCGGAGGGCGAACGTCACTCATGTTCTTCAGCTGATAGAACTTTGAGAGAAACCGGAAGTGCTGCTGGTTTGTGAGTTTGAAGGATTCTTCTTTTTTGATGTTATTCCAGATGGTCCACGGGTCATACCGTCCCACGAGAATGGCGGCGAGGGTGAGATAGATCAGGGTATCCGATTCAAAACCGTCTCCCACCAGTACCAGCTCATCCGGGATACCGGTCATGAGAAGAATATTTACGATGTTATTGAGCTTATAAAAACCCTGGGAGCGTAGATCCTTGGTCGAGAGATCGCCTTCAAAGAAAGAGAAGATATTCCGGTAATCTTTGAGAAAAATATTTCCGGTGAAAATCTGGTTCTGGTAGAGCCAGTCGCGGATCGCGTTTTCGTAAAAGTGGGGAGATGCCGAAACCACAAATGGCTGGAAGCCCTCATTCACCAGCGAATGGATGAGACTGATCGACCCGGGCACTGGAGGAAAGTAATGAATAGGCTTCCTGAGTGACGTGAAGAGCTCTTTTAGTGATGAATAGCGGGTATCGACCAGGGTCTTGTCAAAATCGGTGATAACGAGCTTTTTCGGCGTCCGGATCTTTGTGGGGATGAAGGAGCCGATCAGAAGTTCAAGGCCCGGATGAGAACGTGTTTCATAGAGTCGAAGTTTCACTACACTTTTATTTTCCGGCTGCGCGAACTTGAAATTGAAATTTCCGAAGCTGTCAGAATCAAAACTTCTGACTGATGTTTCCTGATCATCGCTGGTCAAGCCGATAACCTTAAGACGAAATTCATTGGAAGAAAGAAGGCCAAAACTCTGAATGGGTTTTGTGGGTACAATATCCTTCACTTTTTCTTCCAGCTCTTCGAGCACAGCGAATTTTCCGTGTGATGAATAAGTCATCGATGCACGGATGAAAATATAGTCATCAGACTGGATGCCGGTGAAGTGAACGAGCTTAGGACGCCTCATGGCGATATTGTATCAATTCCCTTGCATGATTGTGAGCAAATTCCCTAGAATAGGGGCCATGTTACAGATGACACTGATCATAAAGGGTAAGGTTCAGCGAGTAGGATTTCGCTACTCCGTTGCCGACTTTGTGGCCCAGGAAAAACTTCCGCTGGTGGGGCATGTAAAGAACATGCCGGATGGATCGGTTGAAGTTGTCGCCCAGGGAGATATCGAATCATTGAAATGTCTTCACCGCTTCTGCACCAAAGGCCCACCCCGAGCTGACGTGAGAGAGATCGCCGAAGATTTCGTGCAGATTACTAAACTTTCCTACTCGGAATTTCTGGTCGCGGGATAAGAAATCTAGGCTTTTTTAATGTCGTAGGTCATGACGCCGTTTGAATAACTGCCTTTGACCGATTTGGGATCGAGATGAATTCCTGTATTAAGGCGGGATGAGAGAGTTTCAATCTTGGAGACGCGGCTTGAGTTACCCTGATCATCTTTCTGGGTATCGATATAGCGGCGGTTAAAATTCACCACAGCTTCTTTGCCATTGAGATTCAACTGCAGATCCTGCTTCGAATGATCCGGAACTTTCACCTTGATGCGAACGCCGGTTTCCGTGACTTCTACGGTTGGCTTCAGTTCCACGAACTGGAAGAAGGGGTCTTCTGAACGTGAGTTCTTGAATTCCACTTCTTTGGTCATTTCCGCCTTGAGCGCTTTTACGGCCTTGTCATTTGTCTCATCAAGAACTTTATAATGCTCATTGTGACGCTTGTAAGTATCAGCGTATTTCTTCTCAAAGAAGAGGTCCTGATTCTTCAGGTCTTCGCGCTTTAAGGTGTCGCGCTTTTTCACTTCTTTTTCGTGATTCTTCACCATCTCCGTTACAGAAGTATCCTGCTTCTTATGGATATCCATCCGTTCTTTTTCGAACGATTTCACCTGGTCGTTTTTGATCTTGATGTAATTTTCGCCGTCTTTTTTGATACGGGTAGAGTATTCGATGTGCTGATTATCGAGCTTTTTCTGATGGAAGTTTGAACGTTCAGCATACTGCTCTCTCTGCTGGTCGTTCATGGTGTTCACGCGTTCCTGGCCCTCGAGATTAATCTTCCGCACGGCCTGGTTGTAACGATCATTCATATACTCAATGTTCTGGTTATTCTCACCGGCAAGGCGCTCACGGTCCATCGCAAGTTTCGTCGTGATGTCCTGAGTTTCCTTCAGGCGGGAGGCATTCAGCTCTTCGAGCTGCTTCTCAGTCAGGGCCTTACTGTCATTCAGATGGCCCTTCATCTGAGAGAGAATTCTTTCTTTCTTTTCCTGTTCTTCCGCAACCTGACGCTCGTTCTGATCCTGAAGGTTCACGAGATCCATCGCCTGGCCCTTGCGGATCTGAGAAGTGTTTTCTGAGTGAATTTCGTTCATGCGTTTGACTTCACGCTCGTGCTTCCGGTTGAGAGTCTCAATCAGTTTCGAGTGAACTTTATCCAGGTCCCGAGCGATTTTGGTCATTGTTGTGCCTTATCGTAGGGGTGATCACAGGGAGTTGTTCCGCGTCCGGTGTAACCAGGACAGATCCATGTGCGGAGGAGATCTATTGTGACCAGACTCCCGCCGTGAAAGCGGCGGTAATTCTCAGGGTTCAAAGAAGAGACGATGTAGCGGGCATCAGCTTTGGTCGCAGTGGCGTAGGGATCAGATGTCTTCACCAGATACTGGTAGGCGCGGTACTCGGCAAGAGCACTCCCTGACAGCATCAATGTGGTGAAGAGTAATCCCTTCATATTTAGTGGAGCTCCCTGATTCTATCGAGAGTACGGAATTCCACCATCTTCATGAAAGAAAGAATGAAGTCCTGGCGGTCTTCATTTTTCAACGCCTGAATGGCAGTCTTTTTTCTTTCAATCGAGTGGTGACGTTCGATTTGCTTATATACACGGTGAACCGTTTCAGCGGCACGTGAGAAAGAGATTTTCTGGGTCGTTGCTTTGTCGGCAAAAGACTCGTGAATCCAATCCTGGTAAAACAGCGGGAAATAACCGGAACTTCCTGCTTCAATCAACTGGTCTAATCCGGGCGCATCAACAATCTTTCGCATTAACAAGATCTCCTTTTCTCCCTCTTATATTACTAGGAAGTGATAAGATGCCTGAGAGGGTAGGTTTTGCCCCGGAGGGTGTGTGAGCGACGACGATAAATTCTCAATACCAGAAGAACTGGAATCCTGGATCGGCCTCAAGAAGTCGGAATACTTGTCTCTATTGATCGAGAATCAGCAGGAAGCGGACTTCGGTTTTGAGGAATATCACCTGTTTGACCATAAAATTCAGGAGACAGTGGAAACTCCTGACCGGTCATTTGAAGAATTGGTCGATGGGTATCTCGTCCAGACATTTATCCGGACCTATTCAGATGCGAAGATGTTTCATCACGTGGTGATCGGATCGACTTATGTGGATAAAAAAAATGAGCTCGAGATTTTTATCCCGATACTGACTTTTGTGACCAGATCAGAGGAATTAGTGGGGAAGTTCAGCGTGGGGAAACCGAAGTCCCGGCCCACGCTTAATTAGAGCGGATATAAATATCAAGATAGTTGTTCGGATACTTTGTCTTGAACTGTGTGCAGACCTGGTTTCTGTAGGCCGCAGCTTGCTGGGCACAGTAGTTCGGGTTCTGCGGACAATAGTAAGCGACGAATTTCGCGTAAGCGTCCATACATCCAAAATATTCTACTAAGAGTTGCTCTCTCATGATCATGACACCAGTGAGAGGGTAGCCGGACATTCCCGGACGATTCTTATAGAGACGACCGGTAAAGATTCTTTCAGCTTCCGTATAAGTACACTGAGGGTCACCAAGGTAAGTCGAGCTTCCCGTCCCGTCTTTATAGGTAGGGATGATACAGATCCGGTTTTGTGTGTCTGTCTGAGAAGAAACAAAACGAATTTGCGTTTCATCCTGTGTGCTCTTACAGATTCCGATGGAACCCAGGTCAGCAGTGGTATTGCTCTTCGTGAGGTTACAATTTTCAAAGCCCGGAGTTGTAGGTGCGCCAGGTGTTCCCGGAATCGGTTCTCCCGGAACAACAGGGGTAATCGGCACGAGTCCCGGAGCAGTCTGATTATTTGATGTGCTCGTAGAAGGAAAACGAGAGCGGGTCGGGGTATCACATCCGACGACAATCATGAGAACAGATAAAATAATAAATTTCATAATTAGTCCTTTAACTGACCAAGTCCTAAGGCTTTTCGGCATTTAGAAAAATTTCATGAGTTTTCCTGAACCTACCGATGAAAGGTTCAGAAGACTTACGTTTTATTGAAGGCTTAGCATGCGCTGGTTCGCTGTCCTGTTTATTTTTGCGTCTATTGCTCTGGGAGTTTTGGCCTGGAATGTCTGGAATTATCCAACTTCACTTTATACCAAATGGATGAAGGGTTATGGCTGGAACCGATACTATGAGGTCACAAATTATCGCCCGCTTCTTCTAAGCCCCATCGCGCTTGAACCGATTCCGGAATACAAAGAAGAATATCCTGAACTCTGGAAAGACTTTCCATTAAGAAGCACCATGCTTCCGCTTCCGGTAAGGCATCCTTTCTTTATCACTGTGCCCTTGCTGGATTTTGACAAGCAAGCCAAGACGCTTCATCTCGGTATGTCTTTTGTTGGTCCGGGCGGAAGAGAAAATTCCCGCATCTACGCCCTTCCGACCGGTGTGCAGAAAGATTACACTACTGGTGTTGATCTCTTTAAGCTCCCGTTTGTTAAAAACCGCATCGTGAATAAAAAGCCCGACGAGTTGTGGAAAGATATTTTCAGTAAAGAGCTTGTGATCAAAGAGAAAAGCCTCGATGACATGATCTACGATCTTTATCTTCTTTATATCCGCTCAAAGATTCTCCCGAAGGAAACAATCCGCTACGGACTGATTCCGGGAAGCTCCAAAGCGGTCATTGAGCTGAAATCAAAGAACCTGGATTACATCATGGAACTCGTTCTGATTCATGACCGGGGAAATCTCTATTCTTATGTCCTGCGGACTCAAAAAAACAATGAGGAATCGCGGAAGCTTCGCTCGAAGTTTTTAAGTTCCATTACTTTTTCTCCATCTGATACAGATATGTCGCGGATCCTCTACACAGAGTTCAAGCAGCTCCACTTCAATCGCCAGGTTGACCAGGAGGGGATGCTCTATCTTTTCAGCGCCTGGTCTCAGGACACAACGAATGTGGACCTCCTGAAGGAAATGATTTTTTATCTTGAGCGCGGAAAGAAGTATTACAAGCACCTTTCGACTTTTTATAAGTACGCTTACGTAAAATACGGAAAGACCTTCACTACCCGCGATGTTTTTACGGATCGGGATGAGCCGGAGATCGCTCTTCAAAGAAAGATCGAACTCGAGGCGATCGGTAAGGGGCACGCATTAAAAGACAAAGTTCAGGATCCGGGGCCCGGGCTTACACCTGATGAGCGGATGAACATGTACCTGAAAAAAGCGAAGGAATCTGCTCCAGCGAAAAAAGATGAAATGACGATTCACTAATCGGTTCCTGCTTAGGAATCGAATTTGATGAAGCTGTCAGTGATGATCTGAGTAAGTAGTGGCCGGAGTGAATTCACTTTATCCCAGTTTAATTCCTTGGTTTCCTCGTTCATGTAGATTGAACGATTCACCTCAATCTGAATGTTATTTGTCCGGAAACGGTCGACGTATTCAGTGACGAATCCGCCGATGTAGGGACTATTGAGGGCCGCTGAATGCCCGAGGATCGTCAGGACATCACGGTAGAAATTAATGAATTCCGGATCACAGGTCTTACCCTTGCGGTCGGAAAGACAAAAATCCGGACGCCAGATGCTCTGGTTAGGATTCTGTTTCATGTGATAAGCGGTGGGCTTAGAAGGCATGCTGTGAAGATCGATCATCGAAACTTTGCCGGTCTTTCTTTTTTCAAGATCAACCAGAGCGGCCTTGAGGGTTTCATAATACGGACGGTGATAGTCTTCGATGAATTTCCGGACCATTTCCGGTGAAGGATCTTTTGCCACGAGTTTTTTTCCCTGCGTGTTCTCCTTCCAGAAAAGAACGCAGTTTTCTTCCGCGCGATTGAGATCAACGCAGACCCGGTGAACATGAGCAACGAGAACGGCAATGCCCGCGTTTTGTAGGGCAGGAATATCGATCAGCTCATTGACCTTAAAATCAACATCTTCCTTATAGGCCCGTTCATCACCCGAGAGGTATTCGAGAAATTCCTCCGGAACATTCTCTCCTGAATGAGGAATTGAGACTAAACCGCGATAATGCGGCCCCATAGGAGAATAAAAATCGAAAAGGGGGCCTTTTTGAGGGTGTTCCAGGCTAAACATGTGAAAGTTTTACCATAGAATTCGGGTCAGAGTCCATGAGACTCTTTTCATTCCTTCGGCCTCTGGATTATATATAGCTCACTCTCCAGAGGTATTTCATGAAGTTTCCCGGCCGGCGCAACACCAAGCACTATTTCCCTGTTGAAGACAAGCAACGCATGTCTTTTGATGACGAGATCTCCCGTCCCGGGAATGTTTATGTCGTGGGGCTTGATCAGCTTCTCGTTGATATTGAAATCCCGGTGGAAGACGATTTTTTAAGTCGTCATAAATTTCCGAAGTCCGAATCTTTCATCATTGATGACCAGCTGGCGGAGGATATTTACTGGGACATGAAAAAACGCGGACTGATCACCGGAGAGTTTCCCGGCGGTGCCGTTGGCAATACTCTCCACAATTTTTCCATTCTCTCGGATTGTCCTTCGGTCGCACTCGGAACGATCAACAAGAATATCGAACTCGGCGACTACGCTTTTAAATATATCTGTAACACCAGCTCAAAAGTAAACCTCACTTATCTGCAACCTTGCCCACGTCCCATGGGAAGGGCACTTTGCTTTGTCTCTCCGGACCGCGAAAGAACTTTTGCTATCTCCAAGGGCTGCATGAATGATCTTTCTCCGGAATTTATTCCGCAGGAAGTGATCGAAAATTCCGCTGCCCTCCTCGTTTCCGCCTATACCCTGAGAGATAAAAAATCTCCGATCTTTCAGTCCACCATGCGCGCGATGGAAATTGCCCGCTCTGCCGACGTGCCCGTTGTCCTATCACTCGGCACCAGTGGTCTGGTTCAGGACAATAAAGAACTCCTGCTGGAGATTCTTCCGAAGTACGTCTCCATTGTGGCGATGAATGAAGCTGAGGCACTTGCTCTCACTGACATCTCGGATCCGCTTCTTGCCGCTGAACGCGTGCTCGATCTGTGCGACATGGTTCTTCTCACCGTCGGCGCGCGCGGACTCTATATCGGATCACTCACGGATCTTACTCATGCGCGGGAAACGGAAGATCCGCTTCATACGAAATCCATTGTCGAATATAACAAGTGGGAATACTCGCGCGCGATGAAGAGAAGAAACTGCCAGGACCCGGTGAAGATCTATACTCACATTAATCCCTTCCGCGGCGGCCCGATGATGATCAAGAATACCAATGGCGCCGGGGACGCAGCACTTGCGGCCGTGCTTCATGATATTTCAGCCAATCTTTATCATCGTCAGAAAGTTCCGAATTCTCCGAAGCACATAACGAGCTTTCTCACATATTCATCGATCTCTCAGATCAGTAAGTATGCCAACCGCGTATCCTTTGAAGTTCTTTCGCAGAACTCCCCACGGCTTCTCCGTGGACTTCCTGAAAAAGAAGATGGCCTTGAAGAAGCCTACTGGGCGAAATGAGTGCTAAGAAAGAGGCCCTCTTCAATGAAGTGAAAGGATCTCTTTTTGAGTATCTCGTAGGAAAGGAAATCGCCGTCCGCGCCGGCGAAGAACTCAATTTTCAGCGCTCACTTGATCCCAACTATCTCACCGTTCTTTCCCAGCAGGACCGCATGGTCAGGCAGTTTTATCCTGAGATGACATCGTTTCTGTCACAGGTCTCCAGACTCACGACCGATGAACTGGAAAAATACATGGGAAAGAAAATTTCCCGTCCGAAGCTTCTGGGAAAGTTCATCAACTCTTCACTTGGCGCCACTATCCGCGAGGCGGATTTGTTGATTGAAGCTGATGGTACTGAGAAGTACGTCTCGCTTAAGCTCAATAAGAAGAATGCCTACGTAAACACCAAAAGCGGCGGTATCAAGAGTCTCTTCACTCAATACTTTTCCTATGTGGATCCGGCGGTCCAGGCGACATTCAATCAGCTGGTGGAAATGGAATTTGAAACCATGTCGCGTGAGCTTCATGCCTTTCATGATCTTCCGTACGACGGTAATTTTTCTCTCTGGGTAAAGAAGGGATTCTCGGAACTTCCGGGAGAGCTCAGTGATGGCGAAAGACAGATTTTAAAAAACTACTACGCGCGGATTGCGCGGGACATGCACCGGATCCTCACGGACCTCGAGAAAAAAGATCCTGAAGCATTCCGGGAGTGCCTGGCATCTCTCATGGGTTTTACCCAGAAGGATGTGATCCAGGTGATTTGTTTTCATGACATGAAGGCCGATACCGCCCCTTATCTTCACATTCATGAGCTTTCTTCCCATGAACTCAAGAAAGCCAGGCTTCTGCCATTTGAGAATGTTTCTTCGGTGGAACTCGAGGTGGGGGAGGATCTTCTTCAGATCAGAGTGAAGCCCATGAACAAGTTCACGACCACGGCGATAAAAATAAATTGTTCAGTGAAATTTAAATTGTTCGCAGCTAAATGAGGACGGTCTCTAGTAATAATTGATCTTTTTTCGACACAAATATTTTAATGCGTCCCTTTCCGCTTCATTAAAAGCCTGGACATACATTCCCGAATTCTTAGCGGGGTTTTTGAAGAGTTCATCAGGAATGTCGATAAAACCTGATCAATTAGAATTGATCCCTCCTTATTGCCCCAATAGCCGGTGCTTGTTTCATATCGGAACAGAATCAAAGTTTTATGTAAAAAATGGTTGGGCGAAGACCGAGAAACCGCCATTTAAG
>JAKFFP010000397.1:0-2100 GCA_036675045.1 Bacteriovoracales bacterium | reverse complement strand
GCTGTTTCGAAGTACTCATCAATCAACTTCACTACACTCGAACTCCTTTCACCATACCTTCCATATATCTCTAATATTAACAGTAGAAAGGTTATTTCTGTAATTAATTTTACTATTTAAACAAAAAAGCACCCAAAACTGGGTGTGTTGATAGGCAGGAACATTTTAAGCATACCACTTTTGCACCATCCTAGATTAGCCCCAATTTCTAAAAAAGCCTGCCTGCCTGGCGAAAGATCATAAGTACCTGCAGGCACCCATTCGCCCGAGGTAAGCCCAAGTTTTTTGATTTCGGCTGTTTTCAATATTACCGGATGGCTTTTCTTTCCGTCAAATACGTTAAAAGCGACCTGGCTTGCAATTTCCAGGGTTTGAGGAATGTAAACATATACAGCATACTTTCCCTTTATCCTTATTTCCGGAGAAAATTTCACGGAAGTTTCGGTGTAACATTCCTTGAGGGTCATTGAAAGAGACGGATTGGCAGGAAGCTGGTGACCCTTCTTCCCCCAGTATTTAACTAAGGCAATATTCGAAGGCGAGCGCCAGGAGCAAACCGAATCAATGGGCTTGAATTCACGAAAAGGACTTAAGAGATTCATGTCCGGACAATCTCTCCGAATGGAATGAGTGTCGTGAGACCCTTTCTTTCGAAATACTCACGAGTGGCAGAGGGATCGCGGTCACTGGTGACGAGAGCAAAGTCTCCTCCCCAGGCGCCGAGAGATTTTACTTCTCCCCAGAAATCAGAAAAATGCTTGCCTTTGATTTTTTCAAAGCCCAGAGCCTTCGCAATGATGTCCTCGTGAGTCTGGATGATCCGGTTGAAGGTAGGAAGCTCGCGCGCCGCCATCATTTCTCTGGTGAGAAGTGAGAGGTCGCTTACGATTTGTTCTTTCCCGGGGATCATGCGTTCTTTGTATTTCAGGACTTCGCTAGCTGAGTTCTGTTTCTGCCCGAGATAAAGGAAATAAAGGTTTCCGGCAAAGGGCGGGTTAAATGAGGCCGTCTCCCACTGAGGCTTGCCTTCAAACTTATGATACACGATCGGTCCCATCGCCTGCGCGCAGGCAATGTCATAGCCTGATCCACCGATCGTTTTCTTAAGTAATTCAAACGGACTTACATAGGCCCATTGAGCGATGTTATAAAGAAACGTTGAGCTTGAACCAAGTCCCCACTCAAGCGGGAATTCAATCTTGGTTTCAACCATCACATCCACGTCATCACGAAGGAAGTGCGGATTCTGTTCGCGGACAGCATTGAGCACCTGGGAAACTCCGGCCTGAGTCGGATTATTCACCTGGAGCTTGATCGGCTGGAAATGCCAGAACTCATAATCAGATTCAAACCACAGTTTACCGCTGTGATCGAAACTCTTCCAATTAAGTGTCGGCTGATAAGACTGACGATACTTTACCCGCATGGATTGTCCGACCGTGGTCGGAAGAGCAAGTGCGCTCGCCCCATCCATGACAAAATATTCTCCGGAGAGAAGAAGCTTACCGTGGCCGTAATAATATTGTTCTGCTGACATGAGTTTCCTTAACGGTTTAAAAATTGCCTTACTGCCTGGAAAGAAACAACTCTGTCGGTAAAGTGCTGTTTCCCTTTTTCAATCTCTTCTGGTGTTGCATTCAGTTGGTTCATGATGTTCAAAAGGTGAAGCTTCATGTGCCCGCGCTGGATACCAGTCGTGACTAGGGATTTCACCGCAGAGAAATTCTGCGCGAGTCCGGTGGCCGCAATGATTTCCATGAGTTCTTTGGCCGTCGGGTGACTGAGAATTGCAAGCGACGTCTTTGCGAGCGGATGAAGAGACGTGAGGCCTCCCACCGTTCCCACAGCAAGCGGGATTCTCAGGGTAAATTTAAATGTGTCGTTTTCAAGAGATACGGTTGAAAGTGAGCGGTACTGTCCCGAACGGGCAGCATAAGCGTGAGCGCAGGCCTCGATTGCCCGGAAATCATTTCCGGTCGCAAGGACCACGGAATCTACGCCGTTCATGATTCCCTTGTTGTGCGTTACTGCCCGGTTCGGATCCACTTCAGCGATCCGGACTGCGGTTGCAAATTTCTCAGCGAATTCACGCGCCGACAT
>JAKFFP010000268.1:0-13077 GCA_036675045.1 Bacteriovoracales bacterium | reverse complement strand
GGTTGATGAGATGCTGGATGTTTCGAGGATCCAAAGCGGAAAGTTTGTTCTCGAAAAAACGCCGCTGGAACTGAACGATCTCGTGAGTGGAATCCTTCTTCGTTATTATTCGGATCAGATCGCGGCCGGCGCGCTCAAGCATTTCCCTTCGACAGACAATCTGAAAGGAGAATGGGATTCCTTCAAGCTGGAGCAGGTGATCGTGAACCTCATCAACAATGCTATCCGCTATGGGGAAAATAGTACGGTGAAAATTGAAACGGGGAAAAAGTCCCACGCCGCCTGGATTGCCGTCAGTGATAAGGGCCCGGGGATTTCAGAAGATGAGCAGTTGAAAGTCTTCGACAAGTTCGAGCGCGGGGCTTCGGCCAAGAGTGGTGGATTGGGGCTGGGATTGTTTATCAGTAAAGAGATCGTCGAGGCCCATGGCGGAAACATCGAACTCACCAGTATTCCCGGGAAAGAAACCGTCTTTAAAGTTATTCTTCCGCTTAAGTAAAATCTTTCACTCTTATCTGGAGCACGTGGATCTGATCGATCAGATGCAGGATGATCGGGACACTTTCTTCATTCACTCCCAGGTTTTCAATTAAGTCGTGGATGAGCCTGATCCTTGCGACGTCTTCATCATCAAAGGCATTTTCCTCGAAGGGTCTGATCCATTGTTCATCAATGTAGTGAGTGATTTCCTCGCACGAAGGGCCGCACATCTCCGATGCTTCTTCGATGGTCACGCGGATGAGCTGTTTCATGTTCCACCTCTCGGGTCATAGGCATATTTTTCGGCGAGCTCCTGGAGCCCTTGCTTGAGAGCGGGGTCAATGCTTTTTGGCATCACAACTCTGAGGGAGACGATGAGATTCCCTCTTTGGTCACCGTGGCCCAGGCCCTTGCCCTTGAGCCTAAGTTTTGAATCGGTGGATACACCGGCAGGAATTTTCATCAGGACATTGGCCTCGATAGTGGGAACGGAAATTTCTCCGCCGAGAGCCGCTTCAAAGAAACTCACGTCGACGGTGGTGTGAAGATCATGGCCTTCCACACGGAAGCGGGGATCGGGACGGACGATGATCTGAACGTAGACGTCGCCACCTTGGACGCCCATGCCTTTGAACTTGAGTTTTTTTCCTTCCACGATGCCGGCGGGGATTTTCACCCGGAGCGTTTTTCCTGAGGGAAGAGTGATTACTTTTTCTCCACCGACGACGGATTCACGAAGGTCGATCTCCATCTGGTAAAGTTCTTCCCGGGGCTTCCGGGAACTGCGGCCGAACATCTGCGAAAGGATGTCTTCCATGTTGATGTCTTCATCAAAGGATTGCGAATACCGGGACTGCGGTCCCTGGGTGTCGCGATAGTACCGTTCGTACTGTTGCCTTTGCTGTTCTTCGGTTTCACCGCGGTCGAATTTGGCGCGGGCCTCTTCTGTCCCGATGAGATCAAAGGCGTGGGAGAATTCCTTGAATTTTTTTTCAGCTTCTTTGTTCCCGGGATTGATATCGGGATGATATTTCTTGGCGAGCTTACGATAGGCCTTTTTGATTTCATCGAGGGTTGCCGTTTTGGCAACCCCCAATAATTCGTAAGGATCGGTCATTTAAGAAAGGGCCCTTTTTTCCCCGCTGTCGTTATTCTGGAGATTGGAGACATTGGAATTGTCGGCAATACGGATGCGGTTGTGAACGTCAGAAACTCCGCTCAGATTCTCGATGCACTCTTCGGCTGAGCGCTTGGATTGGCGGCTTTCGACTGTACCAGTGAGGGTGACCACACCGTCTTTCACGTCGACTTCGATATCAGACGCATCGACCTGGTAATCCCGGTAAAGCGCTTCGGAGACTTCTTCCTTGATTCTTTCATCGGAACGCCTCCAGCCCTTGGGACCTTTGCCGAAGAAGCCACCCCGTCTCTGGGTCTCGAGGCCTCTTCTGAAATCATTGGTGGCAAAGCTGTCGTTTCTGTCGAAGCGGCGGCTTCTTTCGTCGTCACGGAAAGCGATGTTTTCACCGCTGTCGACATTGTAATCGTAGCGGGAATTTTCCCGGCGGAAATTGGTTTCGCGGTCTGAGCGCGGATCGTTTCTTGAAGCCTGCGTTCTTTGACCGGGCCGATATTCTTCCCTGTCAATGAACTCTTCATCGAAGAAGCGCTGGTCTTCCCCGTATCTTCTTCCGTCGGTGAAATCGCGGCTTTCACTGCCCTCATTCCTTCCCAACATCCGGTCTATATAATTTTTCCCACGTCCTGGCATAAATACTCCTTTGGTAAAAAACCTGAAGGAATTCTTTCAGGGAAGTCGCGTCGAGGTAAATGAAAGGGGAGTTAAAAATGACTACTTCGGTTCGAGAGGAATGTCGGGCTGTTTATTGGTATTCTGATAAACAGTGGCAAGCTTACAGGCAGAATTGTAGAGCTTACAGGCCTTCGAGAGGTAGGGAGCGATAGAACGGTTAGAAGCGCGCTTTTTCTTGAGGCTTCTTGCAAGGTGATAGCAGGCCACGTTATCGGTCAGCTCATTACAGGCGCGATCATAGTAATTTCCTGAGCGTTCAAGCTCACCAATTTTTTCCGCATGAAGTCCCGCTTTCATGCAGCCATTTCCTGAGCGAAGATCACAGGAAACGTCGTAGAGAAGCGATGCTTTCTCCGGTGCTCCCTGACGGGAAAGATAATCACCGGCCTCAATGCAGGCAAAAGATCCTCCGAGCGCACAGGCAATGGAGTAATGCTTGATACTGTTGTCATGATCGCCCCGAAGCTTATAGAGAAAACCCAGACCAGCGTTGGCGGAAACACTCGCCGGCCGGTCCACTAAGAGATTCTGAAGATACTGGATCGCCTCATCGGGATTTTCTTTTTGTTTTTCGTACGCTATCAGTGTCATCACCGATTCTTTCTGATCATGACAGTCTTTATGAAGGGAATTGAGATCGATGCATTTCTCGACCACCTTGAGGGCAGTATCAAAGTCCTTTTTCTCTTCCAGGAGATTGGAGTAGGCGAGAAGGTCTTCCGGCGCGAGCCGCTTGTCACCCAGAAGGATCCGGAAATCCTGTTCCATTTTTTCTTTATCACCCATGTGCTGATAAACGTGAATGCGGTTACGGATCAGGTTCTGCACATAAAGGCTCTTGGGATTAATCGCACGCGCGAGCTCGAGGCTCTCGAGGGCCTTGGGATTGTCGACATGGAGATACTTCATGAACTCAAACATCGCCCGGATTTGCGGATTCTGTTCCTTATTCCGGAATTCTTCATACAGCTGGTAGGAGAGGGCCTTGTCACCTTTTGCTTTCGCGAGCTCAAGCTTCAGCAGGATCGAAAATTTGTGTTCAGGAATTCTGGCGATTACCGCCGGGACCAGCTCGGCTGCTTCGGCCAGCAGAACGGGATTGTACTCGTCGATATTTTTCAAGGCATCTCTCATGGCAACTCTGACTTTCAGCGCGAGGTAGAGAGCATTTTCGGCGTGCTCGGATTTTTTCTTCTCCAGAAGTTCTTTTACCGCCAAGGCGCGGTTTTCGTCGCCGAAGATGACTCCGTAAAACGCTTCTTCAAACATCTGGTTCACCGGGAGAGCTGACCAGGAAGAAATATAACTCTGCCGCTCGATACTCTTTTGTGTGCGTTCTTCAACGTCCTTGAAAGCGTCCTGTTTATCGATCTGGATCTGATAGAAGTCACCTTCGCGTTTAATATTTTTCGCGAGACTGATTATCCGGAGTGCCACTGCCTTCGCTTCGGCCTTCCGAACTTCTTTCGCGGCAGAGAAAAGAAAGCGCACTTTTTCACTATTGGATGAGTCCGCCTGCTTCTCCTGAACGAGAAGGCTTCTCTCAATCTTGGGCTGGACATAAGCATCAAGGAGCGCCACGGGAAATTTCATTTTCCCCGAACCAACTTTTACGTTCCTGTCCTGGATAGAAGTCTTCTGGATATTCCAGTGCACTTCGACCGGTTGATTGTTAAAGCTTGAATCGAGCTTAATCTCAAACGGATCCGATCCGCCGAAAACGACCTTGGAGTGGCTGAGGTTCACATCATCAAGAGTAATCTGGTTCGACAAAAGCGTTACATTCTTTCTGTCCGGAGGAACATCCAGAGACATATCCGAGAAATGGAAGATGTAATTCACCATCTTCATCTCCAGGGACTTGACGTTCATCTTGATATGTCCGGATTGAGAAAATGTTCCGGATACATTTTCGAATACCAGACGGAAATCCGGAGCATCGTATTTAAAGGGATCCACGCTGAAGTTCACATCGTTATTGTTTACTTCAAAACTCACAATAATGTCTGAGCTTAGATATTCCGCTTCCCGACCGTTGTCTCCCACCTTGAGTGCGATCGTCCCTCTATGAGAGCCGAATCCGATACTGTGAGTAACACGAAAATTTTGTGACTGGGTCATGAACGGGAGCTCTTTCCACCTCGCTGATTCAGGGCGAGGGACCGAGGTAATCCGGGTATGAGCGATGACACTTAAATTTCCGAAGTCGACACTATAACTAAGAGGACCAGTGGCATTGAAAAGTTCATGATGAATTTCATGGATGCGATTCTTGGCCGAAAAGAACATGAAGGAAAGAAAAGCGAGCATCCCCACGAAGATGAGTGTATTGCCCGATAGGATCCCGAAGGAGATCGTATGGTATGTCCTGTTTTTGGCCATATAATGACTTTTCGACAGGATAAGGGCATGTTTAACTGAAGATTCTAAATAATATCTGTAGAAAGGTTAAAGTTCCAAACGACCGGAATCAGGCCGCCCATTCATAACGATAGAAGACGTCTTCCTTGTTCTTAAGGAGAAGGTACCATTCCTCGCGACTCTTTTTTGTGGTGTCGAGCCACTCATCGATGTATTTCTCCCGGAGAAAAATCGGACAACGATCATGACCTCGCAAGGCCACCTCGGGTGGAGGATCATCGGTGATGAGAGCGAAAGAATAAAAGCCCAGAGTCTTCTCAGGATTTTCCCAATAATCCCAGAGGCAAGGCGCCCACATGATTTCCCGGTTCTCTGGAAGAAAACTCACGAGGCGCTTTTTCTGATCGTCTTCCACCCATTCAAAGAATCGCACGAAAGGAAAAAGACCGTGTTGCCGGGTGAAGAGCTTCTGCCAGGTCTGACGGGATTCTAACGAATCGATGCGCGCATTGAAGACATTGTACTTCACGGGAATTTCTTCCTTAGATCCCTTCGGCCGGACCCGGTAGCGCATGCGCTTAAACACCCGTCTGCCATTTTCATGGACCATGACCCACGTGAAGTATCCCGGAAAAATTCTGTTGTCGTCACCGGGCACCTTGAAGAAATTGGACCTCGGAACTTTCGGGAGATGGAGGGCTTCCTTCATGAAGCTGAAGTCTTCGCCTTTTTTCATGAGTTCGCGGAAATAAATGTCATCCGATTGTGAGATCTCTGCCTTAAATCGTTCCATGAGCTTTTGTAAATCTGCCTGGACCTCAGCGGAGTAACACATCAGAGGATTGCCTCAAGGAGTGTCAGATTCTTGTGATTATCAAATTTCGCCGAAAGAATCTTCTCATTGGCCTGCCGGAAATTTTCTTTCAGCTCAGGATGATTCATGAGCTCCAGCGTGTACTTGTGAAGATCGGATACTTCAAAAGGTTTTGCGAGATAACCATTCACACCGTGCTGGATGATCTCGGGATTTGAGCTGATGTCAAAAGCGACACAGGGAACGTTGTGCTGGATCGTTTCAATGAGCGTATTGGCTGAGCCTTCATACTTTGAAGTGAAGACAAAGATATCGAGTGAATTGAAGAATGCTGTCATGTCATCGACGTGACCGAGAAGCTTCACCTCGTTTTGGAGATTCTTTTGACTAATGAGATTCGTAAGATGAGAACGGAGTTCGCCTTCACCGGCAATCAGGAGACGGAAAGGGACCTGATCGTTTTTCAGCCGGACCGCAAGGTCAATGAGATACGTCTGGCCCTTTTGATCAGTAAGTCTTCCGGCGTTCCCGATAACCACTTCATTACTTTCTTTGTGATACATCTTTTCGCGATGATGCTCTGACTGGGTGACGCCGTTGTAGATGAGCCTGAGTTTATCCTGCGGAAACCATGATTCATTTTTTTCACGCAGGCTTCTGCCAATTTCTTCTGAATTCACCACCACGTGAGTGAGAATCTTCTGGAAGAGAAAACGATTCAGAGTGGTACTCCGGAGCGGATGAGGCATGCCCCGGCGATAGATGATGGTTTTAACACCGGCGAGTTTGGCTGCAAGACCCGCGAGCTTCAGATCCTGCGGAAGATTGAGAACCACTGATTCAACCTTCTTGGATTTAAAAAAAGCCGCCATGGTAAGAATCTTCAGCGGATTGATGAAGCTCAGGTTATTGACCGAAAACCCGTAGACCAGAAGCTTCTCTTGCCGCGCCTTCTGATAAAGCTGGGATCCGTTGTTCGTTACCATGATGGAATGATATCCCCGCCGGTTCATTTCCCGGGCCGTCGTGAGATGCCACTTTTCCCCGCCGCCCCAGGCGCGGTTGGAATTGAAAAAGCAGATAGTTTTCTTATTTTCGGACATACTTCATTCTATAATTTTTCCGGAGTTTTCACCAATTTTCTGAGAATCCAACCGGTATGTTTTTCTTCGCTTATTTTTTCCCAGGGGTACTGCAAAAACTCAGGGAACCAGGTGTCTGCTGGGCCGTCATAATCCACCTCGCTCCACAGGAATTCTGAGACAAACGGAAGGGTAAGGCGGTAGATCTCAGCACCCCCGATGACATAGATTCTTTCGAGCTTATTTTTCCGGGCGTACTGGGAAACTTCATTCAGATCCCGGAGCACTTTCCCTTTTTCACTCCGATATTCCCCGTTTCTGGTGAGGATGAGAGGTATTGCTCCCTTGACGTCCCCGCCATGGGCCTCGAAGTTTTTCCGGCCAATTAAAACATGATGCCCGCGTACCGTTTCCTGATAATGGCGATACTCATCCGGAATGCTCCAGGGAAGATGCCCCTTCACCCCGATTTGGCGACTTTTCCCAAGTGCGGCAATGGCTATGAGTTTTACATTCATAAGGGGCAATTATAAGATGGGTCGAAGCTGAAAGGATAGATTATGCGCATTCTTATTACCGGGGGAGCGGGCTACATTGGCTCCCATGTTCTAAAGGCCCTCGGAGGTCTGGGGCACGAGATCACCGTGGTGGATAACCTCTCCACTGGATTTGAAAAAGCCATCACCTCTGGGAAGCTCATTGTGGCGGATCTTTCCGATCGCGCGAAGATGGAAAGTATTTTTGAATCCGGAAATTTTGAGGCGGTTCTTCATTTTGCCGGAAGCATCGTCGTTCCGGAAAGTGTAAGTGAGCCCCTTCGCTATTATCAGAACAACACGATCAATTCTCATTTCCTCATGACTCTTTGTGAGAAGAATAAGGTGAAGTATTTTATCTTTTCCTCGACCGCTGCCGTTTATGGGATGCCGAAAGACGGCATCTGCCGCGAAGATAGTGAGCTTTCTCCCATCAATCCTTACGGGCAATCCAAGCTCATGACGGAACACATGCTGCGAGATCTCGCTTTCGCGAACAAGAACTTTAAGTACATCGCCCTTCGCTACTTCAATGTCGCCGGTGCTGATCCGGAAGGAAAAATCGGCCAGTCATTTCCCAAGGCCACGCATCTCATTAAGGCCGCGTGTGAAGCCGCGACCGGAAAGAGATCCCAGATGGATCTTTTCGGAACGGACTATCCCACCAAAGACGGAACCTGTGTCCGCGATTACATTCACGTTTCTGATCTCGCCGAGGCTCACGTGCGGGCCCTCGAGTATCTTGAAAAAGGCGGAGATTCCCAACCGCTCAATTGCGGTTATGGCCACGGCTTTACCGTGAAGGAAGTTATCTCGCGCGTGAAAGAAATCACCGGTGTGAATTTCAAGGTCAATGAACAGCCGAGACGCGCCGGCGATCCCGCCAGTCTCACCGCTGAATCTTCACGCTTATCAAAACTCACCGGATGGAAGCCGAAGTATGATGATCTCAACGTCATCATTAAATCGGCCTACGAGTGGGAAAAGAACCGGCCTTACTGATGAAGAAAAAAGCTGTTGTCGTACATTCCGGCGGGATGGATTCGAGCCTCTGCCTGGCTCTGGCGGTAAAAGAATTCGGCGCGGGCGAAGTTATTTCGCTTTCTTTCTCCTATGACCAGCGCCATTCGATTGAATTAAAAAAGGCCCGCGAAATTTCCGCGCACTTCGGTGTTGATCACGCGGAAGTCAATCTCAACTGTCTGGGGGAGATCACTGAATCGGCCCTCATCGGAAACAAGAAAGCGATTGAGCATAAGCCCGGTGAAGCACCCAACACCCTGGTGGTTGGCAGGAACGGCCTCATGGCCCGGATCGCCGGCATTCACGCTCACTCACTCGGTGCCCATTATATCTACATGGGTGTGATGGAACTCGAGGAAGCAAATTCCGGTTACCGGGACTGCTCGCGCTCGTACATGGATATTATCCAGATGTCTCTGCGGATGGACTTCGCTGATCCGGATTTTGAGATCAGAACTCCGCTCGTGAAAATGACCAAGAAAGAAACGATGGAACTGGGACTTAGGCTCGGTTGTATTGAGTTTCTTCTTGAAAACACCATCACTTGTTATGAGGGTGTTCCCAAAGAGGGCTGCGGGAAATGTCCTGCGTGTAAGCTCAGAAATGAGGGATTAAAGATTTTCTCTCTCGAACATCCTGAAGTGAAGTTCTCTTACAAAGAGAAGATTCAAAACTTAATCTCTTAGTCTTCTTTCAAGGCAACGAGCGATTTCCACGTATCAAGTGTGAGCTTCTTCAGTTCCGCTCCACTTTCTTTCGTGGCCGTTTCATCGGCGAGATAATCTTCCAGATCAAGAACCGTGTCTTCCAGCTCTTCCACAACTTCAGAAATCTCCTCGTCAGCAGTGGCACCGGAAACAGCGTAACCCGTAAGGAAGTAATCGAGCTTGGCCAGAGAGTCCTGGAGAAACTTTTTGAGATCGGCCTGGTCCTCAACGAGCTTCTTCATTTCGGCCGGCACACTTGCCTTCACCTGATCATAAAGCGCTTTCATCTCCTGTTCCCAGGCCTTGTAATCATCGACTTCCGCTTCCATCAGCACTTCTTCCATCGCCGTTTTAAACGGGACGGGCTTATCGGCCATGAAGGTTCCTAAATAAAAGGCCTTAATCTGGCCCTCCGAAAGGTTCGTATCAGTCCCGGAAAGAAGTGTCTTAAGGCTCATGTTTTTACCTGGTTATGCGTTTAATTAAGTAAATATTACTCTGATCATCGATTTTTTTACATCAAGAAAGGGTCATAAGGCATATTCGCCGCATGAAAAATACTGCGACCGTCCTCAATCTCATTTTCCTGGGAACGAAATTAGGGCTTTTCTGCTACTTCTTCCAGGACGTTCTAGGATTTATTTTTTAAATGGATCTTCGATCTTCTCGCCATTCTGGAGTCTCCAGATCTTCACTGCCCGGATAAAGACATTATAGGCCGCCAGCGCTGAAACCACGAAACCATGGGTCCCGTCGAGGATGCCCAGGCGCCAGAAGTAATGGCGCAGGAATCGCCCGAAAGGCCGGAAAACGATGTAGGGTAGACCGATGGTGCGGCCCTGTTTCTGAAATTTCTCAAAGCGATCGAGCGCACCCCAGGTGGTATAGCGATCGGCTTTCTTAAGATATGAAGTCACATCTTTATAGGTGTAATGAATGAGTTTCTCGCGCAGGATTGAGATCCCGCCCTTTGTCTCAACTTCCGCGTGCACGTGCTTATTCTGGTAACGACATTCATCTTTCTTGAAGAGGCGAATCACTTTATCCGACTGCCAGCCCGAGTAGTTGATTCTTTTTCCCATGAAATTGTTCCGGCGGAAAATCCAGAAGGCGGAATACATCGTGCCATTTTTGAGAATATTTTTGATCTCGAGAATGAGTTCCGGAGTGGGCCTTTCATCGGCATCGAGAAGAAAGATCCAGGGATGGCTGGCCTGGGGAATGGTCCAGTTTTTCTGGGCCGCCGAGTGCTCATACTCATGCTGAAGGAGCTTTACCTGAGTGAAAGATTTCACAATCTCTACTGTTTTATCAGTCGAGAAAGAATCGACCACGATGATTTCGTCACACCAGAGGACGGACTCAATCGCCGCTCGGATATGAACTTCTTCATTGAAGGTCGGAATGATGGCAGTTATCTTCTCCATAAGGTAAAATAACTTTATCGTATGAATGACGCCTCGTCTAAAAATATTCTCATTATCCAGACCGCTTTCATTGGCGACACGATCCTCGCGAGCCATTTTGCTGCCGCGGTCAAGGCCCAGTTCCCTGATTCAAAGATCCATTTCTTTCTCCGGAAGGGAAATGAGTCGGTGATCCAGGGCCTCCCTACTATCGAGAAAGTGTGGGTGTGGGACAAGGCCGGTGGGAAGACCAGAAATCTCATGCGACTTATCTCTGAGCTTCGGAACATCAAATTTGATTACGTCTTCAATCTTCACCGGCACTTTAATTCAGGTCTCGTGAGCTCGATGATGAAAGCGGACAACAAGATTGGTTTTAAACAGAATCCGCTGGCCTTGTTTTACACGCACAAGGCCGATCACCTCATCCCGCATATTCCGGCCGATAATGAGAAAGTTCCCTGGCATGAAGTGCAGAGAAATCTTCAGCTGATTAAACTCGCGGTGCCGGAGTATGAAATCAAAATCGGAAGACCGGAACTACCGCTTCTTCCCAAACATTTCGAGAAAACCGCAGAATACAAAAGCGGAGAATACTTTGTCGTGGCACCGGCTTCCGTCTGGTACACCAAGGCCTGGAGTGAGAGTAAGTACCGCGAGCTCACCGGAGAACTCTCGAAAAGAGGAAAGGTCATTTTTATCGGAGCTCCTTCAGACAAGGAACTCTGTGACCGGATTCGTGAGGGTTTTGAGAATACAGAAAACCTCTGCGGCGAACTGAGCCTTCTCGATTCCGCGGCCCTGATGAAAGATGCCAAACGTGTTTTTGTGAATGATTCAGCACCCCTTCATCTGGCGAGCTGTGTGAACGCCAGAACAACGGCGATTTTCTGTTCCACCGTGCCGGCCTTCGGATACACTCCACTCGCCGATGACTCTGTCGTGATTGATGTGGGAAATACTTTATCGTGTCGTCCCTGCGGACTTCACGGCTATAAGGCCTGTCCGCTAGGACACTTTAAGTGTTCGCTGGATATTAACGTCTCGCGGGTTCTTGAGACGATTTGAGAAAGCTTACTAATTCTTCCGCCGTTCCACGCATAAGTAAAAGCGGTCCCTGACGGGCAATATCACGGTTATATCTTGGATCGTAATAATCCACGAGGAGAGAGCGGATCCATCCTTCGTGATTCGAAAGTTCCTCAGACTTAGAGAATGCTTCTTTCATCTCACTACGAATCTTCTCGTAATTGACTCCCCCAAGGCTCTTTTGAATTCTTTCGAGCGCGTTGAGAAAGAAGCCTTCCCCGGTGCCTTTGACATAAGATTCAAAGATATTCTGAATCCGTTTTTCCATCGGCACTTCTAGTACCAGGATGGGGGATTGTCTCAGGTGATGAAACAAGCGGCGGGGAATGGCATTTTTACCGAGTGTGGCACTTTCATCTTCGATCACGATTCTTTTCCCATGTCGCTTCATGATTTCGAAGGCCAGATTATTCTCAAAGGTTATTTGCGAGGGCTGAGGACCAAGATTCCCGAAAGCCGAACCACGATGATTGGCAAGTCCCTCGATATCGATGTGCTCAAAGCGCTTAATGAAATCAGTTTTTCGGGAACCCGTTGGTCCACCAATGCGGATAAGATCGGGTAAGGGAGCTTCATCCAGCCATGAGAGAAAAAAGCGACGCAGACGCTTGTATCCGCCCTGGATAGGTTTTTTCCCCATGGCAATCCATTCACAGGCAATCTGCGACCGGAGACCTCCGCGGAAACAGAAAACCTCTGTCTCGGGCATCTTGCGAATGGCCTCCCGCCACAGCTCTGTTCTTTCTTCCATGATACTGCCGCTCACGAGCTTATAACCAAGCTCAATCGCCGCTTCCTGACCGCGTTCCTTATAGCATGTCCCGACAAGATGTCGTTCCTCATCATTCATGATGGGAAGATTAATGGAATGAGGAATCGATCCTTCCAGGAATTCTCCGGGAGATCTCACATCAATCAAGAGAGTTTCATTTAAAAAAAGTTTCTGAAGCTCAGGATCATTCCATGGTGACATGAACGTCCTGCTTTTCTTTCACGACACCAATAATCGCGGTTCCGGGAAACTTCGTACTGAGTCTTGCTACAATATCCTCGGCAAACGCCGGGGATACGGAAAGAAGAAGTCCGCCACTGGTCTGGGGATCAAAGGTGACTTGTTTTTCGGTATCAGAAATTCCTGTGGCCCACTTGATGGCCGCGCGGGTGTATTCTTCATTACTCTTATGCGCTTTCGTGAGCCAGCCTTTCTCCAGCGAACTCATAGTCGCCTTGAAGAGCGGAAGTTGTTTAATCCGAAGAACCAAAGTTTTATCCGAAGCTTTCGCCAGCTGATACCCGTGGCCCGCCAGACCAAATCCCGTGATATCTGTTCCGGCGTGGATCGAAGAGATTTCATCCAGGGTCAGAAGATCCACGATATTATTCAGTCTCTTCATGGATGAGATCGCTTCTTTCGCCGATTCTTCATCTATTTCCTGGCGCTTGATTCCCGCACAGATGGTTCCTGTCCCAAGAGGCTTGGTGAGAATAAGAACGTCACCCACTTTGGCGCCGGCATTGGTCCAGACGGCTTCGTTTTCAACGAGCCCCGTGACCGAAAGTCCGAACTTCAACGTATCATCATCAATACTGTGGCCACCCACTAAAGATGCTCCGGCTTCGGTAATAACGGAACACGCTCCCTGGAGAACTTCCTGGATGGTAGATGGTTCCATCGTGGCGAGCGGTGCCGCGAGAATTGCCATGCAGGTTTTCGGTTTCCCACCCACGGCATACACGTCACTTAAAGAATTGGCAGCAGCAACGGC
>JAKFFP010000390.1:0-2113 GCA_036675045.1 Bacteriovoracales bacterium | reverse complement strand
CTCAGGGGAACACTGGTCATTGATTCGTTCACCAGATCACTGTCATTTTTCGCCTGTGTATTTGCTCTCATTTCCGTCATCATTACCCGCGGAACGGATGTCAAAGAGCATCTTCTCTCTGAAATCTACGCCCTCACTTTGTTCTCTACTGCCGGCATGATCCTCATGATGAGCACGAATCATCTTCTTTTGATGTTCATCGCACTGGAGATTATGTCTCTGGCAGTTTACGTGATGGTTGCCATGAGAAGGATCAGTTACTTCTCTGCTGAGGCAGGACTTAAGTACTTCATCCTGGGTGGTCTCGGCTCCGCACTTCTTCTCTATGGCTCTTCACTCATGTTTGGCGCCACCGGAAGTTTCGAGCTTTCTTCAATCCAGGCCTTCACTTCTACTCATACTCCGACTGCGATTTATTATGTCGGTCTGGGACTTGTTCTCACGGCGATGCTCTTTAAAGTCGGAGCAGTTCCTTTCCACGGATGGTTACCGGATGTTTATCAGGTTGCCGCCACCAACGTGACAGCGTTTATGAGTGCCGGTGTGAAATTTACCGCCTTCATGGCGCTGGCCCGGATCGTTCAGCACACTGTGTTCGCTGAAGGTGTGGCAGGAATGAGATGGTTTGAGACATATCTCTGGGTTGTTGCCGCTGCTTCCATGATCTATGGAAACTTTGTCGCGATTTCACAGAACGAAATTAAGCGCATGCTTTCATTTTCTACGATCGCTCACACGGGATATCTTCTTCTCGGTCTCTATGCCATGAGAATGGGCCCTGAGGCGGGACAGAGTGTATTTCTTTATCTCTTCTTCTACGCACTTTCTTCCCTGGGCGCTTTCGCGATTGTTGCTCAGTTTGAAGGTGCTAATGACAAGGATCTTCGTATCGAAAACATGGCGGGCCTTGGTCTTCGTCACCCGGTCATGGGTGCGTGCATGGCCATTTTCCTTTTCTCGATGGCAGGCATTCCCCTGACTTCCGGATTTATCGGAAAATACGGGCTCTTTAATTCGGCAGTCAATGCCGGCCAGGTTCCGCTGGTCGTGATCGCGGTTCTCACAAGTGTCGTCTCGGTATACTACTATCTTCGCGTGATCGTTTATATGTTCATGAAAGAAGCTGATGGAACGCCGGCGATTTATCAGAACCTGAGAGGGGCCGGATTGGCAGCAACTGTAACAGCTGCAGCTACGTTACAATTTGGTCTTTTCCCACGGGCGATCATTCAGCTTGTGAAATATCTCGGAAAATAAGAGGGAAGTATGATTGCAAGACGAATTACCTATAAGGGAAATTTCAACGAAGAAGCTCTCACTATTATTTTTGATCTCACTCGTAAGTCGGAAATCACGGGCCAGGTCAAAATGGTGAACGAAAGCGAGATCGTTCTTAATCTTGAAGGCGATCCTTCTTTCATTAAACTGCTCCAGCATCGTATCGATCGTGCGGCGAAACCCTACATCAGCGAAAGGCTGGTAGAACAGATTCCTTATCAGCGCTACGTCGGTGTGACACTCCTTACCTGATCAAAACGAAAAGGCTCCCGTCAGGCGTTTGCCAAAGGGAGCCTTTTTTTATCTGCTCAAAGAATCCAAAGATATTCCCGCGCTCGCTAAGTCATCATTGTATGAAGCTTCCTGAAGGAGTCTCATAGAGTCGTCAGGGAGGAACTTATGAAACTCTTTATCGCTTCATTAAGTATGTTTTGGGCCTTATCCGGGATCGCCAGTCCGCCGCCTCAGGAAGAGCAGGAGCAGCAGGACCAGGACCAACAAGAACAAGAGGGCGAATGCCGGAATGGTTGCCGACCACGGGCCTATGTCTGTCACGTACGCATGGTCGATTGTTACGGGCGACCCCTTTATACTTATTGGGGCCGCATGCCTCAGTATCAGGCCGCTTGTGGAATCGCGATGAATTTATGTCAGCGAGATGCGCACTTTGGTTATGGCGGGTATGGCGCCCGCTGCCTACTCCTCGGGAAATGATTATTTCACACGGGATAGGGGAGCAGCAGTCGCCTTAAGACGCTCGTACTTCGTAAATTCGAAATAGCACTTACGTGCCAGAAGCGCGCAGATGAAAACAATCACCCACACTTTAATGTTG
>JAKFFP010000002.1:0-2121 GCA_036675045.1 Bacteriovoracales bacterium | reverse complement strand
ATCTTTATGAAAAAACTTTTTCCCAGATGTATCTCACACCGGTAAGGAAGGCGGAGGACTGGGAGATGATCGCGAACATCACCTCCGCAGACTTATATATAAAGAGAGACAAACAAGGAATCCTCACCTATTTCTTCATGAATAAGGGGCAGGATCTTTCCGGCATCATTTATGAGTATGGCTTTCAGGGCAAACCCGAAGACTTTCTTACTGAGGCAACCGCCATCGGTACGGTCTGGACGGCGATGCCCTTAACAGAATCAAATACACAGCAATTCCAGTTCATGCTGGCGCCTGCTGACAGAAAACTTCTGGCCCGTTTTGTTCATGACTACACCAAAGGACTCTTTCAGCTGAGAGACATCAATCTCATAAAAGGAGAAGCCTTCTTTGATTTTGAAGAAGAGACTTTGAGTCTCGAGATTCCGGAATTTCTTCGGGGGATTCTGGGCCCGGGATCATTTGAAGAATTGGGAACACTCTCCCCATTATTCTTCAGCGGGCTCGATAGTATCTGAGTTACTCACAACCTGAAACTCAGCGAATTGTGCGAGGACTGTAGAATCTTCCAGTACTACTTTCCTTGCCATCTCAGCGACATAATAGCTCCTGAGTGCTTTCGGCATCCGGTATGTTGACTCTGCCGGCATGAGGCTTCTGGGAATGCGATCAAATAAAACAGTTCTTCCATCATGATTCAATTCAAAGGAATGACCCGGATCCTCGAGATAAGTCGGCGCCTCATGGTCCCGCTTAAAGTAACAATGCCCGATTTCATGCAGCAGGACCCGCACGAAATCTTTTTCAAACAGCTCGGCATCGAGAGGCAGGAATTCACCGGGAGCGGGGAATAGAACCGGACTCAGAATGATGAAGATGCCGGTATTCTTTTTCCCATACTGACAGCGTCCGACGACCCCATGGGGAAGTGGAGCAACGACCACCGGGAGTCTGTTGAGATCAATCTCAACACCCACTTCCTTAAAATCTTTTTCAAGTCGAATCAGCTCTTCTTCAATTTCTGTTTTCACTGCTACCGACGCCTGGTTAGAAGGAGCTTCAGGATCGGTGTATATAATTTTCTTTCCGCACCCCGAGAGGAGCAGCAGTAGCATGAGAAACTTCATGGGGTGTGTATACAAATTCCGAAATGGCTTTGAGAAGCAGAAAACACCAACCCTGAAATCTTAGTATTTCCTTAGGGTAGAAATTCTTACTAAGAGGTAGCTGGAGAAGGCCCAGAAGACCCAGCTGATGACCGGAATATCGTATGGTGTAGAAAGTTCACGGTTAAGAGCAAAAAGCGTGCCGGAAAGAATGCAGATTCCCGCCAATAACGACAAACCTAATATGTAGATAGCGCGTGACATCTGGTTAGACACATCTTCCATGCCGCGAATTCGATGCTCAATGGCGTAATCATTTTTCGAGATTTCTTTCAAGAACCACTTCATGTGCTTAGGAACAATCCGCAGAGACCCCAAAACGTCCTTTGCGATCCACATAAGTTCTTCCTGCGCATTCTGGCGGGAAAGAAGCTCAGTGATTAAGCGTGGAAGGTCCTTGTCGAGAAGCTTAAAGATGTTGATATCCAGGCCGATGGATTTTCCCACGCCATCAAGCGTGATGAGTGCGCGGAAAATAATAAACCATTCACGCGGAAGATAGAGCTCATGCTTACTCAATGTCTTGATCAGGTTTCTCACCAGCTCCGACATGTTGGTTTCCTGTACGGAAAGCCCGACATACGGAGAGATGGAATCTTTAATATCGCGGATCAGTTCCTCATGATCAGGAATGGAATCATATTCAGCAACATCAAGAAACTCATACACCAGGTTGTCATAGTTATGGGTGATGACCGCGTAGAGAATGCCAATGAGATTTGCTCTTTGCTTCTTGGAAAGAGTTCCCATGAGACCGAAATCGATAATCCCGATGCGGCGATCCTCCAGGACAAAGAAATTACCACCATGAAGGTCCGCGTGGAAAAACCCGTCGGCCAGCAGCGTATGAGTGAAGAGCTCGATACTTTTTTCAAGTTTCTCTACAACATCCGTCCCGAGCTGCTCCAGGGAATGGAACTCATTGAAGGGTCTTCCATCAAGGAATTCAAGAACC
>JAKFFP010000143.1:0-2132 GCA_036675045.1 Bacteriovoracales bacterium | reverse complement strand
GAGGCATTCAAAGAGAAACTCAAAAACAAATACATTACTTTCGACAAAGCGACCGGTGATGAATCACTAAGAAAGCAGCTTCATGCTGAAGGCATTCAGGTCCTTGAGATCGATAATTACATCGATCCTCACTTCACGCAGCACGCTGAGATGAAAAAACTTGGCGAGGAAGAATTCAAATTCACTTCGGTGGACACCGAAGTGGAAAACCTCCTTCACAGCGGCGAAACCACCGCTGACGACATCAAAGTGAAAGAATTCTTTCAGTCGGTACTCGTTAATGATTCAACGAAAGCAACTCTCGAAGTAGATGTAAAATCGCTTAAGGGCTCGAAGTCTTCTGCCTACTTTAAAGTTGATGAGCAGATGAAACGCTTCCGCGAAATGACGAAGCAAATGGGTAACACTGCCTTCGCTCTTCCGATCAAGAAGACTCTCGTGGTGAATCCACAGAACCCGCTGGTTCAGAATGCGCTCAAGATTTGGGAAAAAGGTGAGAAGAAAGATCTCGCCGAGAAGATCGCTTATTACGTCCAGGATCTCGCTTCCCTTTCTTCCGAGGGTCTCACGCCGGAAGAGAAGGAAAAGTTCGTAGGACGCTCACAGAATCTCGTTCAGGAACTCTCCCACTTTATCGTCTAATCAGTACTTTAGGGACCCCGCAAGGGGTCCCTTCAGGAAACCGGCCCCTTATCCGACAAGACCCCTATGGTTTACCGTTCCCTCTTTTTTATCGCAGCCTTGGTGATCTGCTTTCCACCGGCATGGGCGATCGATCATGATCATGAAATGCGGGTCAGCTGGATCAAAACCCTGAAGACTTTTCTCGGCACTCTCGAGAAAAAAGAAGCCGGAAATCTCAAGCTCACAGTGGAAGAGAAACGCTTCCTCCGCGACTTTTCTCTGTTCGAAAATGCCTGGGCAGATTCGCGCTTTGATTGTTTTTACGGGGGCTGGCCCAGTAATCTCGTGTCCCATAACGGCAAACGACTTTGTTCAGCTCCCAAATCCCGCGGAGATTTTGAAAATACTCCCTGTTCTGAGAATCAACTTCGCTGTCAGCCGCTTCTCTTCGGTCCGGCATTATGTGCGCCTTTCGCCACGTCTCAGGACCGGCAAAGTGCATTCTCGAGCTGCGAGAAAAAATTTCAGGCGGCGGGTGGAAATTATGATTACCTGAGAAACCTCGGGCCGCGTGAACTGGAAGATCTTCGCGAACTTTCCGTACTCGCCGGAGATATCTGCAGAACCGGAAACAAGGGCACCCAGAAGAATTCTCCCATGTGCCGGGGGCTTTTGAAAAAAATTGATCATGGATTAACTTCGATTGATCGCGGTTGGCGAGAGAGTACTCTCGTGAGGACCGAAGTTCCTGCGCCCAGAACGGTGACTCCTCCGGAAGAGGAACCTCTTATTTCCTGCGTGGAACCTGAACCACAGGATCAGTCATCCCTTCAGCAAATCAGTTCCCGGAATTACGATGAAATGTATGAATCCATGAAACAGAACTTCGAACGCTCAGCTTTCTGCGATCCGATGAAAGTCGTAAGTAATCCTGATGAAAGACCCAATCCTTTTCTTCTCGCTGAACTTTCCCGCGATATGAGTTTCTTTGAACTCCTCCCGTTTAATTATGCCGTGAGTTCCGATCCACGGATGAACCAGCTCATTTCCCGCTATCGCTTAGACTCAGAGGCCCAGTCGAGAATAAGAAACCAACTTTCCCGCATAACGGCCCACGGACTCAGTTCTCCGGAAAGAAAGCGCGCCATTCTCGAGATGCGGGTGCAGATCCTGCAGGATTTTTCCCGCAATATTTCAGCGCAGAATGAGATGAAAGAGACTGTCCGCTCGAAGCTGGCTGAAAATCATATTTTCCACAGAGGCAGTGACGGTTCAGTTTCCTGCCCGTTCATCACCAAAGATGCGTTCATCAAAGCGATGGAAGGACGCGCGCGCGTCCTTTCGCAACACCGGCGCTCTTTACCGAAACAGGATCAACTTACTATCGTTGATTACAGTCGTCCTTCCAACGAACGCCGGATGTTTGTGATTGATCTTAACTCCCAGCAGGTTATCCATAACACCTGGGTCGCTCATGGCGGCGGCAGCGGGAATGGTCCCGGCTCAGA
>JAKFFP010000053.1:0-2134 GCA_036675045.1 Bacteriovoracales bacterium | reverse complement strand
ATCATCGTAACCAGCATCGTAACCGGCAGTGAAGCCCTGGTTATATGTAGCAGAAGCAAAGAATACTTCAGCGCGAGCGTACCCGGCTGCATCCCCGTCCGCATATCCGTCATCGTAACCTTCATCATATCCCTGGGCGCGACCGGCGGTGAAACCTTCAGTACGACCAGCATTGAAACCCTCTTGATAGCGGTCAGAAACACTCCCTCCGCTTGAATCGTTACACGCCGTCATGAGTGTCATCATTGAGAGTGTAGCGAGAACAGCGAGACCCTTTTGCAATTTCATGTATTCTTCCTTTTCGATCTCTCAAAGACGCGCTTTGAGGGTTAATAAACTTTGGTTTAATAACACTGCGTATCGCGTCCTGCTCTTGCTGTGTACAAGTGACTGAGCAAATTGCTTGCCAAGTTTTTGGGCCCCAAATGGCCCTGAATCCGGGGGTATTAAAAGATTTTTAGGGCCAGAGTGACACTGGCCCCGGCCAAACTTTCACCGGATAAGACTAATTTAACGGCACGCTGACGATCTCGGGCCCCTGCTCTTCCAGACAAAGGAAAGTGAGTTCATGAGTTCCTAAAGCAGCCGAAAACACCGGGTTGAGTGCCTTACAGTTGCCCGGAACAACGATTGAGTTCCGGATACTCGAAACAAGATTTCCATTCTGTTCTTCGATCAGGCTGATGCGGTTTCCGGTCATGGAAGTCGCGTCCACATACAGGGCCGCGGCTTGCTCACCATCACGCTTATAGATCACCGGATAATAGAGTTCGGTCAAAAGTTTCTGAGAAAGGAAACTGTACCGGAGCTTCGGACGGCGGCCGGTTTTCACTATTCCATTCTCGGTCGTGACACCGATAAGTTCTTCGCGGGTCTCAATAATGGTTGTGCGCTTTCCTTTATTCTCAAATGAAGCCACCTGCCCGATAATGAGATCGGTTTCACTAGGATGGCGGAAGATGAGTTCCGAATCCTGGGCCTTCTCTTTAGTCGTGATGATTTTTGAGCGCTCGCGATCGTAAATATTAAAATACACTTCACCACTGTTCATGAGGCCTTCCGGTGTTGCCTGCATGAGGGTATTCATGCCTTCCGTCTGAAGGACGAGCTGTGGGATCTTCGGACCGTGAGAGTTTACTCCGGGACGGAATGAGTAAATATAGAGCTGGCGAAGAGTTCCGAGACCAACACTCACGAGTGCTCTGATCTCTCCTCTTTTCACATCATCGCCGGATCTTGGAAGAAGAGATTCAACTTCCACCGTATCAAACCACTTCGAATTGAGTTCTTTCTTAAGTGCTTCTTCCCAGACTTTTGTGTTCATCGCACGGATGCGGAAAGAACTATTGTCCGGTTCAAGATAATAGAGACGCACTTTCCTGCCGGTATCCTGTCGATCCCAGGAAGTGAGGACCTGATCCATTTTTGGAAGCTGGCCTCTTGTGATGAAGGCGGGAATCATCATTTTTCCGAGTTTCGCGTGGTGATAAGTCACAAGAGAAATCGGAAGTGGTGACTGATCCTTTAAAAGGTTCAGGAAATTATCAGCGATCACATTGAGATCAACATTCACGTTCTGGAAATCCTTCCAGACAGGCGAGAGATCCTTGTTATAGAATGAGAACATGATACGAATCTTGTCACCATCACGCACGAGCGTGTTCACAAGATAGTCTTCGCGGCCGTCGAAGTTGAGATCGCCCTGCTGGCGGCTGGTCCAGTCGCCGACGCGCACACCGTTGACCAGGCGGCGCGAATTCCAGCCTTGAATCAGCTTCGACACGTCGTCGGTCGCCGCCGGACCGGTCCCGTTGCCCGACACGACGCCGTCGAGGTTGACGTCGGCCGGATTCTTGCCGGCGAGTTGCGTGGCGATCCACTCGTTGTCGACGCCCAGGTTCAACTTGCCGTAGTTCGTCGCATTGGTGGAGCTAGTGCCCCAGACGAAGACTTCCACGTCGTCGATGGCTCCGCGGAAGGGATTAGTCAGCGAGTCGGCCTGTGTATTCTGAAGGCCGCCGACGGTGAGCAGTTGATCCTGGACAAACTGATACGCCTGGTTCCGTGCGGCGACGGCGACGCCGTTGACCAACAGCACGCCGCCGACGTTGGACCGGCCGTTCACGCGGTCGTC
>JAKFFP010000137.1:0-13182 GCA_036675045.1 Bacteriovoracales bacterium | reverse complement strand
CGTCAACGCGACGCCGGGCCTTTTTCGTGGCCTCGTCGCACGCGCGTAAGCCTTGATTACGGGCTGGTAGCTGAGACGGTTTAGCGGCGGTCTGAAGAACCGCAGACGAGGATTCGAGCGCCTCCCGGCCCACTTTGCCCACTCGGTGCGCGCACACCTGGAAACACAACACGATGCAACACGGCCCGTTCGACTTCCGGCGAGGTCATCGGTTTTTCAAGCCGACTAGGTTGGGTTCGACTCCCACACGGGCTACTGGACCATGAACACACATTCGGGTGGAGGTGCAGATGGAAGCACGCCTGCCTTGGGAGCAGGAGCCGAGTAGCAAGAAAGACGAGGCGGCTCGACCCCTGAGGCGCCCGACTGAAATGCGAAGACGGTAGTCGAGGGCTGGTTGCCCAAGCCCGCCTGATAAGCGCGTTGCGCTGCGTTCGATTCGCAGGGCTACCACTCACGAGGAGAAAAGAAATGAGTAATGGCGACAGCGTCCGCATAAGTTCTCCACGGCATTAAAGGTCCGGGGAATATACACGCGTGGCCGATGGGGAAGCGTTTTTGAGTAAAGAATACAGGACATGTGGTCTAAAAAATTTACAAAAACGTCGGTTTATTGACGAGCATCTCACGCATCCGGTCTCATTTGATGATCCGAATAAAAAGATTTCGCAGTTCATCGGGGCAAGGGCGACTTTCCAGTAGTTGTTACTTTTTTTAAGAATCTGTTATTGGTTAAGGGTCACATTGGCCCTGATTTTTTTTTGGGCCCGTCAATAAATCTTGAAGAACCAAATCACAGATTGATAACTCTTAAGTAAGAATATTTCCATTTGGAGGAATCATGAAGCACGCTCTTATTGCACTCGTACTTTTTGCTGTCTCTCTTTCAACTTTCGCAGATGATCCAAGACCAGGTCGCAGAAATGGCCGCGGTAATGGTCACTACCGTCCAGCTCCGGGACACCGTCCTCATCGCCCAGGTCCGGTAGTTGTTGTTCGTCCTCGTCCACGTCGTCCAGGCCCGGTGATCGTTGTTCGTCCACGTCCAATGCCACGTCCGCGCAGCTGTCAGGTTGTCATGGCCGACAGAATGAACCGTGTTGTTCGTCGCTATTGGGGCCACGAAGATTATCACAGCATGTGCCGTTCAGGCCTTCGCCAGTGTAACTATGACCTCAACAGAATGGGCGCATGGGGATACCGTTGCGCGACTGTTCGCTGGTAATCGGAAAAATAAAATTTTCTAAGAATGAAGGGTTCCGAAAGGAACCCTTTTTTTTTAGATCCTCGGACGCATTTCCATATTCACACCGCTACAACTTGGTACCGAAACCGTTTCTTCCTGGGAAACAACGATTTTACCCGGAATGCGGGTGAAGGGTGAGTGGATCATCTTTTTCTGTGAGTTGTAGGGCGCAATCTCAAACCAGTATTCGCCCAGAAGTGACAAGCCGCCATTGAACGAGCTGGGTGTGAGTTCAATCAGCTGGCTCTTTTCCGGATAGGACTGGGCCCCGCCAATCGAGAGAGAAAATTCTTCACCCGAATCTTCGATCTTCAATTCTTTGATCTTTTTGTTATGTCCCAGTGGAGGACACTTGGAATTTCTCCATCTCTCCGAGGCGTAGGCGGCGGCGTAATAAATTTTCAGGGCGACACTGCTCGCTGAACCGGCCGAAGTACGGGAAAGCTTTTTCGGGCGGAACAAAGAGTACAGTGATCCCAGATCCTGTTTCTCGGAGTTCTTGTAAGCAATCACCCTGATGATCCAGGAATCCACATCACGTTCACTGATGAGATAATCAAGGTCATCCTGGTCCACCTTGGGCATATCAATCATGAAGGTAATACTTTGCGAGACAATCGCTTCCTGGCGGAATCCTGCCGGCCACTTGATTTCATTTAATTTCGAAATCGGCATGGTCACACCCTCAAGGTGTGCGCTGGCGGTTTCTCTCTGGAGCTTGGCGTTCTTGGTACATGAGTACATGACCAGAATGCTCAGGAGGACGAGTTTCATGGCCCATTCCTTTTGTGTTCGATTATGATTATAAGACAATTTTTAAGAAGAGGTATCTATGAAGTATCTGATCATGATTTCTTTGGTTGTCGCGTGCTCCAGCCGCTCTGAACAGCTCTCAGACAAGGCCAAGGACATCGAAGTTCACCAGACTAAGCCTACCCAGTGCCGGGTGATCGCTAAAGTTGAGGGTCTGAATGAGCAGGGATCGAAAGAACTCGCTCTTAACGATGCTCTTAACCAGGCCGCAGAGAAAGGTGCCAACGGTTTATTCGTGAATCAGGAAGTGCCTAATGGAAATAAAATAAGCATTTTTGCGACTGCTTACGATTGTGATTAGGATCTGAATTTTTTAGCCAGATATTCATCAAAGGCCTGGAGAGTTGAGAAGAGCTGAGTCTTCTGTTTTTCCAGGTCTGACTTCAGCTTGATATTTCCGCCGACCATCACATTAACATTCACATTCAGGGACTGACGATATTGCGAAAGATAGGTATCGATGGTGTTCAGTTCATCCAGCTGATAGCGGGTTGAACCGATGAGAACTGAGGTAGGGTGAAGCGCGTTCGTCGCTTCCGCCAGTGAGATGGCCGGAAGACTTGCGCCGAGATAATAAAACTTCACTGAGTAATGAACGCAAAGGAGGGCCGCCCCCAGAATCCCCATCTGGTGCATTTCTCCTTCCGGAGTCGTGATGAGAATCAGGTCATTACTCGCCGAGGTTCTCTGATAGTGGTTACCGATCATCTGGCCCACGTGAGATGAAACGATCGCTGAAAGAGTATGTTCCTGCGCAACTGAGAGCTCGCCGCGCGATACCTTCTGACCGATCTGCTGAAAAAGCGGGATCATGATACTGAGACAAAGGTCTCTTGGTGTCACAAGATTTTTTGCCTTCTCAAATTCGTGGGAAATGATATCCAGTTTATAAGCTTCCAGCGCCAGATGCATGCTCCCCAGGATCTTATCGTAATCCACTTTTTCATGGTGAGGAGTGACGACATGTCTTTCATCGTAAGGGCGATGGAGAAGTGTCGAATAAATTTCCTTGAGCTCGGAGAGTTCCAGATGCGCGATCTTCCCGATGCTCTGGCCCAGCTCAGTCAGTTTGTAGAGGAGAGCTAGTTTTTCAATATCTTTTTCAGAATAGAGGCGATGCTTGTTTTCCGCCCGGTCAGGCACTACCGCATTGTAGCGTTTTTCCCAGGCCCGGATGGTCGCTGAGGCCACACCGGAGAGTTGAGACGCTACTTGTATATTGAAGTATTGCATAAGGAATAAGTAGCATACTTAGGTGTGGAAAAGAAGTGCCGGGGGTGCCATGATTAACCGGTAAAGGACGAGCATATGAACACAGCAAAAATGTATCCGGTGAAGCATTCTCTCGAGGGAAAAACCTATCTATCGGGAATGAAAGAGTATCAGGAAATGTATCAGCGATCGATCAAAGATCCCGATGCATTCTGGCTGGAAGCGGCAAAAAATCTTTCCTGGTATCGCTTTCCTGAAATGGCCCAGAAAGGTGATTTTTCCGCCGTGAATTACTCGTGGTATCTCGGTGGGAAGCTTAATGCATCATACAATTGTCTCGATCGCCATCTCGAAAAACGCGCTAAGAAAAACGCACTCATCTGGGCGAAGGATGCTCCCGGTGAATATCAGGAGATCACTTATCAGGAAGTTTACGAGAACGTTTGTCGTCTCGCGAATCTCATGAGAGCTCACGGAGTAAAAAAAGGGGATAGAGTCTGTATCTATCTCCCGATGATTCCGGAACTCGTTTACTCCGTTCTCGCTTGTTCAAGAATCGGTGCTGTTCACTCCGTTGTCTTCGGCGGCTTCAGTGCTGAATCGAAGAAGGGAAGGATCGTGGATGCCGAATGCCGATTTGTGATTACCGCCAATGAAGGTCTTCGCGGCGGAAGAAAAATTCCCCTGAAAGCAATTGCTGACGAAGCCGTTAAAGATCTGCCCTTCGTTGAGAAGATGCTCGTCGTTCACCGGACAGACATGATTGTGCCGATGAAAGAGGGCCGTGATCTTCACTACGAAGAAGAGATGAAAAAATTCCGCCCGGTCGCTCCCTGCGAAGAGATGGACGCAGAAGATCCTTTGTACATCCTTTACACTTCAGGCTCTACCGGAAAACCGAAAGGCGTCGTGCATACCACTGGCGGTTATCTCACGTATTGCTCGCTGACTCACAAATATGTTTTTGATTATCACGAGAACGATATTTATTTTTGTACCGCCGATGTCGGTTGGGTCACCGGTCACTCGTACCTGGTTTACGGGCCGCTGGTTAATGGCGCGACTTCCGTTCTCTTTGAGTCCATTCCCACGTACCCCGATTTTGGGCGCTACTGGAAAATTATTGAAGACCTCAAGGTAAACATTTTCTACACGGCACCAACTGCACTCAGAACACTGGCGAGTGCCGGTGATGAGTTCGTGAAGAAATATAATCGCGATTCCGTGCGGATTCTCGGAACCGTCGGAGAGCCGATTAATCCGGAAGTCTGGAAATGGTATCACGATGTCGTCGGTGAATCCCGTTGTGACATCGTCGATACCTGGTGGCAGACGGAGACCGGAGGAATTCTTATTACACCGATTCCGGGAGTGACTCCGACCAAGCCAGGTTCAGCGACGCTTCCGTTCTTCGGAGTAGAACCGGTCATTGTGAACGCGGAAACCGGAGCGGAGATTCATGGTAACGGAGTAGAAGGTGCACTATGTCTCAGAACTTCCTGGCCCGGACAGGCTCGCACGATTTACAACGATCACGCTCGCTTCGTGGAAACCTATTTCAGCCAGTATCCCGGGAAATATTTTACCGGTGATGGATGCCGGCGTGATGAAGATGGCTACTACTGGATCACCGGAAGAATTGATGACGTTCTGAACGTCTCAGGCCACCGCCTGGGTACTGCCGAAATTGAAAGTGCGCTGATGGAATCGGCCCATGTAGCGGAAGCAGCCGTAGTGGGAATGCCTCACGATATCAAGGGCCAGGGAATTTATGCGTACGTGATTCTCTCCGCTGATGTGCAAGTTTCAGCAGAAGTGACGGAGGAAATCAAAGAAGTCGTAAGGACAAAAATCGGCCGCTTTGCCGCTCCCGACGTGATTCATGCGACTCGCGGCCTTCCGAAAACGCGCTCGGGAAAAGTCATGCGAAGAATCCTGAGGAAGATCGCGGCTGCCGAATACGATGGCCTGGGAGATATCTCAACTCTGGCTGACCCATCAGTGGTAGAAGAACTCCTCAAAGAACACCGGGAAAAAAAATGAAACTCCGGGGCTATCCGGTTGAAAATACTTGATAAAGTCCCGGCCTTTTCCTTGTAAAAAATTCAAATTTTTGGGATACCTCCCGGGCGGATGCTATATTCCGTTCATAGGAGATTCCCATGAAATTCAGTCTTCCCATGATCCTTTCTGTATTCCTCGCGACACCATCTTTTGCGGGAATCCTGAAGTTCAATGCGTTTAAAATCAACGAAGCGAGATCGAAGTATCTCATTTCATCTGAAACCATCATCGTGAAAGTGAAATCACCAGAAAGATTTAAGAACCGACATTCTGACCTGGGAGAGTTTTCTCCTTTCTTCCAGACAGAAGATGGTACGTGGGGATACCTGAAACTTCATCTTCTTCCGGACGCGCTGACAGCGGTCGGAATTATGAATGATCTCTCCGAAGATCGTGATATCGAACACGCTTACTATGCTCCGATTCCAAAGCCAGCGGCACTGACTGATGTTTCAGCTGAAACCCTGGAAGCTGATTATGTTTCAGAAACTCCGGATTTTGAAAGTCAGCAGAACTATCTCAAGGCATCTCCGGAAGGTGTTGGCGCCTTCGCTGCCTGGGAAATTCCCGGCGGAACGGGCAGGAACGTAAAAGTCGTTGATATTGAAACTTGTTTTGAGGACCAGCATGAAGATTTCGAAACTCCGTTTTACGTCGGAGCGAATCCGAGAAACTGCAGTTCGACCGATCACGGTACTGCTGTCTGGGGAGAGATCGCGGCGAAAAGAGATGGCAAGGGTGTGACGGGTATCGCTCACGAATCACAATTCGGTATCTACGGATTCATTGAAGGTGACCTGGCCGATGTGGATGATCAATATACCAGAAGCATAAACCAGGCGATCCAGGGCGCGACAGATAATCTTGAGGCCGGTGATGTTTTGGTCATTGAACAGCAGATGGTAGGACCCGATCTTAAAAAGTACACCGCCGTCGAATACTGGCCTCACATCTTTGACCAGTTAAAGGCAGCGACCAGGAAAGGCATTCATTGTGTTCAAGCGGCAGGTAACGGAAGCTCCAACTTTGATGATCCTTCCTATGAAGGGGCCTTTGATCTCAAAAAGCGCGATTCAGGTTGCATCATGGTGGGTGCCGTGGGCCCTGCCGATAAAGAGAGACTCGGCTTTTCAAACTACGGCTCTCGCGTTGATGTCGCGGGATACGGCCGCGGAGTTGTGACAACGGGTTACGGGGATCTCTTTAATCAGGGGCCAGAGAGAAAATACACCGCGAGATTTTCGGGGACATCGAGTGCGACACCGATTGTTTCCGGAGTTGTCGCCGTCATGAGTTCCATTGCCAAAGAACATAACAAGAAGATCTCGACGAAAAATATGCGTCAGCTTCTCCGTAAAACGGGTGTTCCTCAAGGACCGCAGACGCGTGATCAGCGAGTGGGGAATTTTCCGGATCTCGCTCAGCTTCTGGTGAAAATGAAATTGAAAAAAAGAAATTTCTGGAAATAAAAAAAGCCCTCGGGAGAGGGCTTTTTTTTAGATGGTTTTTAGAAATGCCACATGGAAGCGAGGTGGAAAGCTTCAACTTTCTCTTTTCCGCCTTCGATATCACGTCCCAGCTGATTATTTTCATAAGCAACACCTACCCGGAAACGGTTTCCATTGAGGTACCAGTTAACCCCGTAAAGCGTGTGGAAAGATTCGTAATCACCTGACTCGATGAAACGATTCCAGCTCTCATAGCGCGCAAACGGCGCGAGGTAAGACAGTTCTTTCAAAACATACTCGCCTTGTACATAGTATCCCTCTCCGGCACCATGTCTCAGGTTCGCGTTCGAGAAATCCTCGACCACGCCATTAAGCTTAAAGTATTCGGCCTGGATAGATGCACTTTCATAGTGAGCAGAGAATTCGCCGTTCACAAGCGTCCTTGAAAGCGTATCTTTCACACCAGCCGCGTTCGTATAATAGATATTCGAAGTATTGAAGAGTCCGGCCCCGAGCGAGACGTGTTTGCCTTCGCCGAAATAGGTTTCGGTCACCTTATCTGACCAGCCTTCGAAAGGATGCAGACGTACCTTACCACCGACCATGAAGTTTTGCTTTTCGATGGAGGCATTCGTCGCCTGAAGCCTGTCCGATTGCGCATCATAAAAACGATCTGAAGAAATACCGTCTCCCATCACGAGCTGATACGATACTTTCTTATCAAAGTTTCCGATGAGCTGAGCGTTCGTGGCCCGGCGCTGGTGAGAAACGAAACTCGCGGCTTCATCCGCGATGAAAGGCCGGTTAAGCCAGATCAGCTCAGAAGATGATGCAGTCTCAGTCCGGGAGACATCAACTTTTGCGCGATAGAGACGGACAGAGTGGTTACCATCGAGAACCGGAAGTTGTACGTAAGCATCGCCGACGTTAAAATTCTTCTCGCCCTCATCCCGCTGGTTAGCGTTGTCATTCCGGAGATCCATGACAAAAGAAGCGCGCTTGCCGAGGTCGGCCTGAAACTGCAGGCGTACTCGTCTTGCCTGAAAATCCTGCTGAGTCGATTGAGTATCAGCGTCGGTGTCTTCTGTTTTTTTGATTGAGGCAAGACCCTGGATCCGTCCGCCGATACGCAGGCTGAGTTCAGAGTCCGGTGACGTAAGTGGCATGCCCCATTTCTCAAGGCCATTCCCGTAAGGGAATTTTGTTTCCTGGGCAGCTGCAATGGTGCTTAGTAGGGAAGCAGCGAGAGCGATTTTGAATTTCATCTAATCATCCTTCAGTGTGTGTTGGTGACTAATTGATACAAAATCTCTTCTCAATTGTTTGTACGGATCATGTTAAGAACAGATGGGGCGAAGGTTAAGAAGACGCTAAATTAAATTTTGTGTTTTGCGACGCGATTCATCGGCCATCTTCTGGCGATATTGAAGTAGCTTTCCGTCCAGAACATCATTATTGGTGGCGAGGATTCTCAGGGCAAGGAGTCCCGCATTGGCGGCATTATCAATGGCGACTGTCGCAACGGGAATTCCTTTCGGCATCTGAACAATTGAGAGAAGTGCATCCATTCCCTTCATGGCAGTGACATTCACCGGAACACCAATCACCGGAAGTGTGGTGTAAGAGGCCAGCATGCCCGGAAGATGTGCGGCTCCGCCAGCACCGGCAATGATGACTTTAATTTTGTTTTCTTTGGCCCAATGAGTGAAGCGTTCGAGATCTTCGGGAGTCCGGTGGGCAGAAACGACTTCGGCATGAACTTCGACGCCAAATTCCATCATGATTTCTTTTGCGGCCTTCATGACTTTCCAGTCCGAATCACTACCCATCACAACTGCAACTTTCATAGACGGTACTCCCGGAGAATTTTCTCTCCCAGACTTTTTAAATCATGCGTCCCGGAAACGTCTACGAGATTCACATGACCCATCTTTCGTCCCGGAGCGCATTTCTCTTTTCCATAGAGTTTAGGCGTTACTTTCACTCCTGGAGGAAGCTCGGGCAGGGTTAGTGGAACATCAGTGCCTTTGGTCTGACCGAGGATATTTACCATGATCGATGGTTTTGTGTAGACCCGGGAAAGAGCTCTTCCCGCAAGGGCGTCTGCCAGTAGATCAAACTGCGAAGTTGAACTCGCATCGATCGTGAGATGTTGCGAGTTGTGGGGACGTGGGGCCCCTTCATTGATCGTGACCTGATCCTGATCATCCACAAAAAACTCGAAATTAAAAATCCCGACGAGAGGTGACAGGGCAAGTTTCTTCAAGGCGGCTTCCACCGCGAGCCTGACTTGATCGCTCACTTTCGCGGGATACTGGACCAGATGACATATTCCATCCTGCTGAAGAGTTTCCACCAGAGGAAGAAGGGCAAGTTTTCCCTCCTGAGTTCTCACAAACCCCTGGGCCACTTCGGTTTTCAATTTTACTTTCTCTTCAATAAGAAGTGGGAATCCAAATTCTCTCCCCGTCTGAGAGAGCTCATCAGAATTTCTGATCACCCGGACTCCCTTGCCGTCGTATCCACCGGTGGGTGCCTTGGCGATGAAAGGATAGGAGAAACCTGACAATTCACTGACAGCGGAAATGACCTGCCATTGAGGGGAAGGAAGACTAAGCTCCCTGAAGAGCGTCCTCTGGGAGATCTTATCTGCGAAGTGCTGATAACTACCGAGTTCAGGGAAGAGAGAAGATGATTTTGTCCCCAGAATTGATTTTAACTCGTTTGCCTTAAGAAATTCATTTTCCAGAGTAAAGACATCGCATTCAGTCACAAAGCGCTGAGTGTCCCGGGTCACGCGATCTGGATAAATTCTTTCCATGGGAGAGTTTTCTGACTGTAAAAGACACAGAAAATGGAGATTTTTTGCCATCAGGGCCTCGGCCAGCATAAGAGCGAGCTGGCCATCTCCAAAAATACCGATTCGTGCGGGTTTATTGTCTTGTGTCAATTGCGACCTTAAGAGCGGAGTGCATTAGTGTGGCTTATATCTAATATTAGTAAAACTAATCTCTTTTATTGGCAACTTGTTTCCCATTTTCTATTCTCAAAGAAAGATCAGGAGACATATATGTGCGGAATTGTCGGCATCACAGGATCGCAGGACGCGAGCCAGAAGGTGCACCAGGGATTACTTATTCTTCAGCACCGGGGTCAGGACTCGGCCGGTATCATCTCGCACGATCACGCTTCCTCAAAATTCCATACTCATAAGGATCTCGGACAAGTCTCACAGGTTTTCTCCGGCAGTCATCTGCAGAAATTAACTGGTGATACGGCACTCGGACACACCCGTTACTCCACTATCGGGGATATCAAGGATTGTGATCTGCAGCCGATGATGGTGGCCTATCCCTACGCCATAGCGATGGCCCACAACGGGAATCTTTCAAACTGTGCTGAACTAAAGACTGAGCTCACAAAGGCCCAGCATTTTTTTACTTCAGATAATGATCTCGAAGTTATCCTTCATCTTCTCACCCTGAATCTCTCGAAAGCTCAGGGAGAAACATTTTTCGACAAGCTCGCCCAGGCGACAAAGACCGTGATTGAAAAAGCTGAAGGCGGCTTTTCGGTGATCGGTACCGTGGGAGGCGAAGGTTTCATGGCCTTTCGTGATCGCTTCGGAATTCGTCCTCTCGTTTATGGCGTGAAGAGAAACCCGGACCAGTCCATGTCTTATTGTTTTGCCTCTGAGACTTCGGTGCTGAACTTCCTTGATTACCAGGTGATCGGTGAAGTGGGAGCAGGAGAACTCATCCTCATCCGTCCCGACGGACAATTACTCAAGCGCGATCTCATGAAGACAGCGGATCTTCCTTGTATGTTTGAGTGGATTTATTTTGCGGGAGCGGAGAGCACTATCGCAAACCAGAGTGTTTACGAAACCCGACTTCAGCTCGGTCGTCAGCTGGGGCAAAAAGTGCGGAATGAAAATTTCCGGGACGCAATTGATGTCGTGGTTCCCGTTCCCGATACCTCCCGCGCCAGTGCCATTTCTCTTTCGGAGGAATTAAATCTCCCATACCGCGAAGTTCTTCTCAAGAACCGTTATGTTCAGAGAAGTTTCATCCAGAACGGACAGGATCGCAGGAAAATGACCGTGAACCTGAAGTTCAGTGTTATCCGCGAACAGGTGGAAGGAAAGAATATTCTCCTGGTTGATAATTCTATCGTCCGGGGCACGACATCCAGAAAGATCGTGAATCTTCTCCGCGATCACGGAGCAAAGAGTGTTTATCTCGCGAGCACGTGCCCGCCTATTATTTCCCCGTGCTATTACGGAATCGATTTTCCGACGCCCGATGAACTCGTGGCCTTCGGTAAGACCCGCGAAGAGATAGAAACTCATCTCAACGTGGAAAAAGTTTTTTATAACGACATCTCTGATGTCCATGAGTCGCTTGGAAAGAAAGATTTCTGCCGCTCGTGCTTAAATTCTGAATATCCATATCCAGTACGCGAAGGATGTACCCGTGGCTAGTTCAAGATTAGTGCATAAGGGATCTACTAAAGATGTCTTCCAGCTGGGAGACAATTATCTTTTTCAGTTCTCTGACAGGTATTCTGTCTTTGACTGGGGTGAGATGCCGGATCACCTGGAAGGGAAGGGGAAGGCCCTGGCCCTCTTCACAAAGAAAATCTATGAACTACTCGGAGGAAAGGGAATTACTCATCATCTTCAGTCAGTTCCCTGTGGTGATAACGAAATTGTGGTGAGGCCTTACAAAGTCATCCGCGATCAGGAAGTCGCTCCCCGCGAAGAAAATATGTTCATTCCCCTCGAAGTCATCTTCCGCATGGGAGTGGCGAAGGGCTCATCTCTCTTAAAGCGTTTTCCCGGGGATTACTCTGAGAATCAGATGTTTGATCGTCCGATGATTGAATTTACGACGAAGCTTGAGCGCTTCGACCGTCCGCTTACGCATGAAGAAGCTAAAGCGATCGCAAATTTGAATGAAACTGAGTGGAATAACCTGATCGCGACAACCGAAAAGATAGCATTAACCCTGCAGGAAACTTTCGCCGCCTGCGGGATAACCTTATGGGACGGAAAAGTTGAGTTCGCCGCAGGAACCGGAATTAACCGTGAAATTATTCTGGTAGATTCCATCGGCCCGGATGAACTTCGGCTGACCAAAGACGGAGTCCAGCTCTCAAAAGAAATCATCCGTCAGTACTATAAAGAATCTGAATGGTACTCCCGTCTGGATGAAGTGAAGAAAAAGCACGGAGAAAAGTTCAAGGACTTTATTTCTCCTCCCCAGAAACTCAATCATGAATTCAAGCATGCCGTGGAAGAGATGTATCTTCTTCTTCCCGAACTCATCCATAATCAGTCGACCGGACAGCTCCGGCTCCAGAAACTTCTTCCAAAACTCAGAGGGAGAAGTGCATGAAGATTCTTATTCTTGGTTCCGGCGGCAGAGAGCACGCTCTTGTCTGGAGACTGGGCAAGGATCAAAGTACGACAGAAGTATTTGTGTGGCCGGGAAACCCTGGCATGAAGGGTGAAAAGCTCCGCGTTCTCGGGGATTCCTTTAATCGCGAAAATTTTACCCGCATCGTGAAAGAAAATGAAATCGCCCTGGTGATTCCGGGAGCAGAGAAATTCCTTTATGAAGGTGTAGCTGACTGGTGCAGCGAATTGAATCTTCCCTGCATGGGACCGACCAAAGCTGCCGCCCAGCTCGAAGAATCAAAGCTCTTTTCAAAAACAGTTATGACTGCGGCCGGCATTCCTACCGCACGTTATCGTGATCTCACCCGATGTTTCCGGGAAGATATTGAGATGGCATTTGAAGTCCTGAAGGGTTTTAAGAAGCCTGTGATTAAATTATCCGGTCCGGCCCTTGGTAAGGGTGTTTTTGTTTGTGACTCACAAGCCGAGGCCGTCGACGCTCTCATGCAGATTAAAAATAATCCGATGCCGGGCTTGGAGGAGGGGATCTTCGTGGAAGAAGGTCTTAACGGAAAAGAAATCTCGTTGTTCTATGCCTGTCATGGCGAGAATTTCCTGTTCCTGGGAGCGGCTCAGGATCACAAGCGACTTCTTGATCAGGACAAGGGACCTAACACCGGCGGCATGGGTGCCATATCTCCTGTCAGCTGGGCCAATCCCGGTTTTGTGAATTCGGTTACAGAAAATTTTGTTGTTCCCACACTGAGAGAGATGAATTCCCGCGGGACTCCTTTCGCGGGGATTCTCTTTCTTGGTCTTATGGTTGATGAAAATTCATTGAACCTTCTTGAATACAATGTCCGCTTCGGCGATCCCGAAACTCAGACTATCCTTCCGCTGATTGAAGGCGATCTTACGAAGGCCTTGTTTGATCTCACCCAGGGTCGAAAACCTGCGGGCATCCAGCTTAAAGATGAAGTTGCCGTTCACATCGTGAA
>JAKFFP010000056.1:0-2138 GCA_036675045.1 Bacteriovoracales bacterium | reverse complement strand
TTGATCCACAAACACTTCGCTCATTTTCTCCACCTTCTTCTCCCAGGACTGAAATTGATATACACAATGTCGTGAAGCTTCTCCAAAGTTCTAAGCGGCCCTTGATTCTCGCGGGCCACGGGGTAAGACTTTCGGGCGCAGCGGAAAATTTCCGATCCATTGTGGAAAAGCTTGGAGTACCTGCCGTATTTACATGGAATGCCATGGATCTTCTCCCCGGCAACCATGCCCTGAACATAGGCCGCCCCGGAGTTGTCGCTTTAAGAGCAGCGAATTTCGCTGTTCAAAACTGTGATCTTCTCATAAGCATCGGTTCGCGATTAGACAATATCATCACCGCTTTCAATCCTTCCGGGTTTGCCAGGGCTGCCAAAAAAATTGTCGTTGATATAGATGCCAATGAAATCGAGAAGCTCGCCATGAATGTCGATATTAAATTAGTGACAAGCGCAGACACTTTCCTGAATGCTTTGTCTTCTTACCCTCACGGCCTTCAGAATGATCACTGGCAAGACTGGGTCAGCCGCTGTGCTGACTGGAAAAAGAGATATTTAAGGGAAAGCGCTCACGCGCCAGAAAAAAACCAGATAAACCACTTTCAATTCATTGATGCTCTCTCGGAAACGATCCCACCAGGGACTCTCATTGCCACCGGCAGTTCCGGGCTGGCAATCGAAGTTTTTTACACACTCTTCAGAAATAAAGAAGATCAAAGAATATTCCTCACATCCGGGCTGGGTGCCATGGGATACGGAGTTCCGGCCGCCATCGGTGCGTGTCTTGCTGGCAACAAGCCGATCATCTGCCTTGAAAGTGATGGGAGCCTTCAGTTAAACATTCAGGAACTGGCGACTATCCGGGCCCTGAATCTTCCGATTAAAATTCTTATCATGAATAATGGGGGATATGCTTCGATCAGGAACACCCAGAAAAATTATTTTGAAGAGAGATATCTTGGAACCGGACCCGAATCAAATCTCTGGATGCCGGATCTTGAAAGGATTGCCGCGGCCTATGAAATTCCTTTTATGCGGATTTCTGATCCGGAGACACTTACGACATCACTCGCGGATATTTTCGCGGGACCTGGCCCCAAACTCATCGACATCAGATTAAAGACCAATGAGACTTTATCACCTAAAGTCTCTGCTATTCCCCAGCCGGACGGCTCGATGATTTCCATGCCGCTGGAAGACATGAGTCCGCTTTTATCTCGGGAGGAACTGGAAAAAGAAATGTTAATTCCATTGTCACCAGCGTCCTTGTCCGCGAGGAATCTTAAATCATGAATTCATGTCCCTGTTGCGAGCATCAACCCGTTACAAACCAGAGTGGAGAATCCTTTTCCTGCCCGGCCTGTGGTCATCAATGGTTATCGGCTATTCCAACGCCGGATATATATTTGGGTCAAAGTGGACGGAATGAGGGAAATATCTCTGATACTGAGAAGAAATTTAATGAACGTGCCAGCTCTATACTAAAGTTGATTCAACCCACTTCCAGAGTCCTTGAAATCGGATGTGCCGAAGGCCGCCTGGGAGAAATCATCAAGTCGAAATGTAATGTACACTATGATGGTGTTGAAATATCAGACGATGCGAAAGCAGCGGAAAAGAAACTGGATAATATTTACTCCTCAGTCGAGTTGGTCGCAGGAATCTATGATTTCATCATTTCTTTTCACGTACTCGAGCATCTGGAGAACCCTCTTCAGGAGCTTTCAACGTGGAAATCGCTCCTTTCATACGATGGCATTCTGATACTTGAAGTACCGCGCGAGTCCGGACATCCTCTCCTGGACAACGATCTCAATCGCGAACACCTGCATCAGTTTTCTGTCGCTTCTTTGGGATGCCTGCTTCATCATGCCGGATTCGACATCATTCATGTTGAAACAGGTAAATTTGAATCCCGGGCATATCCGGACAGTATCCGGATCATGGCACGCTTCCGCCCGACTGCAGGCGAGAAAAAAAATCAGCTGCTTAGTCAGTTCAGAAAACTTTCACGGCCATTTATCATCTGGGGAATGGGTGGGGATTTTAAAAAATTCATTCTGCCCGTAATAACTGAAACGGGCGCTTCAGATCTTGTTGATTCCAGCTAGGCGATGAGAGGAACAAAAATCGGCCCTTTCA
>JAKFFP010000093.1:0-2147 GCA_036675045.1 Bacteriovoracales bacterium | reverse complement strand
CCGGGAGAATGATCGCTGATCCAGTAAAAAAGAATAAGGAGATGAAAGAGCCACAGGACTTGTGCCAGGTCTCTTTTCGTTTTCGCGGGCCACTTGAGCTGGGACTTTTCCATGATGTTTTCAAAAAGATCCACGGATGCTTTCCGGATCTCCTGATGACTTTCATGAAAAGGCGACAGTTCGTGATCGCGGTCAAATCCCATCTTCTTCAGAACGATGAGGATTTCCCGGTGATCTTTGAACTCACGGAACCGGGCCTCAATAACGGATTTGAGATTCCCGGAAAGGCCGGACTTTTCGTTGATGAGCTCGGCACTACTCTCCAGATGAAGGCGCAGACTCTCCTGGTAGAACTCGGCGATGATCTCTTCTTTGGAAGTGTAATAGTAGTAGAAGGCCGGAGCCGTCACGCCGGCGATCCCGGCCAGCTCCCGCATAGAGCAGCTCTCGTAGCCCTTCGTCCGGAAGGCCTCAAGGGCGATTTCCCGCAGGTGCTGGCGGGTGAGCTCTGATTTCTTCAGTTTAGGCCCCAAAGACGCATTTTTTAACATGTTAAAAAAATACAACTTTTCCTGAAACTAAGCAAGCCCCCCTGTCAAACCAGCAGTTTCTTAAGCTTATCCGGGTTTCTTTGCGAATAGATGCGGGCGATTTTTCCGTCAACCACTTCGATGGATGTCACGGTTTCCAGCATCCACTCTCCGCTCTCATTTTGTCTCGAGATTACCTGCCCCGGCGTGCGGTTAACGGCGGCGAATTCCTGCTTCACCGAATCCACTTTCATAAAGGGAGCTGACCAGATTCCGGCGATGAACTTCGCGATCCGTTTCATGTCAGCGAGCACATTCGTCGATGCCACCGGAACTTTCCCGCCCCCGTCAGACCAGAGCTCCACACCGGGTGCGAGCATCGATTCCAATCCCTCCGCATCACCGGCGCTCGCGAGCTCAAAGAATTTCCGGATCACGTTCATGTTTTCTTCTGAGTAAAGATTGTTGCGCCGAAGACTCGTGATGGCCTGCCGTGCACGCTGGGCGGTTTTTTTACACGCCTCTTCCGACTTCCGGAGAATTTCTCCGATCTCCTGGAAAGAATAGTCCAACACATCAGAAAGGATCCAGATCACGCGCTCCTCCGGAGTGAGTTTCTGGATAAGGATCAGGGCACCCGTCGTGAACGATTCTTCATTGAGCAATTTCTTATCCGGACTGACGCCCTCTTCAATATTTCCCCATTACTGAAAAACATCGGGGACCGCATCAGGAAGCCACACGCCGGGATAGGCCTCGCGTTTCTTTACAGCTGATTTGAGAAGATCGAGACTTTTGTTAGCACAGATCTTCGTGAGCCACGAGCGATGATTCGTGACCGTCGCAGGATCCGTTTCCGCGCACGCGATGAAAGTTTCCTGAACCATGTCTTCTGCTTCACTCAGGCTTCCGGTGAGTCGGTAGCTGAAGGAAAGCAGAAAAGGACGGTGCTTCGTAAACTGGGGTTCCCACGCAGTAAGATAGTTTTCCATGACCATAAGACGATTCTAAGGGCACAAAAGGGACATGTCCCTTTTTTTGCGGCCGGATCGTCTTATGAGTACGAAATCACAAAGGAGATTTTTATGAGTAACCGTATCCAATACAGTAAGTTTTCACCAAAATCCATGCAGAAGCTGGTGGAGCTTTCCATGGTCACGAAAGAAAGTTCTCTCGATGCGAAGCTGATCGACATCGTTCAGCTCCGCGCTTCCCAGCTTAATCACTGCTCCTTCTGCGTTGACATGCACTCGAAGGAAGCAAAGATTCACGGCGAGCGTGAGCTCAGGCTCTATCACATTCCGGTCTGGCGTGAATCAAACCTCTTCACAGAAAAGGAAAGAGTCGCCCTCGAGTTCACCGAAGCACTCACCCACCTCGAGAACAAAGGAATCGACGACGACCTCTATGCCAGAGTCCGCGAGCACTTTGGTGATCAGGAGCTGGTGGATCTCACCTATGTCGTGGCCGTCATCAATGTCTGGAACCGGACGAACGCCGTCTTCAGAACGGCACCGGGGGCCTTTGATAAGATGTTCGGATTGGAAAAAGCCGGTCTGTAAAATCTATGTCTCCGGCAGGTTTTCACCTGCCGGAGACAATTCTCCTTCCTAGAGA
>JAKFFP010000211.1:0-2166 GCA_036675045.1 Bacteriovoracales bacterium | reverse complement strand
CGCCTTCCTGGATAGTTTCGGTGAGATCGGATTCAAGACATCATTTTACATCAAGGATGACCGGAAGATCATTTTCCAGATTCCGAAGAACAACTTACTCGATGGCGTGGCCCCTTTTTATCAGGCACTCCTTCCGATGCAGATTCCGATCTTCTATGACCAGCAACAAGTACGGACATGGAAGAGCTCGATCCGCTTTGAGAGAAACCGCGATAAGCTAGACTGGTTCCAGCTCGATCTCGTGGTGAGTGACGATGATCTTGAGGTCATCAAGAATGCTGAAGTGACCGACAACTTCCTTCTTTCGAATCAGGGCCTGGTCCTCCTTTCGGACGAGCAGAAAGACCTTCTGCGCTTCATGAAGCGGTATACGAAGTTTGAAGGTGAGAAAAAAGAAGGTGGGAAGGGAACTTCCCGCTTTGGTCTTTTCCTTCAGCGCTCGCGGATTTTTGAGCTCTTTGAACTGAAGCGCCTCGGAATCGAGGGAGCACTCACGACGGAAGAAGAACAGTTCTGTGAAAAGATCATGACGATGAAGGACATGCCTCAGTACGACGTGGATCCACGTTATGCTGAGATCGCCCGTCCTTATCAGCTACAAGGATACAACTGGCTGCGCTTTTTGTACGAGCATCACTTCGGCGCCTGTCTCGCCGATGATATGGGTCTTGGTAAGACTCTCCAGACCATCATGCTTCTTCAGACGCTCAAGACCAAAGTGAAGAAGATCCTCATCATCTGCCCGGTTTCCATTCTTTATAACTGGCGCAATGAACTTGAGAAATTCTCTGACCTTACTTACTCCATTTATTACGGTGATGAGCGCGAGTATAAAACCGACGCGCAGGTTATTCTCACTTCATATGGACTCATGAAAAAAGAATCTTTCTCCACCCTCGGGGAAGATGAATTCGATATCCTGATCTTCGATGAAGTCCAGCATCTGAAAAACATCCGATCCCTCGGTGCCAATGCCGCCAGACAGCTCAAGGCCAAGTTCAGAATCTGCCTCACCGGTACGCCGGTGGAAAATGATCTCTCCGAGTTCTACAACATCATGGATCTCTGTGTGCCTGGTGTGTGGGGTGATCTGGGTCTTGTGAGATCGACATCCAAGAATAAGAATCGTCTTCTCGCAAGAAGAACTGTGAAGCCATTCATCCTCCGGAGAACCAAAGATCAGGTTCTGAAAGAACTTCCGGAAAAAATCGAGAACCACGTCTTCCTTGATTTTGCGGAAGAAGAAAGAGAGTTCTACAAACAAAAACTCAACGCCATTCGAAGCAATATTATCGCTCCGGGTGCGAAGAGATACGGAGAAGTCCTCAAGTCCCTGCTTGAACTCCGCCAACTCTGTCTGTGGCAGAAGCAGCCCGCTCTTCATTCAACGAAAATTGATTTCCTCATGGAGAATCTCGAGCAGCTGGTGGAAGAAGGGCACAAGACCCTGATCTTCTCGCAGTTCACGACATACCTCGATCTCATTGAAAATAAGATCCGGGTGGCGGGATGGAAATACGCCCGCATTGACGGATCGCAAACGATTAAGAAGCGTGGTGAGCAGGTAGAGCTCTTCCAGAATGGTGACGCGCAGATTTTCCTTATTTCACTCAAGGCCGGGGGATTTGGATTGAACCTCACCGCCGCCAGTTATATTTTCCTCATGGATCCGTGGTGGAACCCTGCCGTTGAAAGACAGGCGATTGACCGTGCTCATCGTATCGGCCAGGAAAACAAGCTCACCGTTTACCGCCCGATCATCAAAGAATCGGTGGAAGAAAAAGTTCTCGTCCTTCAGCAGAGTAAGCGCGAACTCTTCCGCGATCTGATGGCCGAAGATGATGATGACTACTTCAGCGGTAAGCTCTCGATGGAAGATTTCCAGCATCTCTTAAGTTAGGAGTAAGCATGGCCGACTTCACAAGACTTATTGACGATATGGCGGGATACAAGCACGAGGAAGCCGTTTACGAAGTTTCTCCAGTGGAATTTGATAAGATCGTCCAGAATCGTCGCTCCGTTCGCTTCTACACTGACGAAAAAGTCCCCACCGAAGTTGTGGAGAAAGTTCTCGACTGGGCACTCCTTGCCGCGAATTCATCCAATCTTCAGCCGTGGGAATTCTATTGGGTAAAAGATCCTGCGAAAAAAACCAAACTCGTTGAG
>JAKFFP010000163.1:0-13404 GCA_036675045.1 Bacteriovoracales bacterium | reverse complement strand
AGGATTTTTCCACTTGGAGATACGTGGAGCTTTTCCAGACCATTGATACTCCAACCAGCGCCAAAAGGAGAAAGCTTGCGATTAAGTACAGGCACATCTTCTTGCACAATACTTGTAAATGTGAGCGGAACTCTCGTCAGCACTCCGGTCCTTGTTCTTGGAGGCGCGCCAAAATATGAAGCTGTAGCGTATTCAGAATTGGAATAAGCTACGGTGAATGAACCTGTGTAGGTATAGAGACCAGTTGGGAAGTCTATTCCGTCTGCGTTTTTACCTTCAATAAGAACTCGATAGACACTCTCCTTTGTAGCGCCACTACCTTCGTATTTTCCAGTGATCGTTCTTCCGGCAATCGAAATCATCGATTCTATATAGTCGGCTGGGTCTGGATTAAAAATATTTAGCGTCGCACCTGCAAAGAAGTGCGGTTTTACAGTCGTGCTGTGATACCTGAACTTTAAAAAGTTCGATTCTCCTGCGCCAGTCAAACTAGGCGTATCGTGAGTGACACTTAAATCTCCTGAAGCAGCGCTGATTTCACAACCCATTAGTGTTTTTGGACCGCCACCTAATCCATATTTACTGGCCCAAAAATTACCACCTGAACTTCCCCCTGCAGTTTCACCACTACCGCCACCGACGCCTCCAGCTCCAGAACCACAACAACTTCCGCCTGAGCAGCCACCAGTAGTTCCCCCCCCACCGCCTCCGCTTTCACTGCCACCACCCGAGCTACCTCCACCGATTGCATCAGGAGGATTGCAATTGCTTGCGATCATACAAAGAATGGGCTGATTCCAGTCACCGAGGTAAAAGAAAGGATCAATAAAACTAATTGCAGAGCCACTAGCAGATTTCTCTGTGGCCACAACAGGATCAGATCTTCCGGAATCAAGCCATCTTCCGGTTTCGCGATCGAAAATCCCCAATACAATATCCATACCTACGGGAAAGCCTAAGTAGTTATCGAGAAGGCTACGAACTCCGCTTCCTCCGAAATTAACACCTTGTGGCCGAAGATCTAAGGCATAGGTAAAAGCAGACTGAGCCGGTAAGGGTCCAGGCATTGTCTGAGGCTTAGTAAACTCAGTTGCATTGAAATTGATATCGAAAGGCAAAACTCCCGGCTCAAACTGAGACGTAAAAGTATTCGTCGAATTGGAAGCAACTCCTCCGGCCGATGCCGAGACTAGAGTTACCAGCGAATCAGAAGCCATGAGCTGTATCACTCCCATGTCGATGTCTTCTACGATCACGGGGACGATTGTTCTAATAGATTCTGTATATCCAGTTTTACTAAAACTAAAACGATAAGTGCCTGCGACATTGAATGGAATTTTAAACTTTCCATCAATGTAAGATTTTTTCTTTATCTTGAGACCATACGGAGCGAACACGTCCTGGATAACAATGTTTTCCAGAGGAACTCCATCTGCATCCACGACCTGACCCACGATATAGGCGGTATCGATGATACCAAGGTCAACATGATAGGTTTGTTCCAATGTCGCCGCATTACCGGCATTATCTTCGAGATCAATTCTTAAAGTGTATTGCCCTTGGGTAATCGGGAACTCTTGAGTGAAAGTTAAAAAACTTCTTTCCGGAGCGGTATTGAGTCTATCACTCACGTCCTCGCCATTCAAAGTGGCCCTGATGGAGCCAAGATCAATGCCCGACGTTGAGTCAGTATGAATAATTTCAAACTGCGGAGTAGAAGTTCTAATCACTGAATTATGTGAAGGATTCATACTAATGACAGGATGATCAGTATCCTGGGTCAGTTCGATCACAATCTGAGCCGTATTCGGGACATGCTTGTCATCAACGACCGTTAGACTTACTGTTTGCGGACCCTGGCCGATTAAGGTTTTTGAAACATTTACACCAGTTGCTGTGGAACCATCTGGAAAATACCAGGTGTAACTTTGAATCGTTCCATCCGTATCAAAACTGCTTGCTCCGTTGAAATTCACAAGAAGTGGTGATTGTCCGGATTCTGGATTTGATTCGATTACGGCAACTGGAGGAAAATTAGGTTGGAAAGCCTGGATTGGAAAGCCTACAGATGTGCTGAGTTCATCTTCAGTATCTTTCACCTGAAGCCTTGCCATAAATGGGCCTTCACTCGTGTAAGTGTGAGTGATATATGGCAACGAAGATACCTCAGACGTGCCATCTCCGAAATCGTAGTAATACTCTTTAATTGTCCCACCGTCTGGGTCATGCGAGAGAGACGCATCAAAATTCACGGTAAATGGAATAGTTCCAGTTGTCGGATCAGCTGAGAGCATTCCGAGAGGCTTTTGACTTGGAACATCGATGACAATAGATTTTGAAACACTGGAATAGGCATTTTCATTATCAACGACCGTTAAAGTAACTTGATAAGTGCCTGCATGATGGAATGTGTGAGTCGAAGAAGCATTGATTCCGGAAGCATTTGTTCCGTCACCGAAATCCCATGAGTAAAGTACAATACTCCCATCAGGGTCGGAACTACTTGAGGCATCAAGAGTCACTTCAAGTGGTGCACGTCCCACTTCCGGGCTCATGGTAAATCTTGCCGTGGCAGGGTTATTTGTCTTTGACCAAAATACAGTAACTCGCTTCGTGCTAGTTGTACCTTCCCATTCATAATGACAGTTGATTTGAGTATACCCCTCAGAAGGAAGCTTCAGGTTATTAATCTTCCAGGAATAGCTAGGGCCGTGGACTGGAGATTCTCTGTCGTTACAGAAAACTTTCCCTAAGCCGCCATATGAATCTGGGCCGATGGGGAAATTAATGTGACCGATTAGATTGACCCTTCCTTGCTGATCCCGAAATCTATAACCCTCAAGTGGTGAATCAATGATTAATTCAGGATTCAAAAATGAGTGTTCCGTCCCGGAGGCCAAGGAACTCAAAAAAATTATAAGGATCAATCCAATCAGTTTCATTTAAAAATCCTAATCTATCAAAGAGAAGAACTGAGCTCGTAACGGGCAACTTTAGAGAAACGCATTTCATCAAGACTGTCACCATTAAGGCTGTAACCCGGAGAACCTTGTAACTCATGCACAGTTAGGTCTGCTGTCGTCTTAGTTGAATGCACGACTTTCCCATCAATGAGCATGTACACGTTTGCATACGGATGATTCTTATCAGCGACGACCGCATAGTGATGGTACTCGCTATCTGAGACTGCTTGGGCTATTTGCGTGAAAGTAGTGCCATTTGCCGAGAATGAAAATTTACCCTCTTTCACCTCAAAACCGTAGCTCGGACCACCCGCAAATAAGTACACGTCTGGATAAGAACCTTTTCTCCAGGTTTCAAAAGTCCAACCCGTAGCTGTTGATAAATTTCCAAACGAGTGATTTCCACCCACAGACCCATTCGAAACAGCCTGGCCCAAAACACCGGGAACTCTGGCCCAGCCTCCCTCAGGAATGGTGACTCCACTTGAAGCGCTGTCGTTAAAATCTCCAGTCTCCTCATTGAAATGATAAAGGAAGATTGTATCAGCATCCAGGGCATACTCAGCTAAAGCTGCTTTCTTAAACATGTAAACGATCTGAGTGAAAACTTGATCATTACCTTTCATATCCTGCGCTTTAATCACAACCATATTTGCACCGTTAATCAGATTGAGAGAAGCACTGAAAGAAGAAGTCATCGCGATTTCCTTGTCACCAATTTCTGTGACAGGCTTTTCAATGCCGTTAAGTATGACCACTGTCTTTGTTGTGTTTATCCCATCGGAGTCTGAAATCGAGAACGTCAAAGCATAGTTTGACTCATGAACCGTTGACTGGTGAGGAGCTGAGGTTGTTACCAGGACTGGCCTGTCACTAACATCGTCCTGGAGATTAAATGAATATTTTGCAGATTTTGAAATTCTGAATTCATCAAAAGAGAATATTAATCCGTCCCCCAGAGAAAGGTTATTGTTACCGCTTGTATTACAAGCATTATGGAAATCAAGTGCGCGCTTAACTTGTCCATCCACCATAACCAGAAGCTGTGAGTATTCGCGACTACCGTCGTAGACTACGGCGATGTGATGGTAGGCATTATCTACGGGAACAGCCAATGGAATTTCTGCTTCTAGAGAAACAGGTGAACTGCTTATTCCCAGGAAGAGATTTCCGTTTGAGGGATTAAGATTCAAGGCCTGGCCTGAAGATGGATTGTTAAGATAATAAAGAGATCTATAACCTGAGTACTGTTCGTTGGCCTTAACATAACCTTCAATGGTGTACGAACGACAGTTCAAAGGAAGCTTATTAGTAACGGGACCACCACCTTTAATGCCGTTCCCCATGACACCTTGATCCGGCAACGAATTGTAATTGGTGATATGATTCCCATTTCCTGAAGCATCTTCAAAAACTCCCGGAACGAACTCATTGAAATGCCAGAGTCCCGCGGTATCAATCGTGGGGGAATACTCGGAACCTCCGTTTTTTCTTATGAAGAAGAAGTATTGGGATTTTTTTCTCTGATTCCCCTGATTATCAAGAAATGAAATCTCAAGCGTATTCAGACCAACCTGTAATGGGCTTGAAAATTTTCCGTCAATCCCAGTAGAAGTAATGATAAGTTCGGAAGTAGCTGCTTCTAGGTTTCCATTCAGAAGAATCTTAACGGAGCTAACGTTTATTTCCGAGGAAGCGTTTAATATGGCATGAAAGACTGGATATTCCTCATCAACAGAGGTTCCATTTTTCAAGTTCAGATAGTTTATGACTTGATTGTCAAAAACCGGAACACTGAAACTTGTTCTGACAGAATCTGAGAATCTCATTTCTTCCATCAGACCTTCAAACCCAGGACCGATAAGCCCTACCTTTGGAATCGGATCAAAGTCACAATCTGAGATTGCATCTTGCTTTCCTCTGATTGAGCCATCTACATAGAAAGAGAGATTCTGATCAGCTTGTGTACCATCCCAAGAAACTGCGAAGTGATGGAGCTCATTCACAGGGAGAAGGATATCAGAGGACTGATAGCTTTTCTCTCCACGTGATGTGTAAAGGACTACCCGAACAAATCCTCCATTCCAGCGAAGAACTTTAACCTGACCATTGTAGAAAATGATTTCTTCTCCACTGCTATTAGAAGTTGGACGTAACCATGTTTCCAGTGTGAATTTATTAGAATCAAATCGAATTGAATCGAAACTTATCTGGCCACCGCGGATGATTTGTCTCGCCTGTCCAAATACTCCTTCAGCGACCTGGACGTACTGAGGATCTCCATGACCATGACGTTCATTTACAGATTCGTCTTTCATAAAGCCAGGTGAATAATCGTTCATGTGCCAAAGGGCGAGAGTGTTGAGATCTGAAACATACTCGAGTCGGTCAAAGATGCTGGTGTAACTAAAGAAAAATGACTTTTGATTGATGTTACCCTGATTATCAGAAACAATGACTTTCACTTCGTTCAGTATCGTGGGAAGTAATTCATCATCGAGGACTCCGGAAATACTTGTTTCCGTCTTCAAAACTGATAGCTGTGGAATTCCATTCAGGAAAACTTCGATACTGCTCGCATCAACACCGGAAAGATCATCTGTCAGATTAATAAGGAAGTTTGGTTTTGGGATATTGACTTGAAATGAAGCTGGTTCGACGAGCTCAATTCCAGGGCCCTGAATATCAATGTCGGCAATATTATTGATGCGGACATCATCCACATAACCTGGAAAGAACTGTGCAAAAATATCTCCGCCGATTGAAGCTCTGGAAACAGAGGAAAGCGGAGGTTGAATGTCATGATCGAGTTTTATACTTGAATCGACCCGTCCGTTGATCGAGAGAATAAGTGTTCGCGCTTTGTAATGAAATCCCACCCTATAGATCGTATTCAAGGCTAGCGTTCTCTCGGACACGACTCCGAAAAGACCTCCTGGTTGTCTCACAACACCCGTAAGCTGGTTGTTAATGACCATGAAACGTATATTTTCAGAACTGAAGATGATGTGATCGCCCGTGGCTGACTGATCAAGAGTAATCACTGCTTCAATCTTGAGTTCGTTCCAGCCGGTAAAATCAATCTTAGATCCTTGGACGACACCTAAATCAATGAAGCTGGATTGACCTGTGAACTTTCTTGCTGTTTGGAAGGCAATATCTATGTTGGGAATGGCGACGTGTTCGGTTGTATAGGCGACACCGTTAAGCGGCGATGGCCCGATATCGATGACCTGATCGCCAGAATCCGTATCAAAGTTCCATAATGCGACGGTATTCGCGTCAACCGGCAAAGGTGAGATTTGCGCCATTGCGGAAATTGGCGCAAAAGACATAACTAACAGGAAGAATTTCAACCAGCTTCTCATAGGACTCCTTAATTACTCACACACTCTAAATTCAATGCGATTATTGATGTAGTTACTTTCTTTGATCGTGATATTTGGGTTTAGTTCAATTTCAATGAAGCACGTCCCCGTAGGGAAAGAATCGTGCATAATCATTTTTGAATCACCGAATCCCTGGATGTCTGGATCAGTAAATAAGTTTCGAACACGAATTAGTTCTCTATTCTGGCCAAGATATCTCACATAGGATTCCAAACGTGTGAGGTCGTTCTGATAAGCCAGCCTTCCATTGTTGACGGCATTCAATGTGATTTGATTGCCTGAAAATTCAACTTGGGGTTGAAAATCAATCTTGTCATTATTTGCTTCCGAAGGAACATCTTCACAAGCACCGTACTCAGTAAAAATACTGTTATTTAACTTCGTCCGTTCCAATGAAATAAATTCAGGATCAATAATAAAAAATCCTGTGCACGCCAGGTGTCTTTGCCACACTTTGATAGGATTTTGAAAACTTACGACTGAAATCTCCTGTGAGTTAATAGTTATCTGATTGCTATAAGTATCGCTCCAGATAATCTTTCCCTCTTTATCCATTAAAAAGCCCCACACAGTTAGTGGTCTTTGCAGATAACCATTGCCGATGTTTTGAATCTCTATTGTTGAATCGTCCGAAAAATATGCTGATTCCGGAAATGAGAAGTCGGGAAGATATTTCGGATTAGGTGATACAGGAGCAGATAAACAATCCCCCCACTCATGAGTTTCACTCAAATACACCTGACCAGCGGGAGAAGAGAAATTGACTTCAATGAAGCACGAATGCTTTTCAAGAGCTAATGACAATTCAACGATATCAGCTCGGCATCTCCCATTTGCGCAGCTTGAATAATCACTCCTCTTAATTTTAATTCCGTCTTTGATATCTAGAGGGCGCGCGTATTTATCCAGGAATTTGACTGAGACATTTCCTGTCTGCATTGATGAAGAATTAAGACTTAGCTGAAAACGTGAACGGTAAAAAGGTGCACCTAGATACTTCTGACTTATTTGTAAGCTTATGTTTTGAACATTTCTTGCCTGAACCAAAGTGAGAGGAGATAAAAAAAGTAAAGCGACAGCAGTCAAGGCTAACTTATAAGTCCGCATTCAAAGTCTCCGGGAGTTTGATTTTCAACAATCAAACCGTTTCCGAAAACAATTTGCCAATCAAAATCTGAAATCTTTCTTATTCTTTAAATCCAGACCATTAACCCAACCAGGAAATTCATCTTGCGATTCAAGGCTGGCTTCCAGTATCCAGATTTTAAATATTCATTCTCAAAAAGAGAACAACTGCTGTCTTAAGGTTTGATGAAAATGCAACATAGTTTCTGCAAGCCAGGACGTCTGACAAAGTCTTGCAGGCAATCTTTCAAATTTCTTTACTACAAGCTTTGAGTCAGTACTCCAAATTGGCATATTCATTAAAAATGGGAAAACATTAAAGCAATTCGAAATGTTTCCAAATAAGATAGGCGCCTTCCGGCGCCTATCTTATTTGTGTTTGTGTGTAGTTTTTAAATCTTCTCCGTCTCAGACAGGAAGTTGAGCGGCTGTCTTACGTCGACCACACCACCACCTTTCGGCTTGGGAAAGTCGATGAGATTAAGTACGTTCCCCATACAGTTCGTCCCTTTCTTCGAGAGAAGCGGGCGTCTTTTACGCGGATGTCATACTTCGCAACCTTACCGATAGCAGAGATGGTGAAGTTGAGATCAATAATACCTTTGATCTTCTCATCGTGCTCCATCAGCTCCTGCTGATAACAGTGACGGAACTGAGGAATGTATTCACGAAGGATTCTGCGCAGGAGTTCCGGATCCATTGAACCGAGAACCACTGTTTTTGGCTCGAGATAAGCAGAATCAAAGCCCTTCTTCGAAGCAAGTCCACGTGCCCCGTAAGATCCGGAGCCGTTACCTTTTGAATCAGAGCCGTTGAACTTACCGACACCGATATCAGCACCCGCAACAAGAGCTCCCTTATCGGAAGATCCGGCGTTGAAAGTGGCGTCTTTCATCCCACTCTTACCACGTGCTGTTCCGGTGGCGTTGATATTCGGAGCATCGGCGGTAACCGATCCCAGGGCAACGGAGCTCTTGAACTCGTAGGCCTTAACCGCAGGTGCGGTCGGAGCGGCAGCCGCCGGCGCAGGTGAAGTGGCCTTCGCGACAACTTTTTGCTTGGCCGAGGCCTGAGCAAACTCGACTTTCGGTTTCACCTGCTGGTCATTTTGTTTATGACCGGTATTTTCTGTCTGGGAAGTGACTTCTGTTGCCGCAACTTCTGACTTCACATCTGAGTCCGGAGATTCTTTCTGGACAGGAGTCTTGATCGTATAAATGATCGCTACGTCTTCCTTCACTTCTTCCTGGGTAGGAATCGTCACAAAGAGAAGAAGAAGCATCGGCAGGAAAACCCCGGCAAAAACTTTTGAAGCGCGGGTTAAGAATTCACGGTCACGATAGAAGAGAGGAAGAGCACTCCACCCTGTCGCGTGATCAACTAAGCGGATAGAAACCTGCTCCGAACCGTGAGTTAAAAAGAGTGTATCGTTAAGATTGATCTTCTCCCATGCCACGGAGGGAATGATGTTTTCACTCGGGTGGAAACGAAGTTTGCCGTCCAGGATCGAGAAGATCTTAGAGCGCTCCAGCGTGTGGAAGGGAATCGTGTTTTTCTGGTTCTTGTCCGAACCAAGGTAGAAGTCTCCGTCACGGAGCCTCAGGAAAGTCACATCCATCATGAGACCGTTCACGTAGCTGATGACTTCCAGGCGGCGGTCTTTTGTCTGGTGAACGATGTCGAGAGCTTCCAGTGACTGATCGAGGTCGACGTAGTCACCGGTGAACATGGTGAGCGGGATCTTGTTTGCCGGAACCCACTTCTCTTCATTGAATTTAATATCGCAGTACTCGCCGTCGATGAAGACCAGGCCTTCTTTCTGAGGGATTTCGAAGTGAGTGATGGGCTCAATCTTCAATTCCTCAATAATAGAATCCGGATTAAAGACCGGAGCGGAATCTTCTAAGCATTCTGCCGCGAAGGAAAGGTTACCGATCGTGAGGACATCACCATTTCCGACGAATGATTCCTGGACTCTCTTGCCGTTAACGAAGATACCGGTCTCTGAGTAAAGGTCTTTTACCATGATCCCTTCATCCTTGATGAAGAGGAAAAGGTGGTAAGAAGAAATCCCCTGGAGCTTCAGTTGAATATCACAGTTGTCGGCAGAACCAACGAGGAGTTTTTTCTTATCGAGGATAAAGGCTTCAGGAATCCGGCCATCGAGGCATCTCAGCCTCATCTGACCTGCAACCGTTTGGGTGGCTTTCATAGCACTACTCCTTCATTCTCGCTGCCAGCATCTTCTCAATCTTCTGGGAGATGGCAGTTATCTCCAGAACTCCGCTGCGGCTTCGGGCCTTCATAATACTGAGGGCACCTTTAATATCATTTTTCCGGATGAGATAGAGCGCGTAGGTTGCGGCAATATCCTCTCTGCGAAAGTGGTTTTTCGGAATCTGGGCAAAGTACTTCCCTGAGTTTTCAAGGTCACCCTTGTAGAGCCAGGCATTGGCCAGGGAGAAAGAAACATCGATATCCTGAATTCCCTTAAACGGTCCTTCCGTCAGAAGAGAGATCGCCTTATCGTAATGTCCGAACTGAAGATAAAGCTGAGACATGTTGTATCTCGGAACTTTAAAGTCCGAGGCCATCTTCATCGACTCTTTGAGTAATTCCTTCCCCTTCTCCCACTGTTCGTGCTTGAAGTGAATGAGACCCAGGTTATTGAGGGCAATCGATTTAACCGTATTATTCTTACTTTCATTGAGTGACATCTGGTAGAAGAACTCGGCCTTCGACCAGGCATCCTGGACGAAGTAGCAGTTCCCGATGTGGAGCCAGTAGTACGGGGAATCAACCTGCTTCTCATAATTCTTTTTGAACTTGATGAGTGTTTCTTTGGCGTTTCCTTTGTAGCACTCGATGACTTCGTGCTGGTTTGAACCGTATTTCTCCAGGCGATTTTCTCCCCAGCGAAGATAGGATTCATCCGCGAGAGAATCCCACTTGATGTCCTCAATCTTCCGTTCAATACGGCTGGATGAGCACGATGCAAGAAGGATCAAAGCGAGAATGGCAAAGATTGTTTTCATGTTTAGTTCCCCGCCTTATCCATGGTCACACCGGTAAAGAAGGAATGTACCGGGTTTTCCACGTTTTCAACTGAAGCAATAGAGCGTGATCCGTGAGTGAGGGTTTCTTTTTCCTTGAGCGCCTTCGAGAGGTTCTTCTCAAACTGAACAGAAACTCCCAGCATTTCTTTACCGACGTTTTTCATGGCACCAGTGAGAGCAGCCGTCGTCTGCTCATCCATCCCTTTCGGGCGGAGGGCCTGAATCTTCTCACCGACAATCTGATAGACCTGAGAGAAGTGTCTGGTCGCGAGAATCGCCAGGTCGACCTGTGATGACTGAGTAAGGGACTGGTAACTGTTTTTGAAGTTCTGGACTTTCAGGAGATACGATTCCACTGACTTGTTGAAAGCATCACCATCAAAGACCGGTCTGTCCCAGATGACATGCGCTTCGAGAGCATCACGATCTTTCTTCGCTTTCTCGAAGAGTTTCATCTCTGCGAGCCAGCGTGAAGTTTCTTCGTTCCTGAGTTCTTTAAACTCAGTCAAAATACTTTCTTTCAGGGTCAGGCTCGACTTTTCCCAGTACCATTTCTGGAGGGAGTATCGGTACTTAGTGATATACGGCTCAACCGGATGTCTCTTCACGAAAAGGCGAAGTCCGTGGAAGTCCCCTTTCTTCTCAAGGAACTGATAGATCTGGGTAAGACCCTGACCGACGAGTTCCGGCTTACTGATACAGTTCTTAAAGCTTGAGAGCATTCCCTCAGCGACACTGGTATTTTCTTCCACCAGTGCGGTCATGATACCGATCTCAAAGAACCGCGACTGGGTATCGTCTTTCAGGTGGCAGAATTTCTTCAGGTGAAGCTTCGTCATATTGAAAGAAGTGACAAAGTCCTGGAGGCGGTACATACGCTCGGTAAGTTTTAATTCTTCAGAACGTCTTTCTTTCATTTGTTCATCAGTCATCCGCGCATGAGCAAGCTCCAGCCAATGATACGTTTTTGAAGGCTCACCCATTTCGAGCTGGATCATCGCTGCGAAGAATGCCGCCTGGTATTTCACTTTATCCGGATAAAGCTTGTGCACGTAGATCTGCTCGAAGCCCTTGGCGGCAGCAGCTTTGTCGCCTTTTTTGGCGAGATCCTGGTATTCCAGGAAGAGGATATTACCGAGAGTGATTTCGGCCTTATCAACAGTGGCCTTCGGGAACTTGAGGAAGCCGCCCTTCATCTCATTAACCCAATGAGAAAGCTTCACAGCATTCTTCTTCTCGATGAAGAAATCGAGGACCTTCGTCATGAGCTTCTGCTGCTCTTTCAGGTGTTCAGGATAATGCTTATTAAAAACGGCCAGAACCTGGGAAGCTTTCTGATCGTCATGCATCTCGTGATAGATGGCAAAAAGCTTCGGATAAATCTGCTCACTTCTTTCATCCCGTGGCCAGAAGGCCAGGTGCTCAGAGTAAGCGAAGATCAGGAATTTCTTGTTCTCTTCCTTCGGAAGGACTTCCATTCCGGTGAGGGCAAGGAGGGAATCGAAAGCTTTTCTTCCGATCTTCATATCCTTAACTCTCTTCGCTTCGAGGATCGCCTCAACATAGCTTGGGGCCGCGTGCTTCCATGAACGGACTGAGTAATATGTTTCGGCCCGGAAGTAGTAATACTCAATGCGCTTAGTATGATCGAGAGTGATGAGGTGTTCGAAGAATTTCAGGACGACATCGAGCTCAGACTCTTTGAAGTCCCTGGAATCTTCCTTCATGTTCTTGGCCAGTTTGATCTGGAGGAATCCTGCGAGAGTTCTCATCTTCTCGATCGCGTCTTCCTTCATCTCAACCGGAAGTCTCTTCTTCTTCTCAGCGGTCTTATTGAATTTCTCAGCGTTGTGATAGTACTTCACGAGCTGGCCCGAGACTTTCTCATGCTCCGGGAAGCGCTTGTAGTGATTATAGAAATCCATGTACGAATGGAAGAGCTGTTCCTGATACTTCATCCAGTTGTTCTTATTGATCAGGTTTTGAACGGCAGCGAAGATCTTTTCTGTTTCTTTCTGGTGACCCTTATCCATTGCCTTCATCCCCATCGGCATGAGGTAAGGAACAGGATCTTTTTCATGCTTCAGGTAAAACTCAAGGCCTTCCAGCGGACGGGAAGCATAAACGTAGAAGGAGCCGATGTTCTCAAGGACCTGGTCCCGGATATTGACGTAAGACTTGTCTTTAGACTTAAAGTAAGAGGCCTGGATGGCCTTGATCGCTTTATCAAAGTCATGAACTTTGAGGTAACACCAGGAGAGGTTGAAGAGGTGTTTTGTCAGCCACTCATCTTCGGACTTTTTGATCGCGCGCTCATAATAATGAATGGCGTTTTTAAAGTTCTTCTCGTTGTAATAGTGATCGGCGAGAGCGGTCTCAGCGTGGTGACGAAGAGAGTTGTGCGGATCATTCACGAGGGAAATCGTTTTCAGGAGATAGCTTTCCGCAAGATTGTCGCGACCGTAGTCGCGGGAATTGAGACCGAGAACGAAGAAGACCCATGGCCTGTGCGCGGTATTCGGATACTCTTTTAAGAAATTGAATCCGAATTCCTTGGTCTTCGAATAGTAATTGCGGGTTTCTTTAAAATAATGTTCTTTTGGCTTCCGCTCCCCGGCAGTGGTTTTTGCGAGGAACTCTTTGTTGTTTTTTTCGTGGACGAGTTTCAGGATCTCGGAATGAAGCTCCAGCATCCGGTATTTCATATCCGGACCTTTCTTACGGGCACTTTCCAGGATCTTCATTTCCGTCGTGACAAGCTTCATGAGCTCATTCCAGCGGTCTTTCTTTTTCGCAGTTTGAGCTGCAGAGACCGTGGTTGCTGACAGAAGGAAAGATGAAATGATGATGGTCCGTAAAATCACGTTCATG
>JAKFFP010000318.1:0-13426 GCA_036675045.1 Bacteriovoracales bacterium | reverse complement strand
CGGCGCGATCGCGGGCCGCGCGCTCTACGAGGGCACGATCGACTTCCGGGCGGCCCAGCATCCTTCTGAGCATCTACCTTATCTTCTGACCCGCGTTCTGGCCTTCATCCTGAATTCCCAGGAGGGCCTCACCTTTTCTCCTACGGGCCTTCATGATCCCGACGCTCCGGCCATCAGTATCCCAGATTCCTATGGCGGTAACCAACTCGTGATAGAAATCGGGAATCCAAGTGGCAAGAAACTCCACAAGGCGACGAAAACTTCAAAGTCGGTGAAAGTGTACACCTACAAAAATCCCGAGACACTCATGCGCGACCTGAGGGAAGAAAAAGTCCATCGTGCTGAGGAAATAGAATTTTACTCCATTGAACCGGGATTCCTGGATGAAATCGCGTCTCTTCTTAAGCGGGACAATCGCTGGGGAGTTCTCGTGAATGACGGAAGACTTACCATTCAGTCTGGTGAAGCCTCCGTTTCCGGCGAATTACACACTCACCTATACTGACTATTAGTTTCTTCCGCATCCCGAGGGTCTTTTACTTCTTTTTTCTCGGATCATCGGCTGGGTTCACGTAAGTGATATCAAAAGGACCCATTCCATGAAGCTGGACAATGGCACCCTTTTTTCCGGCGAAGGCAAAATGCCGGACATTCATGGGCATTTTTGCGTATCCAGCAACCGGCAAGGAGTGGCCCTTTGTTTCATCCAGAGCATCACCTAATCCCATGTTAAGCTCACCTTCAATCACTGTGATGTTTTCATCTTGAGAGTGCCAGTGGGCAGGGATTTTGAAATTGGCCGGGAATTTCAGGCGCATGGTAAATGGTCCTTTCATCTTAGGATCTCCATCGACGACACTCATCTGGGCACCAGCAGGCAAAGTCGCGGGTCCATCACTCCACTGCAGATCAGACGGTGACTTCATGACGTGCGAATCCGCAAAGGCCAGCGACATCAAGGAAGTGAGCATTAAGACCAGAGAATATTTCAGCATAAGTTCCTCCTGTTTTGAAGAAAGCTTATCAACCAGGAGTGTTCATGGGATGAGTACGGGCACAAAACTCATAGCGCTTAGTGTGTAGCGTTCACCTTAAAGAGAATACGGAAGGTTCGCTCGCTGTTTTAATCTGATTCCCTGTTCCAGGATCTCTTTCAGGATGACCGCATTGTTATGTTCTTTATCGCGAGATGAGTAGATCAGCGTGACATTTGAATTGAGGGCGAGCTCAGAAAGGAAGGAAATTTTTTCTTTCGCCTCATTCCGTTGGAGTTCCCATTTATACTCGGCTTGATAGCGCTCCCATTCTTCAGGTGAAGCATCAAAGCTTGCACAAAGGTCCTTACTGGGAGAAAGGTCTTTTGCCCACTCACTGAGTGCCAGCTCTTCTTTTTTCATTCCCCGGGGCCAAAGCCTGTCAACCAGGACCCGGTAACCATCCGCTTCGCTCACTGGTTCATAGGCCCGCTTAATTTTAATCATGGGTATGCCCTCTCCGTCATCATTTCATTCCCGGGACATATTGACAGTACTTCTTGCAGCAAGAGTTAAGCAGTCACCTTTGACTTGTGCTCTCTGCATGAATTGTTTTAAAATTCTATTAAATGAAAAAATGGCTAAAGAAAAAAAGCAACATCCTCTTCATCCTGATCCTGGGATTCGCGCTTTACCAGCAGTTCCCCGTGCTGAAAAATAATTTTGAACAAGAGAATAAAACAATCCCGACCCGGAAGGTTCTTTCCTACACCTCAGATAAACAGGTTGATTTCCCTCCCACAGGGAAAAAAGCTATTGCCATATTCTGGGCCACCTGGTGCGGGCCATGTAAGATAGAAATGAATCGCCTGAAAAGCTCAGTTGAATCCGGCAGCATTCCCAGGGATGCCATCTTCGCCATTAATCCTTTTGAGACTGAGGGCAAGATCAAAAAATTCATGGCTGAACATTTTTTTCCCTTCGTATTTATCGAATCTTCGTTAGGCAATGATCTGGGAGTTACGGTTACCCCCACCACCATTTTCATCGATAATGGGAAATTGGAATCAATGAGTTCAGGCATGAGTCTCTGGGGCATCTGGAAAGCTGAATTTTTTATCTAAAGTTTATTTTCGACTTCATCCTTTAAGAAATAAGCAGAGGACAATTATAGTCCAGAAGTAGTGTGGAAATCTGCTCGAGTTTGGTGTCTTCATCTTTTCCCATCGCCACCAGATCCACCTCCCCCTTTTGCAGCAAATGAAAAACGACGTTTCTCAGTGTCCCGAATTGAGAAATGGTTTCGATCGTAATGTGGGAATTTTGTATGTTCTTCATCGCATGACTTCTCTGTTTAGAAAGTCCCTCTCTTGAAAGCCATTTAAGCTCATCATTCATGACCATGACCTTGTCGCGATCGGTTTGCTGGAAAATGTATGTGTGAAGAAGGATGATCCTGCATGGCGCTGCTGTCTTGCTGAAAAGATTGAGGACGTATTCAAGCGTCTGACCGGCCTCTGAAGAAAAATCAGTGGGAATGAGAATTCGTTTCATCTGATGAGTATGGCCTGATCTGTCCCCTATAGAACTGACTGTAGCCACGACGGATTCTGATTTAAATCATGTCCGTTCATACTGGAAGTCATGTTTCAGGAAGACTTTTTTAGGCAAACTAAAGACAAGCGAACAAAAGGAAATAAGATGACTTCGTGGAAACGTCTCTTTGGTAAGAAAACCAGAAAAACCCATCGTAAACTTGAGTCCCGATATGAGGAATGGCTCAGGAAGTTACAGCAGGATCCTTACGCCCGCGAATTCCCGATATCGAAAAAGAAGAAAGCCTGACCTAAGTCAGTGTTTTCCGCCTGAGGAGTGATATAAAGGTATTATGACACTAGGATTGACTCTATTAGAGGCCACCAGCAAAGCAAGACTTCTCGACTGCTGTCCCATCTGTTCCGGTCTCGGTCCTGATTCACTTGAATCGATTGCCCTGATCGCAACGGAAAAGACCGTCGAGAAGGGCCAGTTTTTGATGGAGGAAGGAGAATCGAGCGACGGTTTTTTTCTGGTGCTTGAAGGAAAAGTTCGCGTTTATAAAACATCACCATCAGGAAGAGAGAAAGTGCTCCTGATTGCTGAAACCGGCATGACTTTTGGTGAAGACGCCCTTTTCGGTGACGGAATCTTTCTGGAAATGGCGATGACCCTGGAAAAAACCAGGGTCCTCCTGATTCCACGTAAGCCATTCCTGGATCTCCTGGGAAAAAATCCGGTTCTTTCTTTCCAGTTGATGGAGGCCCTGTGTATGTGGATCAAGCGCCTCTCATCCTCGGTTGAAAATGTGGCCTTCCTCTCTGCTCGCGACAAGACGGCCCGCTTTCTGCACGAACTTTCCCTTAAGGCCTGTTCTACAGAAGTGCAGCTACCGGCGAAGAAAAAAGAAATTGCTGATCAACTGGGGCTCGCTCCCGAAACTTTCTCCCGCACGCTGCACGAATTCTCTGAACAAAATGTCATCAGTATTGAAAGAAGACAGATCAAGATTCTGGACCCCGAATTCCTGGAAGCTTTCTTCCGTTAAAGCTCTTCGTTTACATGACGGCCATCAATGTTTTCACCGCATGCGGGGGTTAAAATCAGTCATGGACCTCGTTACGGGGCCCCAACAAATGGAGGCCATATGAATCAACAGATATTCTCAGAAGATTGCGAAGAAATTTTCAAGGCGCTGGAGAGGCTGGCGAAAGGAACCTGCGGAGTTCCAGAGGGTGACAAGAATTGCACCTGGAATCTCATGCCGCGAATCCAAATGGCGCTTACAGAGCACATCACACTTGAAGAACGGGATATTTTCCCTTTCCTGAGCTCAGACGAGCGGTCACGCCATAAGCTTGAACACGAGCGGCTTTTGCGGCTCCTGGCAAGTGCGAGTTTTGAATTCGAATGCGGATATGGAGAACAATTAAGCATCATCGTTAAACAGCTTCTGAAGGCACTCAGAAATCACCACGAGGAAATCGTAAGGAATGTCGCATGAGTATGACAAACATAAAAAATATTATCGCCATTGGCTCCGGAAAAGGAGGAGTGGGAAAATCAACAGTCGCCGCGAACCTTGCTTTCGCATTGTCGGCAAAAGGCTTCAAGGTTGGCCTCCTCGATGCGGATATTTACGGCCCCAGCCAGTCAGGACTTCTCGGAAATACAGGAGCGGCCCTGGGCCGGGATGGAATGATCCTCCCCCTGGACAAGGGAGGAATCAAGTTCATCTCGATGGCCTCAATCAATCAAAACGCAGGGCCGGTCATCATGCGCGCGCCGATGGCCGTGAAGGCCATCACCCAATTTCTGACGGGCGTATTGTGGGGAGAACTTGATTATCTTCTTCTCGATCTGCCTCCCGGTACGGGCGATATCCAATTGTCCATCGCCCAGCAAGTCCAGCTGACCGGCGTCATCATTGTCACCACTCCCCAGAAGCTTGCGGCCGAAATTGCCAGAAAAGGTCTTCAGATGTTTGATAAGCTGAATGCACCCATTCTCGGTGTCGTGGAAAACATGAGCGGATTCACCTGTTCTCACTGTCATGAGGTAACAGCTCCCTTCAAAAAAGGAGGAGGCCGCGATCTTGCTCAACAAATGCATGTCCCATTTCTTGCGGAACTTCCTCTTGATCCCAATATCATGAACTCAAGTGACGAAGGAATTAACCTGCAGATAGACCATGCCGACCTTCCGGCAGCCAGGGCCTTTACCCTCCTGGCAGATGAAGTGATCAAAGGAGTGGAGAGGGCCCGGGAGATGTTATCCAAAACAAGTCCGGAGAAGATCCAGCACGATGGGGCGACAATCAGGGTGGTCTGGAAAGACGGAAGTCATACGGAGGTTGATGCTTATACCCTGCGCACTCAATGTCCTTGCGCTCTGTGCGTGGATGAGAACACCGGGAAAAAGATCCTGAATGTAAGAGAGGTCCCTCTTTCAATTAAGGCCAATGATGTCCGGCCGGTAGGCCGTTATGGGTTGATGGTGGATTTTTCAGACGGACACAACAAGGGAATTTACCGCTTCCAGCTTCTGCGGGAACTGGCGGAAGCTCAGGATGAGAAATCAGTTTCTCTTTAAGGAGTTCAGGTGGAAATCAAGGGCGTCGTTTCAAAAACCAGTGATGTCTTTTTCTTCACCGCCTCCGTCACCTTTCTGGATCGGGGGATCGTTGAATGCAAGACCCCTGACATGGCCCGGGGGTCTCCCCTTTTCAGCGCGCTCTTTACTCTCCCCTGGGTAGCAGAAGCCTCTGCCGAGGGAAGGGCACTCATTGTGAAGAAAAAAACAGGAACGGGCGAATGGGAAACACTCGCGCCGGAAGTGGCCGCTCTTATCCGAAGCCTTCACGATCGGAAAATTATTCTCATCCCTGATAACTATCCACGGAAAAAAGAAATGAAAACGCCTGCGATTTTAGCGCCGGTTAATGAAGCGAATGTCACCACCCCTCTTGGTTTGAAGATCCAGAAAGTCCTGAGTGAGACTGTGGCCCCGGGACTAGCTTCTCACGGCGGGTATGCTTCCATGGTCGATCTCCGCGAGGGAAAAGTGTTTCTCTCTTTTGGTGGAGGATGTCAGGGATGTTCTCAGGCATCCATGACAGTGAAACAGGGAATCGAGAAAATTCTGCTCCGCGAATTTCCTGAGCTCGATGCAGTCATTGATGTGACCGATCATAGCGCTGGGAAAAATCCTTTCTTTAAATAAAACCTTGTCATGACGCGAGCACTTTATGATTATCGAAATATTGTTTTATTCCAGGAGGATTCGTTGAAAGTAAAACAACTTTGGATATATCTTGCTGCAGTCATTATTTTCTCGTTCGCGGTACTTCTTTATTATGGGCGGGAAATTTATATCAAGGCACCACCCGTGCCGGCATCCGTAAAAACTCCTACCGGGCAAACCCTTTTCACGGGTGAAGACATCCAGAAAGGAAAACTCGTCTGGCAGCGAATGGGCGGGCAGGAAGTCGGATCAATCTGGGGCCACGGGGCCTATGTAGCGCCTGACTGGACAGCAGACTGGCTTCACAAGGAAGCGGTGTTTATCCTGAATCATTGGGCCCAAAGCGAATACCAGACAAAGTACGATGAGCTCGATGAAGAAAAGAAAGCACAATTCCAGGCGCGTCTTACGAAATCAATCCGCCGGAACACACTTGATAGCGAGGGTAACATCACCATCTCCAAAGAACGGGTGATGGCGATCGAGGAAGTCAGCAAACATTACCGCTCACTTTTTACGAATGATCCCGCCTTCAATGACCTGCGGGACGCCTATGCTATTCCCGCCAATGTGATCTCGGACCAGGAAAACATCACTGCCCTCACGCGTTTCTTCTTCTGGACTTCGTGGGCCGCTGTGACTGAAAGGCCGAATGAAGATGTTTCGTACACGAATAACTGGCCGTCGGAAAATCTCGTGGGTAATACTCCCTCGAGTTCACTCATCATCTGGACCGGATTCAGCGTTATTCTCCTTCTTCTGGGTATCGGGCTTCTTACTTATTACTATGCCAGAGAAGAAAGGCACGAGTTCTCGGAGAAACAGCTTTCGGCCAATGATCCCTTCGATTCTCTGATCCAGACGCCATCCATGAAGGCGACGTTAAAGTACTTCTGGGTTGTGACGGCCCTCATCGTGGTCCAGATTATTATGGGTGTCATCACCGCACACTATGGCGTTGAAGGGAACGGCCTTTATGGCTTTCCGCTCTCAGACTTCCTGCCTTATTCAGTCACCCGCACATGGCACGTGCAGCTGGGAATTTATTGGATCGCAACTTCATGGCTCGCGACTGGTCTTTACATAGCTCCCGCGATCTCCGGACATGAACCGAAATTCCAGAGGGCGGGAATCAATTTCCTGTTCATCAGCTTACTCATTATCGTTGTCGGCTCTTCCGTGGGTCAGTATCTTTCAATCGCAGAGATCCTGGGACTTGATACAAGTTTCTGGTTCGGACACCAGGGTCTTGAATACGTTGATCTCGGAAGGTTCTGGCAGATCTATCTCTTCATTGGCCTCTGGCTTTGGCTGGCGCTGGTACTCCGTGCGATCTGGCCCGCTGTTAAGAACGGGACAGAGGGGCGGAATCTCCTGATTCTCTTTCTCATTTCCTGTACAGCGATTGCGCTCTTCTATGGCGCGGGCCTCATGTGGGGCAAACATACCAATCTTGCTATCGTTGAATACTGGCGCTGGTGGGTCGTTCACTTATGGGTAGAAGGATTTTTTGAGGTCTTCGCCACTGTGGTTATCGCCTTCCTTTTTGTCAGAATGGGAATTCTCAAGGCTTCATTTGCCACTGTGACCGTTCTCTTTTCAACGATCGTTTTTCTCTTCGGGGGAATTCTGGGAACGTTCCATCACCTTTACTTCTCGGGAACACCGACGGCGGTCCTGGCGATTGGTTCAACCTTCAGTGCGCTTGAAGTTGTGCCACTGGTTCTGATCGGTTTTGAGGCGTATGAAAACGTAAAGATCAGCCGTTCGACCAACTGGCTTCGCACTTACAAGTGGCCGATCTATTGTTTCATCTCGGTCGCCTTCTGGAACTTCCTGGGTGCGGGGATCTTCGGATTTGTGATTAACCCGCCGATCGCTCTTTATTACATGCAGGGCCTCAACACGACACCACTCCACGGACATACAGCACTGTTCGGAGTTTACGGAATGCTGGGAATCGGGCTCATGCTTTTCTGTATGAAGACCATGGGCTTTCGCGGGAACTGGGAGAGCAAAACTCTTGGATCTGCACTCTGGATGATCAACATTGGCCTTTTCCTCATGGCCTTTCTGAGCCTCTTACCGGTGGGGATGCTGCAAACTGTGGCCAGTGTGAAGCACGGCCTCTGGTATGCCAGATCTGCTGAGTTCATGCAGACAGATACGATGAATGTTCTGAGATGGCTCAGGGCCATAGGTGACACGATCTTTGCAATCGGCGCACTCGTGCTGGGATGGTTTATTCTGACTCTGAGAAAGAAGGCCTGATACTTTCTGCTTCTAAAGTCCCGGACGCCGGGACTTTAGAAGTTTCAGAAATTTATTTTATCTGAGAGATAATTTTTGCAAGTCGATCCTTGCCCTTACCTTTTAAGGTAAGTGCTTTGATCTGAGACAGATTCGTGGCCTTTCCAACCTGGACTGCACCGATCATTCCCATGACAAAGTGAGGAAGGCATTTAAAGACGTGCACGCCCTCGGTATCAAATTTCACCGTGACTTCTTTATTGAGTCCGCCTTTCCACGCCGGCGCGCCGGCAGGAGCACCATCCTTATAAAACTCAGCGCTATGGGATTTGTCTGTCGGGACAAACTTCACCGAATCGCCCTTTTCAATTTTAAGGAATAAGGGTTCGAATACCATCGGCTGCCCATCAGGGCCCTTATTGAGCATTTTAACTTCATAAACCTTCGCCTCGGCGAAGATCGCGCTAAAAAGCATGAAAAATACCAGGAACGTTTTTTTATACATATCTCACCTCTTTGTGTCAGGCACCTTGCCTTTGAGAAAAGAGTAATCCATGGAGGGTTTGAAGACATTGATCCGGGTCAGTTTTCAGGAGAAAAGTGCATGATCGCTGTCATACTTTCGGGAGTCGAATTGGCGTAAGATCAGAGACATGCTGGAAATAAAGATATGAAGATCGAAGCCGTCAGGAAGTTCCATTTTTGCTCAGGACACCGGGTGCTGGGACATGAATCCTCCTGCGCAAACATGCATGGACACAATTACATATTATGGGTGCATGCCGAAGCCGATGAACTGGACCAACTGGGAAGGGTTATAGACTTCGCAGTCCTGAAGGAAAAAATTGACCCCTGGCTTCAGGAGAAATGGGATCATACGTTTCTCATTTCGGATAAAGATGATCAATTGATCGCCCTTCTGCCATTGGCACCCAAAAAGAAGGCCTGGTTTATCTGCCCTTTCAATCCGACGGCAGAGAACATGGGAAAATACCTTCTGGAAGAAATCTTTCCCAATCTCCTGGCAGGAACGGGGGTGAAGATCTCGGGGCTGGAGCTTCAGGAAACTGAAAACTGCAAGGTCGTTTTACGTTCTTAGGAGCTCACGACATTTCTTTTTGATCTCATTTATAAAATCTTCCATGTACGAGATCCCTCTTCCGTTCTTGTTATCCATCCAGCGATTCAGAAACACCAGCCGTGCCAGTTTCAGGTGATCAGCATCCCTCTCGAGATTCTGGAGACTCTGCGGAACGCTGCCTTTAAGGCTGGCAAATTTAAGCGAAGTTTTTGACATGTAATAGCTGAACTCCTGGATATGATCTGCGGGCCTTGGGAAAAAGTGACCGGTGATGAGGGCCGTGAATTTGTTGATTTCAGAAACTGAGGCCGGAAATGTCTTCGGACGAATAAAAAAACACAACACATTCGATTCCGGCCTGTGAATAGGAACAAATTCCAGTTCATCATCTGAAGCGCCAATCAGCAGATCATAAAACCGCTCAGCAATCTCCAGAAGGCCAAGATTTAGTCCGCCAAAACCATCTGAGTTAAGTGGAATAATCTTATGGGAAAAATAAACGGAAGCGGCACTAGCTCCCGGCTTCGACCCCTCGAGGATGTATTTACCCAGGGGAAAACTTTCAATGTCCTGGTTTCTTGAGGACAGGCAGTAATCGGCTTCCTCAGCGATGAATTCTTTTGAAAATCCGTGTTTCGTTACAAACACTCCTGCCCCGAAAGGCACGTGGCCCAGCTTATGCGGATCGACCGTGATGGAGTCAGCGTCCCTCACGGCATTAAAAATCCGGTGCATTTGCGGATACTTTTCCCGCGCAACGGATGCATTTTCGGGATAATTTTCTCCCTCCACAAACATGGTCTGAAAATAGCCTCCATAGGCGGCATCAATATGAATGGGCGAATAGAGATTTTTTTTCTTCCATCCTTTTAAAACCTGTACAATCTGATCGAGAGGATCAAAGCCGCCGTATTCGGTCGATCCAAGGACACAGACGGTCTGGATAATTGGCCGGCGGTTCTCTTCACAGAATTTCATGATGCGCTGGAGATCATCAATGGACATCAGGAGATTTTCATCGAGCCCGGTATTAAGGCAATTCTCCCGGCCGATACCGAACAGATGGGAGGCCTTGGACCAGGAATAATGAGCGGTGGCGGGAACGATCATCACAGGTGGGCCCACTTGCAGTTCGTTCCAGAAAGTCGTTTCGCCAAGGTTGGCGGGTGAATATTTTCTCAGTAGCTCTTGATGATCGAGACCCCGTTTTTCAGCGTAGTCAGCGAATTCTTCGAGCATCGGAGGAATATCTTCTATCGCTATGTTCAGAAGTTCCCAGGTGGAAGAAGGCAAAAAAGAGGGCCATGGGAGCTTCTCTTTCCGGAGTGCCAGACCCATCGTCGCGGGAATGAATCGCGCCCCTTTGTGATAAAAGACGGATTCATAATTCGCGACGGTCCCCCCACTGGTAATGTGTCCGAAGGAAGATTTTTTTTCAAAACCAAATAGCTGCGCGAACTGCTGTCCAACTTCCAGTTCATACTTCAGAGTCACGGGTGATGCTTCCGGGGAAATATTGTTCGAATTATAGAGAAGTCCGGCGTAATACCCAAGTAGACCCGGGAGACTCAGATCTCCCGTCATGTGAGCGACATATCTGGGCGAAAAAAACGGCACATCCATTTTAAGTTCGGCAAGAAGCTGAACCAGCAACTGAGTGATATGATCCTGGTGTTGCAGTCCCGTGGCGGATGTGAGCCCGCTGTAGGGAATGACCGGAGGATCTTTGGGCCAGAAATTCCGGCGCCAGAAAATCATGTCGTTGTTGATAAGCTCGACCATTTCCTGGAAAAATTTCCGCTGCTCCCCCTTGGGACCAAGAAAATACAGATCCTGAAGACCTTTCAGGTCATTGGCTTTTTTCATTCTTTCTTTGTATCAGGACATCACACGCTGAAACATGATCCTGGTCATGAAAAAGGCAGGGCCTTAAAGACCCTGCCGCATAATGGTTAAGAACAGCCGGTGGTAGAACCGCAGGAATCGCACTTGAGACAAGAACCATTCCGGACGAGAGTGAAACTCTGGCATTCAGGACATGGATCCCCTTCATAGCCTTTTATCCGGGCCACCTGTCGTTTCTGCGCTTGGCGGGACATGTGAACGTCGGCCTCTTTTGTAAACACTTTCTGCGTCTGGATACTGACATTCCCATCAGCATGAATAACCTCACTATCCATCATGGCAAGAAGTGGCTCTTCCTCGGCAGCATTCTCATCCTGAATGGCACCCGGATGAAGATCGCTCGGTTTCACGTGAACGAGATCGTGTCTTCCGAGATAGCGACAGGCAAGATCCCGGAAAACGTAATCAATCACTGACGTCGCCATCTTAATATTCTCGTGACCGGTGACAACGCCATTGGGTTCAAAGCGGGTAAAAGTGAAGGCATCAACAAACTCCTCCAGTGGCACCCCATACTGGAGTCCCAGTGAAATTGCGATGGAGAAACAGTTCATGAGGGAGCGATAGGCTGCCCCTTCCTTGTGCATATCAATGAAAATTTCTCCCAGGGTTCCGTCATCATATTGCCCGGTCCGGAGATAAATCTTATGGCCGGCGACATTGGCTTTCTGGGTATAGCCGATGCGGCGATTGGGAAGAATCTTCTGGCGTGAAACTTCCTTAAACACAATTTTCTCAGTGATCTTTTGTGCCACTTTCATGATCTTCTCAGTTTGAGGAGCATCCATGTCCATGAGAGAAAGCTCCTCAAATGCCTGGGCATTAAGCGGCTGGGAAAGCTTCGAACCATCACGGTAAATGGCATTGGCCTTGACCATCATTTTCCATGAGAGTGTATAGGCATGACTGATCTCTGCGACAGTGCAATTATTCGACATATTGATGGTCTTCGAGATGGCCCCTGAGAGAAATGGCTGGGCCGCGGCCATCATCCGGATGTGACCTTCGGCGCTGATCATTCTCGTTCCGGTTCTTCCGCACTTACTCGCGCAATCAAATACCGGAAGATGCTCATTCTTGAGATTGGGAGCACCTTCGATAGTCATCGTTCCACATACATACTCGGTGGCCTTGCGGATTTCATCATCAGAAAAACCAATTTCCTTTAAGATTGAAAGATCAGGATCTTCGCGCTTTTCAGGAGAGATCTTGAGAGTCTTCTCAAGAAATTCATCACCTAAAGTAAACCGCGTGAAGGCAAAGGTGATATCAAAAGCATTTTCCAATGAGGATTCAATCAGGGAAATCTTCTCATCCGTAAACCCTCTCTTGCGTAGTTCCTCGTGAGTGACAGTAGGTGAACCGACGAGTGTCCCGCTACCGACAGCGTAGCGGATGATGGCGCCGATATCTTTTTCTTTATAGCCCAATGTCTTGAGCGCGCGGGGGACTGACTGATTGATAATCTTGAAATATCCGCCGCCGGCGAGTTTTTTGAATTTAACCAGAGAGAAATCAGGTTCAATACCCGTCGTATCACAGTCCATGACCAGACCGATGGTTCCCGTCGGTGCAATGACCGTTGCCTGCGCGTTCCGGTACCCATATTTTTCCCCCAATGCGAGAGCTTCATCCCAGGCCAGCCGTGCCGATTTCAAAAGGTAATCGTCTACCTGTTTATCATCGAGAGGCACGGGATAGATTGAGAGTCCTTCGAATTTAGAAGCAGGATCAGCATAAGCGGCACGGCGATGGTTACGAATCACCTTAAGCATGTGTTCCTTGTTTTTTGAATAACCGGCAAAAGGTCCGTGTTCTTTTGCCATGAGGGCGGAAGTTTTATAAGCAGTTCCCCCCATGATGGCGGTAATCGCACCCGCCATGTTTCTTCCTTTCTCTGAGTCGTAGGGAATTCCCAGAACCATGAGAAGGGTTCCGATGTTGGCATATCCCAGCCCCAGGGTCCTGTACCGGAAAGAGCGTTCAGCAATTTCCTTGGAAGGGAACTGGGCCATGAGAACCGATATCTCAAGCACCATCGTCCAGAGTTCACAGGCGTGAATGAACTTATCCACTTCAAACATATTCGTGACCGGATCAAGGAACTTAATGAGATTAAGACTCGCGAGATTACAGGCGGTGTCGTCGAGGAACATGTATTCTGAGCAGGGATTTGAGGCATTGATTCTTCCGTCTTCCGGACAGGTATGCCATTCATTGATCGTGTCATCATACTGAACACCTGGATCGGCACATTGCCAGGCGGCCTCGTTGATCTTGTCCCAGAGATCACGCGCTTTGATCTTCTTGATGACCTTGCCTTCGAGCCGGCTGAGAAGCTCCCAGTCACCGTCTTCTTCCACGAGTTTTAAAAATTTGTTGGGAATGCGGACGGAATTATTTGAGTTCTGTCCGGAAACTGTATTGTACGCTTCTG
>JAKFFP010000088.1:0-2185 GCA_036675045.1 Bacteriovoracales bacterium | reverse complement strand
CTGACCCTTGCTACAGGCTCCCTCGCTTAGCAAGGGACTGCACACATTGTACTGGGCCTGAGCGGCGAGAGAAAAGAAGGTGATAAAAACAAGAACAAAGCTTTTCATAATGCCTCAATTGCAAGTCAAAGAAATTTAATTATTTAATGATCAAGTAATGGGCAGAAAAATGGAAATAAAAAAGGGCCCGAAATGATCTGAGCCCCTAAAAACAGACAGGCTAATAAACGAGACCTAATTCAACCCTCGCTTCGGCGGGGGTTTTTCTTTCTAGGTCCCACTGTGGTCTCTCATAGTTATAATAGTTCATATAGTCCTTCAACAATCTTCTGAGCTCTTCTATCGAGCGGCACTCCTTGTATTCAATCTCGTCTTTCAGATGCCCAAAGAAGCTCTCAATGGGCGCATTATCTAAGCAATTCCCTCTTCTGGACATTGATTGAGTCATTTTTAAGTCTTGGAGGACCTTTCGATATTCACCCGATGTAAAGTGTGTGCCTTGGTCCGAGTGCAAAATGTAACTATTTGTTGCTCCTTCGAGGAAGGATCTCACAGTCTTCGTTACCAAAGCAACCGATGGATTAGCGGCCACGTCGAGACCCACAATCTCGCGCGTGAGTGCATTCTTCATCGCGAAGACATAGGACTTTTGTCCGCCTCTTATTCGCATTTCTGTCAGGTCAACGAGAACTAGCTGAGGATCTAAGAACTTCCTTTGTACTAGGTTTGGAGCAACGGCGTGCTCCTGACCTTTGGCCTGGATAGCTCGAAACTTGCTCTTCCGGCGTATACGAGTCAGCAGGTTATGATCTCTCTTTATCCGCCGGACTTTTTTGTGATTGATAGGCCGACCAAACTTTCGTTCAAACAGCATTTTGATAGTGCGGTAACCTGCTTTTCCTCTTTTATCCTTGAAGATACTAATGACCTCTTCTTCATCTGACGACGTCGAAGATGTAGGTCGTTTTCTCCATTGATAATAGCCGCTACGAGAGACGCCAGAGAGTAAACAGAGTGTGCCGACTTCAAGGTGGCTTCGTTTTTCAAGCGCCTTAGCAATCAACGAGTACGCCTCTTGCGTTCTGGTTTTTCTGCTAAGGCCCGGAGCTTTTTTAAAAAGTCTACCTGTGCTTCGAGGACTGCGATTCTCTCAAGAAGTGCAGCTTCACCCTTAGGAACCTTACGCTTCGGGCGTCCTGTGGCTCCCTTGCCTCGTCTCTCTTGCTCTAGGCCCTTGGGGCCGTAAACTTTAACGATCTTCTTCCAACGGGACAGACATTTCTTAGTGTAATCCTTAAGAAAGAGGTTGGGATCGATGCCTAAATTTTGGAAGACATCACTTGGTCCTAACCCCGCTGCATGAAGTTCGAGAGCCTTTAGCTTGAACGCGGCAGTAAATTGCACTTGGTTTGGCCCAACGGATCTCACTAACGGGTTGGATTCGAGAGATCTTCGATCTTTTTCAGAAAAATGAGGCATAGACACTCCTTAAAATAAGACTACCCCAAAATCTGGGGTAGTCTCGTTTAATTTTGTGTCCGAAAATAGGGGCTCAGATCAGCAAGGGGCCTTTTTTTTACCTCCGCCGGCGCAGGTAAGTCTCAAGTTACACCGGCGTATACCCGATAAATTTGTATGGTTTTTCTCATGATCATTGGACTGAGCTTTTCTAGTTTTGCCGGGGATGATTCCACGGCAACTTTAAAGCACTGCCTCGAAGGGTTAGAGAGCATAAACCAGGTAGGTCTATGCTCCAAAACGGATGAGCAAGAACGGATAATCAATGACTCATTGGTAAAAAACTTATCTTGTGACCATCTCACACGTGAAAACGTCCTCTCAAGTCTGCAGGAAGATGCCTTCGCCATTGATCGCCAGATACCTCTCGGGAACTGGGATGGAGCTACCTTTGGAGTCTGCTGGGGCCTCGCTTTTACTCAACGAAGATTATACTATCTCGCACGGTTCTCACAGAATCCGGAGATAAAGCATCTCGACCCGGAAACTCGCGGGAAGATGATCAACCTCATTTCGATGAAGCCTTCAGAGATCGTAGACTTGCCGAGTTCTCGGTTAACCGATCAGGTCGAACGCATTCAAGGTACGATCGAAAAAAGCTTGCAGGGCCTTGAAAGGGTTTACGGAAAAGAGAGCCCGAATTACAAGAAGATCGTTTCGATGAACA
>JAKFFP010000379.1:0-13521 GCA_036675045.1 Bacteriovoracales bacterium | reverse complement strand
GGCCTTCATTTTTTCTTCAGGGATAAAATCCAGGTTCAGGTGTTTCTGAGTCTGGATCGCCTGATTGATCATTGCAATCATCTTAGCGTCGTGATGGGCCACGAGATTATAAACAATTCCCTTTCTTCCTCCGCGGGCGACACGTCCACAGCGGTGGAGATAGTAAATTCCGGTTTTCGGAAGGCCGAAGTTCACCACCCATTCGAGATCCGGAATATCAATTCCCCGGGCGGCGATATCGGTCGCGACGAGAATCTGCGCTTTCTTTTCCACGAACGCCCGGATGGCACTTTCACGTTCTTTGATTTCAAGATTGCCGTGAAGAAGGCGGACTTTCAGCTTCGGCAACTTTTCACCGAGGTATTTATAAAGGTCTTCCGCCTGGTTCTGCTGGTTCGTGAAGATGATCCCGCGGCCCTTGGCCTGCTTCTCGAGGAACATCCGGACGACCATGGCCTTCTCTTCGGGTTCCACTCTCACATTATACGTTTCAACCTTTGACTGGGGCGCGTGTGACACATCTGAAGCGATCCGCGTGAATTTTATTTCAGCGAATTTTTCCATGATGTAGTTTTCCACGTCCACCGGCAGAGTCGCCGTGATGAATCCGAACTGTACGGCGTTCATATCGAAGTACTCGATCATGAAATCCAGATCTTTTTTAAAACCCATATCGAAGAGCTGATCGGCTTCATCAAAGATCACGTATTGTAGCTGACCCAACTGTAGTTCTTTTTTCTGAAGCGCACTCTTCACGCGCGAAGGAGTCGCGATCAGGATCTCGTAAGAGCTCGCCGCAACGGATTTCATCTTGGCGTTGGTATCGCCACCCGTGAGATCACGGACTCGGAATTTACAGTGATGGGAAATACTTTTGAAAACTCCGTGGATCTGCGTCGCAAGTTCTCTGGTAGGAGCAACGATCAGCGCATAGGGAGCACCTTTTACGTCATTGCGACCGACGCGCTCTTCGCGCTCTTTAATCCGGCTGGCAATCGGAAGGGCATAAGAGAGCGTCTTACCGGAACCTGTTTCCGAAAGAACGATGATGGATTTCCGATCGAGGATCTCAGGAATCACTCTTTTCTGGATGAGAGTCGCGGTTTTAAGCCCCTGCTCATTAAAAAAGCCGTCTAGCGATGGATGGAGATTAATCTCACGAAGAAAGGGCATAGAAATCCTCTGGAAAGTTGGGGCAGGTGTACCATATGGCCCGGGCATTGTCTCTCTGGGCAGGTAAAAAATTCTGAATGTCCCCTGAAGGGCATGCGGCGTAGAATAGCTCTATGAAAATCACTCTATTCTTTATCGTTTTTGCCCTCATCCCTCTGACTTCGCATGCCCAGATCTTCCGGTTGCGGATTACCGACTATAACGGCGCGGACACCTTCCCTGCGGTTAAGACCTTCATCGATACCGAAATCCAGAAAGTGGAGAATGAAATTAACAAGGATTTCCCGAGTGCTCCTCCGAAAAGGCTCATGGAAGGGATGGCCGATTCGTCAGTCGCTGCGGGTAAGGGGATTGGTTCCGATTACGCTTCCAATATGGATGTCTTTCTCATCGGCGCGGGCCTCGGGATAGGCGCTGATCTGGAAAAAGATAAAACCACCGACTCAGATTTATCCGGAGTTGGTGTAGCACCCGGAGTGATTGTCGGGATGAATCTCGCATGGATGGATGCCAGAAGATTCATGGGTATGGACACAGACCGGCTGAACGTTTATTTCAACTTCATGAAGTATGACTACGAACACTCACTAAGTGATAAGGCCAACGAGAAGTCTGAGGCCGGACTTGATATGCTCGCGATGGGGATGCATTTCCGTTATGACTGGATCAAGGGTAATGGAAATAAATTTCTCGGCTGGGGCGGAGTAAAATTCCACTTCGGGTATGAGTACAATAAGACGGATCTCACTTTTACGAGTCAGATCAATGAAACGGTCAGCGAAACTTCCAGTAACGGCGAAGTGATAACCGGGACTGTGTCCGGTTCACCCAGCGCTAAAATCGCGGTGAATACACATTCCATCCCGATTGAGCTTTCAACAGATGTTCAGTTCCTTTATATCCTGAGCCTCTATACCGGTCTCGGTGTCGACTACAACTGGGGCCAGGCAAAAGGGAGTGGTTCACTGAATGGAAGTAACTCTCCCATCAACTGTACCGGTGGCGACTGTACCACGGCAGGCAACCCCACAGTCCAGGTGAAACCCGAAGCAAACATCGATGCCACCGGAAAAGTAACAGCTTTCACTCCCCGTGCTTTTGTGGGTCTGCAGGTCAATATTCCTTTCGTCAGAGTCTTTGTTCAGGCCGATAAAGTCCTGGGGAATGAGGTCGTCGGCGCTACCGCCGGTGTCCGCTTCGTTTACTGATCTTTCTCCATTTTTTAGGGAGGACATATCCTCCCCTCGCCCATACTCCCCTTCTTTCTTTTTTTGCCCGGATGAGAGCTTTCAGGAAGAGATTTTTCTCGGCCAGCGAAGAGAAATTCGCATGGGGATAAAGCCCGCTACAGCCGGCACTGATCATTTTCAGGTTCACTCCCGCAAAATCTCCCAGACTCCTCTGATACATATCAAATCCTGATATGGTGAGGATTCCCGCGAGAGGCGTGAGCTTTTTCAGGCAGCTTCTGGAAAACTTGCCGGCGTTCATCCGGGAGCCATGGAAGGGCTGATTCATCTCCGGTGCATCGATTTTTGAGAGACGAACTTTGATGGTCATTCCACCACTTCTGACGGTCAGAGTATCGCCGTCCATGATTTCAACCAGCTGAACCGGAAGCTCCAGCGGATACAGGTCTGTAAGATCTACCCTCACCCAGAAAAGGCTCAACAAGGGGATGAGAATTTGATAGGGATGAAGCATACACATTCCTAATAGTGGAAATGCCGGGGTTTTGTGACCTCTGGAAAACAACTTGCCCAGGGAAAATTCTTTTATGAACGTTCGTTCAGCCATCAATGACAATTTTAAATTTAAGCTCGAGCACGTGGACAAGCACTGTGGTGCTCGTGCGGGGACAATCATTACACCTCACGGGGAAATTAAAACTCCGGTGTTCATGCCCGTCGGAACTCACGGAGCCATCAAGGCGCTTCAGCCGAAAGAGCTTGTGGATATGAATATCGAGATCATGCTCTCGAATACCTATCACCTTCACCTGACTCCCGGATCTGAGCTCATCGCCAAGGCCGGTGGACTTCATAAGTTCATGGGCTGGGATCGCGCGATCCTCACCGACTCCGGTGGCTTCCAGGTATTTTCACTTCAGAAGAACTCGATCACGGAAGAAGGTGCGAACTTCAAGGGAGCAAAAGGCGAAAACGTTCTTCTCACTCCGGAAATTTCCATTCAGGTTCAGCAGAATCTCGGCTCCGATATCATGATGGCCTTCGACGAATGTATTCCCTATCCCGCAACCGAAAAATATGTCGAGAACTCCATCGCGAGAACTCATCGCTGGCTTGATCGCTGTATCGAGGCCTGGAGAAACGACAAGCAAGCACTCTTCGGCATCGTTCAGGGCGGGGTCTACGAGAAATACAGAAAGATCTGTGTGGAAGAAGTGACGAAACGCGATCTTCCGGGCTACGCCATCGGCGGCGTGTCCGTGGGTGAAGGTCCGGAACACATGGAATCCATTGTTCGATTTACAGCACCTCTTATGCCGAAAGATAAACCACGTTATGTGATGGGTGTCGGTATGCCTGAGGATCTTCTCATGATCTGGGAAAATGGGATCGATATGAGTGATTGTATCATTCCGACGAAATTTGCCCGCGGAGGAACGCTCTTCACGAATCGCGGAAAGATCCGGATTGAACATAAAAACTACCGTCGCGATTTCTTTCCGATCGAGCCGAATCTGAAAGACTACGTGAACACGAACTTCACCCGGGCCTACATCAAGCACCTCTTTGACTCAAATGAGATCCTGGGACAGATCCTTGCGACCGCGCACAACATTGCTTTCTACAAGTCTCTGGCAGAGAGAGCGAGACAGGCGATCTTTGAAGATCGTTATCTGGAATTTAAGAGTGAGTTCCTGGCGGGTTACAAAAAAGACTAGCGGATTCCTTTACAGGTTTTCTCGAGCAGATCTTTATACAGATCTTTTTTGAGATGGAAGAAGATATCTCCCCCGATCATCTGAACCGCTTTCTCTTTACACGCCAGTTCGAGCTGGGCCTGGTCAACTCTCCCGCGCGGAACCCACCAGCGATTTGATCTCATCGCATTGAAAAGCCAGGTTCCCTGCTGCTCAGTGAAAGCGTCACGGTACCTGAATTCCCAGGCGCGGCCACTCTGGAGATGATCATCCAGGATATCAACGAATTTTGGCCGCATAAGGGATAGAATAAAGTTTCTCTCGTCCGGATTTCGCGGTGAGAATTCTTTTAATTTTACAGCGGCCAGAGATGCACTGAGGCCCGAGTTGAAACCGCGGTTGAGGCAGTTATAAAAAGAGCTCACCATATAGCCGTCTTTCACGATGTATTCCGAACCCGCTGGCCGCAAGGAATCAGAGATGGGCACTTTCTTGCAACCTTCCCATAACTCGTCGACCTTGAGCTTCATGATGCCATCACGGGAAGCCAGAAGACTCTGGTAGAAACTGATGATCTCATCAGTTACGTTCTCAAATGAGTAAAGCTCAAGGTAAGAAGCCAGAAGTTTTCCGGAAATTTCTCCGAACTGCGAGAGTTCATCTTCTTTTCTTTCTCTGACCTTATTTTCATAGCAATCCTTACCGGACTGATGGCAGGCAAAGAAACTTTCGTAGGCGGCTGCTGGTTCCATGATTTCATCGAAGCGCTCCAGTACCACCTGTCTCACATCGTCTGTGATCCCGGTGGCCGAGGCGATATCCTGGAAGGATGCTTTTATCTTTCCGGGAAGAGTCTGGGCAATCAAGGGATTACTGAGAACGCGGCAGCCATCGGGATCTTCTGACCGGATCTTTCCGATTTCATCGCGCACAAGGAGATCAAGCTCCGGAGAAAAACAATACGGAGTATGACAGCTCAGAGAAGCTTTGAGGATTTCCTTTAACTTCCCGGCCGAGGCATTTTTAATCCAGCGTTCGGTAATTTTCTGATGCTCAAAACTTTTTCCCTGATAATAGGTCGAGGCAAAATCCCACGAGTCCTGGTTTACTTTCGTTTTGTGTGAGTCTGCTTCCAGGCGATAATAGGAAAGAAGTTCGGCGAAGCTCTCCTGGGGAGAATTATGCGCATAAGGCGTGATGAGCCGGGAGCCCGGTTTCAGGAGCCATTGTCTGACCGTCTCATTTTTGCTGTTTTTATATTCCCGCAGTTCAAATCCGGTCAGTTTCAGGAAATCTTCTTTCGTGGATATGGCGGGATCATCATAGAGGCGCATGCCTTCTTCAAAGTCGACCTGATGGGCGATCTCATGCAGGACGGCGGGAAAAAAATAGCCTGAATCACTTTGCCGGTACACTTCCAGACACTGGTCATTGAGTGTGATCCATCCCTCACTGTGAGCGAGCCCGCAGGCGATGGAATGTTTTCCTTCAAATTTTTCACCGCGGGGTACGCGCTGAATTTCCTTCAGATGAGTAAGCGTTCCCAGCGGAGCCTTGAGCATTTTCCCCAGTCGCCAGAAACCGTAAAGTTCATCCTCATCAAAAAGATAAGAAGAAATATGAAAAGACTTCCCATTGAATTTTCCGGGTGTCGGATCTAACTGATTGGGAACCAGGTTATCGGCCGCGAGATAAACTCCTGTCCTGAGAAACCAGATGTAATGAACATAACCGGCTATTCCATCCGGCGTGCCATAAACTTCATTGTACAAACAAGGTACATCTTCGCAGGAAGTTACCGAAGAAGTCAGCTTGTCACCGTGTCTTCTGAAGAAATCCGCAGCGGGAGTCGGAAGGGTCGCCAGATCCAGATGATGCCACTGGCCCTGGATGCGATTGGTATCAAGTGCATCTTCCAGTTCCTGAACTTCTTTTTTCAGCTCTTCAACGCTGAAGAGATCACGCAGGCATTTATGAGTCCCGCCAGCGGCGATACTTCTAACAGCTGATGGCGTTTTACGTTGAGAAATGAGAAATTGCTGATCCTCCCCATTCAGGGAGAAAAAGATCAGAGTCACGCCAGCGAGGAAAAAGAGGCTAGCGACTTTCATATTCGCCGATCCTCAGGACCTTTCCCGAGCCTTTCACGAAGACAACGGATTTCCCAAGCTGGTCGCAGGAGAATTCCATCTCAGGAATGGCCTCATCACTTAATGCTGTTTCACTGGTCTGGCAGTCTTTAAACTGGTGCCGCCAATAAAGAAGATTTTTTTCATCACCGGCCGGATCACGAAAGATGGCCGTCACCTTGTTTCCAGTCAGCTGAAATTTTTCATTGCTCGTATAAGTGAGAACTTCACCGTCCGGCACTTCATCCGTTTTTAGTGGATCGCCTTTCACTTCAATGAGATCGCTTTTCGAGGAGACACCGGCCTTAATAGATTTTTTCTCACCACAACTGATGAGGAGAAGAAGAATAAGAATAGGTCCCATGTTTTTCAACATGAGACCTTATCGGAGGAAAATAACAATGTATGAGTCAGGGAGGATGGAATCCCTGTCTTTTTAGATACTTACTGAATCGGAGCAATCACCCCGCAAGCTACCGGAAGTGCTATATTGGCGGGATCGGATCCACGCGTCCCGAGAGTTGCCGGAAGAAGATCACTGGCGGCGTGAGTTCCGTGAACGAGAACCACGCGGCCGACGAGTTTCATTCCCTGCCCACGAGAAAGTTTGGTGATCTCATCACCAGGAACGGGATCTGCTTCATAGAGATTGTTAACCATTTCAGAAACCATGCCGGTTTCATTATACGTAAACGATGAGCCTCTCGGATAAATCTCAGCTCCCTTTTCCTGCGATGAAAGATCTTCATCAAGCGGGATGAGGACCGGGCCTACCGCTTTCAATGCTTCTTTGTAATCAACCATGCCGTCTCCGTTTCTGTCGTGTGCAGCGGTCGGACAACTTGTGCCCACATGGACACTCTGACGATGAGACACTGAAGCAGCATCATCCAGATAAGAGGTCACTGAAAGTTTATCCCCATCCACGCGGAAGGTTGCTCCTCCGTGAGGAAGGAATCCGTTTGAGTGCGGATTCACCGGGCGAAGATGAGCATGATAGACCCCGTCTGCTGCTTCCACGGCGACGCTGGTTTCCCCTTGAGCTTTATCACTTCCGCCTCCACCTCCGCCGCCACAGGCGACGAGTCCCAGAAGAGGAAGAATCATCAGAGCTTTAGTAAATTTCATTGGATCCTCCCGACATTGAACGCGCGTGAGCGGGCGCTGTTTACTTCAGATTCATTCCATTCAGAGCGATAAGTGCCATTCAATTCCTGGGCATGGAGTTCACCTGGCAGGCGGTAGTACATGCTGTCGATCATCATGTAGCAGTCTTCGGTCTGAGGGTTCACGTCGTATTCAGAAAACTTGGTGGTGAGCTTGCAGTCGCGTTTACTAAATACCATCATGTCCTTCCACTCTTTAAATGGAACCGGCCGGTCTTTATACATCACATCTGTCACCATGTTCTGTCCTTCAACATTGAACATCGGTGCTACGTGGAACCACCACTTAAACCGAACCCGGTTAATATAGGAAGCCGTCAGGAAAACGAACGCTTTCTGGGATTTGATCCCTGACTTTTTAAACTCATCCCAGGCCCACACATGAGCACGGTCCGAACACTCAGAGAGGCGCTTGAAATTATGGTTCATGGAACGATAGATCTCATTCACTTTGGCTTTTGAGATGACCGTCGGCTCAAATGCCGGTGGTTCCTGAAAGAGGTTGTTTTTCAGGTAAATATCATAGGTGGCCAGAGGAGCTTTGGTCACGGTCAACTGGCGGATCTCGCTTTTGCGATCGAGTTCCACCTGGACTTCCGCGCCGGTGTTGTTTTTCATTTCATCAAGAAGATCATCCGTGATGAAACCCACTCTTCCCTTTTCGAAGCGGACGATGTGCGAATCTGATGAAGTCTCTACGACTGAATGAATTCTGTCCGTAAGAGTTTCACCAAGGACAGGAAGGGACAAAAAGGTAATAAGAAAGAACATATTCTTCATGAATCACTCTCTTGGGTGGAGGACGGCCCCGAAGGGCCGCCTATAAATGTTAGTGGCGAACTGGTCTGTAAATTGCGTTGAGGCCTGCGAGCGGCATAACTTTGTTATTGAACTTAGCAGCTCTCTCGTAGATCCACATGAAATCCGGACGGGTTTCAGATACCCATTCTCCGCCTACGATTTTTCCCGCACCATCAATTTCGAGGATATATTCGTAGCTCTTAGAACGGTATTCCTGGTGATTTGTACCAGTGACCGGTTGCTTCGATACGAAGTTATCAAGACCCTGGGCAACACGCTCAGGAGACCAGAACTGAAGTTCTTCTCCGTAGATAAATTTCGTCGCTACGCGGACACGTCTTTCAATCCCCGACATGCGCTGTTCAGGAGAAACGACTTCTTCATTTTTTACCGAAGAAGAATAACCGTAAATCGGCTGGTTCCAGACATCATTCATACGATCGATATCAGCAACGAAGCTTCTGGAATAAATTCCGATCATGTTGGAAACAACAACGTGGAAGGCACCAGCGTTCACGTCTTTGCAGTCAGGAGAATTAAACTCTTCTGCTGTCGGGATAGGAAGCTGACCATCGCGTGCATCTTCTTCTCCCGGAACTTTACCGCGAATGCGACAACGCTTTCCGACGAAGCCGAAGTTACCGCCATAGTTATAGGCTTCATGCATGGCAAGTAAGCCTTTCACATCGGAAGCACCGAAAGGAACTTTGATACCGTCACGGTTAGTGATGGTGACAGCATTTGGTTCAGGATAGTTTGCCGCAGCTTGTGCCCATCCGTGACAGATTCCTTCCCACCAGAGATCACGGGTACTGAATTTCGCGAGCACCTTGCGGGTCAAAGTATAGTTGTAATCGCCTTGGGAAATATCATAGAGCTCGGCCGGTGAAAGCTGGGATAAGCTTTTATGGCTCATGGCCTTCAGCTCTTCCCGCGTGTGGAGCTTGTACTTGAATGGCTGTGGATCCGGATGATTCCAGCGGAAAGCAATTCCACCTTTATTTGAAGGCCAGTAAGTTTCAGACCACGCGTAGCGATTGTCTGAAAGATTGGCCGCCATAGGAAGATCGTTAAAATTTGTGATCAGAGGCCCTTTGGCGATTCTGGTCATGTTGTGAGGGCTATTGGCCCCATCCCAACGATGAGCGAATGCATTCGTCGCCATCAGGATAAGAGAAAAGAGAAGGACTTTTTTCATCGTGTCTTCCTTGGTTAAGAATCAAAAATCAGGAGCTTTATAGCTCACGCTGAGAAGATCACTCAAGATGGCAAGATGACACCGCCAAGAATTTTACAATCGAATTACAAATGGGTGAAAAGGAGCAAGCTGGCCTAAGATGAAATTTAAGACAAGCTAAAGCGTCACAGGAAAATGTAAGTGCTCGTCGCACCAATTACGCCGAGGTTTCAATCGCCAGCGAAATTATTTTAGTGAGCTTAACCAGATCGTCGTACGAGACATTGTGAAAAAGAGCAATCCGCAGCTGATTGCGATTGAGCTTCCGGTAGGCCTCAATATCAAAAGCAACATTCTGCTTTCGAAGAACGGCTGCGAGATCGTCCATCTTGTAACGATCATCCACATCGATCGTAACCACCGCCTGTGAACGCATGCTTTTTTCCTGAACGAAAGGATTGAGATACGGTTTTGATTCCGCCCATCCGTACATGAGATCAGCTTTTCTCTTTGCTTCGGCGATGACTTTATCTTCGCCCAGCTTATTCATGAGCTTCATCTGCTCATTCATCAGAAAGATCGTCGTGATCGCAGGCGTATTGTAAGTCTGATTCTGCCGGGAGTTCTCAATGGCGTGCGACCATTTCATATACTCAGGAATGTAACGGGTTTTATCCTGCTGGATCCGGAGTGCTCGTTCAATGGCCTTGGGAGAAAGGATGGCGACATAGAGTCCTCCATCAGAAGCAAAAACTTTCTGGGGAGCGAAGTAATAAACATCAACCTTGTTCCAGTCGACTTTAATTTGTCCCGCCCCGGAAGTCGCATCGATCGCCAGAAGTGTGTGCTTATCCAGAAGGTCCGGAAGAGATGAAATCATCACACCGGTTGAAGTTTCATTGAGTGTGGTACAGATGAAATCGTGGCCCGGCTCTTCTTTGGCATTGATGCCATGACCCGGCTCAACTTTTATTTCTCTCGCCTTTATCCACGGGATCTGCGCGTGGGCCTTGTACCATTTCTCGGAAAATTCTCCGGTCACAAAATGCAGTGAGGATTTTTCAACCATTCCCAGACCGATCATGTCCCAGAGAAGTGTAGCTCCCCCGTTCCCGAGGACAACTTCGTAACCGACCGGAAGATTAAAATATAATCTGATCCCGTCCTGAAGCTCTTTAACCAGATTCCTGACGGCAGGTTTCCGATGACTGGTTCCGAGTAATGCTGATCCGGTTTCCGCGAGATTTCTCACATGCTGAACCGGTATGAGGGAAGGACCGACACCAAAACGTGGATCACTCGGACGAAGTTCTGATGGCACCTGAAAGTTTTCGAACATATTTTGTCTCCCGAAGTCTGCTCTATGATAGCGATTGCGTAGTTATTTTGGTAGCTATTAAGAATGCACATTCTTCTGACTATCCTGACTATATCAATCGGTCTTTTACCGACTTCCCTTCTGGCGCAAAAATTCGTGCCGGAGACCAAGCACCGGTACGGAACAACCCCGGTCGAAACTCCTCAGAATGTTTCCGCGGCAAAGTCATGGGACAAAATGGAAGCGTGGTCATTTCAATTCGGGACGCACACTGAATATTTTAATAATGTCCAAAGCGATGATTCCGGCGCACAAAGGAAATTTGCTTTTGCTCCTACCGTAGGCCTTGGGATGAAGTTTTCCTTTTCGCCCGAATGGAAATTTCTTCCGGAGATTAACTGGGTTCTTCCCTGGGAAGCAACTGACTCTAACATGATCAAAAACATTTTCATGATCCGCGGTGATGTTGGTTATGAGCTTCTGGACTGGTTAAGACTTCGTGTAGGAACCAGCCTCATGTGGCTCAACATGCACGGAAAAGGCGGAACGACCAAAATCAATAACGGCAGTACCCAATCCACGTTTTACAATCCGGATGAAAACCGGTCGGCGCTGAATAATACCTTTGATCTGGGGGTTGAAGGCTTCTTCAACAAAGACTGGTCAGCGAAACTTCAGACCTATACTTACTCGTTATTTAAGGAAGAGCGTCGTCAGGTATCGTATACAATTTTCCTTACACATTATTGGGAATGATCATGAAGTACTTATTTCTTTTTCTCATTTTCATGACAAGTGCTCAGGCGTTTACCCTCAATAATAATTTCGCGGCTGCATTCAAGAAAAACAAGGTGAAGGTTTACGTCGCCGGTGATTCAACCTGCACCAATATCAATGTGACGGCGGCAGATCTTCAGTCGTATGTGAAACCAGCCATCGATAAGTTCTGGAATGAAGTCCCGACCTCTCGTCTTCGTCTCAAGGAATCAGGTTTTTCTAATCCGATCGCGACTGCTGACATCAACAACGCACGTCTTTGTTCTCCGACCGATACGACTTGTATTAACGAAGCAGGCACTGCCGGCCAGACCGTTCTTCCTCCCGTTGATGGGATCGTAATTTCCTGTAATCAGCTGGCCGATAATTACGATGGTCCCTCTGTGATCGCGGTTACCGTTCCCAATAGTTTCAGCGGAAAAAAAATCAAGGGAGCAGTCATACTTATCAATGATGTTCCGGGTGGAAAATTTGAAGGCCTCTCACGTTCGGACCGGATCGGTGTCATTGCTCACGAGATCGGGCACGCCATAGGTCTTGGTCATTCCGAGGAGAAAGAGGCCCTCATGTACTATCAGGTGGTCAATCTCAGGAAAAGCCTGGGTCAGGATGACATAGACGGTGTCACTTATCTTTATCCGATCAAGCTTGATGGATGCGGCCTTATTGATGGTCTGGTCACCGGAGCAGTGGCGATGAAGAAAGATGATGATGATGATCATCCGAAAAGCGGAGGAACTCCCTTCTGGCAGATGGGTCTTGGCTTCTTCTTTCTCGTTCTTGTTTCTGAAATCCTGAAACTACTGAAGCGACAGCAAACTCGTCCCGCGCTTTAAACATTCCTGTTCATAAGCAACCAGCTGCGTCTTCTCTTCCGAGTTCAGAAGAGTCTCATCGATCAGTGCCGGCTCAAAACCGATGTAGACGAGGCATTTAAAGCGCAGCATGTTCTTGTGCTCCGGATGTCTTTCCACATAAGCGATATTTTCAAGACGAACGCCGCCAAAGCCCGGGATATAGATCCCCGGCTCAATGGAAACAATCTGACCTTCTTTCATAGGAACATTCGAAACAGATGAGATTCTCACACCCGGTTCATGCACGTGAACACCAACACCGTGACCGGTGCCGTGATTATAATCGTAACCCATTTTTCTCATGGGACCGCGGGCATATCCATCAAGGACATTTCCCCGGGTTCCGTCGGGAAATACGGCGTTCTGAAGGGCAAGTGTCCCCTTGAGAACAAGAGTATAGATCTCTTTCATTTTCGGATGCGGCTTCTTCGTCGCGTCCGCAAAGAAGGTTCTGGTCGTGTCCGTCGCCCAACCGCCTTCAAAGTATCCCCCCGAATCAAGAAGGATCATGTCATTGTCCTTGATCACGACTTCATCAGAAGGATTTCCGTAATGGATGATGGAACCGTTTGGCCCCACACCGGCGATGGTGTTAAAGCTCTGTTCGACGGCACCTTCGGCCTGATATTTTCTCGACGTTTCCTGATAGAGATCGAGCTCAGTGATACGCTTGCCGGCCTTGATCTGTTCCTTGGTCCATTTGATCGTCTTAAAGATCGCCTGATCCGCCTTGCGGAAAGAAGCCTCAACCTGCATGAGTTCAACCGGCTCCTTGATCGACTGATATTCGTAGAGCCCGCCGTCTTTTTCGGAGAGAATTTCTGTTCCGAAGATTTTAACGAGCATGGTGAAATCTGCGGAGTTAATCATGCCAGGATCATATGAAACTTTTTCCAGGTGGAGTGTGTTCTGAAGTCTTTCGAGTTCTTTTGGAAGGTCGTGGAAAGGAAGGTGAATCCACTCGAGTCCCGCCTCTTTTTTTGCCTTCGGATCGATTGAAGTGTCGGGTGTAACAAAAACATAAACTTTTTCTTTCGTCACAAGAGCTTTTCCGTAGAAAGAACTCAGGAACGGAAGATGGTATCCTCTGCAATTTGTGATCCACGCGATGGAATCAAGTGCCGTGACGTAGATCGCTTCCTTTTCAGTGCGAAGGATCGCTCTCGTTTTTTCCAGAGTGTCTCTTCCTCTTTGCTCACGAGGGACAAAAGTTACGGGCTTCAAAGCCGCAAGAGG
>JAKFFP010000010.1:0-2215 GCA_036675045.1 Bacteriovoracales bacterium | reverse complement strand
CCTCTCTCTCGTTTTTGCACTTCCTCTGCAGGCAGCGACGTTGAATCTATCAGCGCTGATCGCGAGCACAACAGGAGTTGACGGAGAAAAAAATGTTGAAGTGAAGGCCGGAGATACTGTCATCATTGACGGTTCGGCCGATGTGGGTGATCTCCTCATTAACGGAAAGCTCGTCTGCCGCTCTAACGCCGAAATCAAGGCCAAGACCATCCTGGTTAACGGGGCTTTCGAGTGCGGAATGCCGACCGCTCCCTTCCGCGGAAAATTTATCATCTCGCTTGAGCATTCGGCGAAAGATCCCCATGCGAGGAACGCCGAATACCGGGGATTGGTGGTGAACCAAAACGGAAAGCTTCTGCTCTTTGGTGCCACGGAACGTTCCGGCCACTATCGCCTGAGTCGGAACGCAGAGAAAGGACAGCTGTCTGTTACGGTGAATGCGGATGTTTCTGCGAAGTGGAAAGCGGGGGACACCGTTGTCATTGCCTCTTCCAGCTATAATCCGAACGAATTCGAAGTTCTTAAAATTTCTTCAATCAGTAATAATGTCGTGACATTCTTTGAACCGCTCCTTAATCGCCACTGGGGTACCCGCGAGGTCTTCCAGACTCAGGACGGAAATAAGATTCTCGATGAGCGCGCAGAAATAGCGAACCTCACGAGAAACATCGTCATTCGCCCTGATGAATCGACTGGTGCCATTTCTGAACTCGATATTCCAGGAGCCGAGTTGGGTGGACACGTGATGGTTCACAAGGGCGGCTTCGCGAATGTTGATAGTGTGGAGTTCTCCCGGATGGGCCAGGCCGGGGTCATGGCCCGCTATCCCTTTCACTGGCACTTTGCGGGCGACGTTCCCGGTCAGTACATTAAAAATTCGAGTATCCATAATTCCTTCCAGAGATGTATCACCATTCACCAGACCAACCAGGCGCTGGTTCATAACAACGTCTGCTTCTCGTTCAAGGGTCACGGATTTTTCCTGGAAGATGGTAACGAGATCAACAATACTTTGAGCTCAAACCTCGGGATCCGTGCCTTGTATCCGAATCCGTCGAAGATCCTCCTTGCTTCTGACAACAGAGATCACAGGGTGAGCGGGGTCGTCGGAAGACGTTTCCCGGCGGTGAGTGTTTTCTGGATCACTCATCCGCAGAATACCGTTATCAATAATATCGCTTCGGGCTCCGTGGGTAATGGATTCTGGATGTCCTTCGTTGGTGCCGTCAGAAGATTCAACCACCAGACCGGAGAATTTGACGGAGAGGTTCTCGCGCGTCCATTAAGTTCCAATACACTTCGCTACGATAATAACGTCGCTCATACAACTCTCGTGGGCCACACCTGGGACGGAGCACCCGTGCAACGTCTTTTTGAGGGCGAAAATCCGTATGCGACCAATAATGTCAATAATCCCATGGACCGGAAGCTCGATACGGCCCACTACAATCCGCCCGTGACTCCGGTTTTCAGGGGCCTTGTTGCTTACAAGAACCTTCACTCGGGAATTTACTTCCGGGGAAGTACCGTCCTCTTCGACAAAGCAGTCCTTGCGGACAACGGCTGGTCTATGTTTCTCGCCTATAACCAGATCATTAAAAATTCCCTCTTCGTGGGTCGCTCAAATAACCATGGTCCGATCGATGACCGTTTCCTTGCGGTGAAATTCCCGGAACGGCAGGCAGGAATTATCCTCTACGACGGTCCATGGGAAATCGACAAAGTGGACTTTAAAAAATTTGCGGTCGCCAAGCAGGAAATTATTTATGATGAGAAGACGGTCGATGTGACGGTGGTACCGATGTTAACCATCGGTGGATCTGACAAGCTCACGAATATCTCACGCAACGTCGCCTTCTCACCCGAGCCGTATCACCGGATTTACATGGAAGCCCTGGAAGGGGATGCGGGATGGCTCGAAGAAGTTCTTTCCAACAGCGTTCGCGATAAAGACGGAAAGCTCACCGGTACGGTCAACGGAATCCTTCTTCCTGAGTCACCATTTACCAGCTATAGCGGTTGTAAAGAAGTAAGGCAGGGTGGATTTGATTCTTATCGCGGATTTGTCGTTTGTCCTCCGGCCACAGAAATTGCGACGATCACCTTTACCTCTCAGAATTCTTCCAGCCGTATCCCTTATATTGCCCGCCGGAACGATGGCGCTGTCTCGCTTCCGAAAGCTGACTGGGATCTTCTGAACGTCGTGGGCGATTTT
>JAKFFP010000118.1:0-2220 GCA_036675045.1 Bacteriovoracales bacterium | reverse complement strand
GAAACCAGATTGGCGTTACTTCCTCCGGTCACCATGATCCCTTCACCGCTTTCAAAACCCATGAGCGTCAGAAGTTCTTTGACCAGGCGCTTTTCAATAACGGTGAGAATCGGAGAGATCTCAAACGTGGCCATGGTGGGATTGAGAAGAGCACTCGCGACTTCACCTGTCCAGGCCGTGACATCGAAGCCACCGAAGAGCTGATTCAGGAACATCGGATGAATCGTGCGAACGCTCTTTGAGAGAATGAGTTTCAGTTCTTTATGAATTTCCTCGAGGGAAATTCCGTTTTTTGAAAGCTCCGGAAGAATTTTTTTCAACTCATCGACTGTTGATGGAGTCGAAACCACGTCAGTAGAAGCATTCTCCTGAATGTATTTTTTCAGCGTCAAAAAAACGTCATTAAGAAACTTTTCTTCATTCATGTTCATCATGCATCTACCTATTTTCCGTTAAGGGTTTATCAGAACCTTACTGACGCTTGCAATCTTGAAAGCATTTGTTAGTCAAATCGGGCATTTGTCAATTTTTCGACATTGGCAACTGAAGGGTGGCCACGTTTTAATCTTCAATACCAAAACACACAAACGGCTGCGAAGCCGAGAGTAACAAGGAGAACACGGATGGCCGTTCGACTAAACAGTCACTTGTCTGAAAAGCAGATTGCTGCACTGAAAGACAAGCTCATGAGTGAAGCAGAGCGCATCAGAGTCAACTTTCAACTGAAGAAGCAAGAGTACGAATCTAATTCGATTACTGGCGCGAAAGATGAAGTCGATTCCGCAAATGATAACATTCTTCTCGCCGCTGATATGCGTTTCTCGAATCGTGAGAGCTTGTATTACAAGAAGATCATGAAAACTCTCTCTAAGGTCGAAACTGAGCAATACGGCATGTGTGACGATTGTGGCGACCCGATTACTTACACCCGCCTTATGGCCCGTCCGACATCTGAAATGTGCATTCTCTGCAAAGAAGAGTCGGAAAGAGAAGAGAACCAGAACTTCTTCGAGCGCCGCTCCAAGTCTTTGGGGACTGTCATGTCGGTACCTGCCACTCACTAACAAAACTTAATTACTTTTTTAGAACTCAGGCCTCCCTTTTGGGAGGCCTTTTAGTTTAAGATGATCTCATGATCTCTTACGTCGTTGAACACAATCCCGATGATCGCGTTCTTGAAAACGCATTCCGCATCCTGAAGTCAGGTGGGCTCATTGCCTTCCCGACTGAGACGAACTGGGTAGTGGTAGCGGATCCGGCAGAGAAAAGAGGAATGGACCGCCTCTATCAGCTCCGGCACGTCGATAATACCAAGCACTTCACCGTTCTCTGCTCGAGCTTTCAGAAAGCGATGGAGATCGCCCAGATCAATGACGGCCCTTTTGCGCTGATGAGAAAGGTTATTCCCGGTCCTTACACTTTTATTCTCCCGGCACAGAAAAAAATTCAAAAGTATCTCAAGGCATCAAAGACTGATCATGAAGTGGGCGTGCGCTTCCCGCCTAAAAAACTCTGCCAGAGTCTGATCGATTCCTATGACGGAATTCTTATCTCGAGTCATATCAATCACGAAATGATCGACGCGGAAGATGATGGGATTCCTCTTTATAGTGCGTTGATTGAAGACAATCTGGGACATCTCATCGACCTTATTATTGATCCGGGTGAGTACGAGTTCCTGGGTCCCACGACGATCGTGGATTTTACCCAGGATTCACCGGAAGTGGTAAGAATCGGTTCCGGAAATCCTGATCTCTTTCTCTGAGGCTAAATTCATTTAATGACCTCAGATTCTAAGCAACGTCGAAGATGAGGTTAGAAAAGGAATTTAATGAAGAAGAAACATGTTGTGATTGTGGGTGGTGGCTTCGGCGGTCTATCGGCAGCGAAGAAACTTTCCCGCACTGAATTTCACGTGACTCTCATTGATAAGAGAAATTATCACCTCTTTCAGCCGCTGCTTTATCAGGTCGCCACTGCGGGCCTATCCCCGGCGGATATCGCTTATCCTCTTCGTTCAATCCTGCGCGGACCGAATGTTGAAATTCTTCTGGGTCATGTGAATGAAATAAACAAAGAAGAGAAGTGGCTCACAACCCTGGAAGGGAATCGCTTAGAATTTGATTATCTGATTCTCTCTTGCGGTTCGACCTACACCTATTTCAATTCTCCCCAGTTCGAGGAACACGCTCCGGGACTTAAAAACATTACGCAAGCGAC
>JAKFFP010000019.1:0-13669 GCA_036675045.1 Bacteriovoracales bacterium | reverse complement strand
GTTTCCTGTATCAGAAGAACCATTGAGCTCAAGAGAAAGGCCAGCATTATTGCCATCAGAACCAACAGCAGCGCCATCGTCCTGAGAATTTTTAGGTTTTGAAGAAGAACATCCTACAGCGAGGAAAAGGGCCACGAGAGACGTGGTAAGCGCGCGAGCAAACATGGAAAACTCCTTTGAAGTATTTTTAAAAAAAACAATTAGTTGAATGCCTCGACATTATGCAGATTTTCCACTGGATTTTGAAGAGTTAAATCGGATTAAGATACCGGAAGGTTGGGCCATGACCAGAAAACTTCCCTGTAGAGCGTCAAGGGCATGACGCATTTTTCCCCGAGGTGTTGGCGCAATGACATGCATAAAATATGCGTCACGCGTCTAGTGTCGAATAAAACACGAAGAAAAAAGATTTGCCGAACTGATTAAAATGGCTCAAAATTTGCATATATAAGTTTTGTGTGTGTGTGTGTGTTGGAGTTAAAGAAAGGATTTTTTTAGCTTCTCCAAGTCTCTCGAAAAAAAAAGCCCATCTTCGGATGGGCTTTTTTTTTATGTCTAGGAAGCAAACGGCTACTTTAATGTCACATAGAGGAAATTCGACATGAATCGCATGCTCATACCTGAGAGCGTGTCATAAACGGGATTCAGCTCATAAATTCCAAGTATCGGTTCATGCTTCATAGGGAGATTCCGGTACATCTCCCATGCCTGAAAGAGTTCGCCGGTTTTAAGTCCCATTCCATTTACGGCACTCACTCCGGGAACAATTTCCCCGGAAATCGCGTCGGCATCAAGAGAAAAAATCACCACGGTCTGATCATCGATGAGCTTTTTCATCTCATTGAAAAATTCACTCCACTTCGCCTGATCCATGAGATCTTTTCTCCACAGGACATGCATTTTTCCCCGGGGGAGAACTGAAAGCGTACTTTCGGAATTTGCGAAGACATGAAGACCCAATTGGAAAAGATGAAAATCTCCTGTGAATTCCTTCGCGAACTGACGGAAAGGAGTTCCCGAGTGGGAGTCGTCATCCGTTCTGGTGTCGGCATGAGCGTCAAGATTCAGAACAATGATTCTCTTCTTATGATCAAAACTTTTCAGTAGGGGATAGATGTGGTCGTGACCGCCTCCCAGGTGAATGAGCCTGGCATTCCCGCTGCCACTCACCGCAGTCTTGATTCTCAGCGCCTCTTTCTCCTGTGCCGCCGAAAAATCAATTTTTTCTTCATCAAGGGACGAAACTTCCAGCTCGCGAAAGGAAAACTCTTTTGCTTTTTTGTCGAGGGCCAGTTTTCTGAAATAAGAGAGAAGAGATTTAGGAGCTAGTCTCGCACCATTTCTTCCCCCGTTCCGGATGACTCCTGTATCAGTGGAACTTTTGATGAAAAGAACAGTTTTTCCATCTGACGTGCCAAAGCGAGCACTCAGAGACTCCTGATGGCGCTTTTCAGATTGAGTGTTAGGGGTCTTCGTCATAAGATTGTCCTATCCCTCTTACGGTGAATAAAATTGTTTAACGACAGCAACTGGACCGATAAAAAAGCTCCTCTCTGGTTTATCATGCTCCCCTCAGGACATGAAGGGCCATATTCTCTTGAGACTCTGGAAAAACGGCTGGCGGACCATAAACTCCCTCCCGATATTCAGGTCTGGCGGGAAGGTCTTCCCGTGGCAATTTCGCTTCAGGACGTTCTTTCAGAAATTGATGATCCTTCCGATGATCTTCCGCCACCGCTTCCGGAAGATGATCTTCCTGCCATTCCTTTTGAAGAAGAAGAAGAACTGGTAAGCACACCTGCCGGAAAGGGACGAAGAACTCCGGTCATCGCAGCAGGACTCATCGTGATGATTCTCGTCTTCGGAATATATCAGTGGATGAGCGACCAGGAAAAATTCGACATCCGTCGCTATCCCAAGATGACTCTGGAGATTCATAAAAAAATCATGGATAACCATAAGTTTGAGGGCTTCGATAAGAAGATCTTCTTCCACGAGTATGCTTCACCGGATCTGACTCATATCTGGCTGGTGACAACGGGTTATCAGCGATGTGACGTGGAAGCCGTTTTCCGCTCAGTGAAAGACCGGCTACTCACCATGGGTGATGAGGAAGTTGAGTTGGTGACCCGCGGAAAGCTTGCCGATCACGTCGCAGAATTTAACGTGTTTGAATTCCGAAAGGGGATACGAATCATTCCCGGACTATACGAGATGGACATCAAGGCCATGCGTTGTGAATGGGACGGAATTGTTCCGCGTATCCGGAATCTTTTCACCGCGCCTGAGAAAGAATATGAGGCGACAACCAGAGTTGTTCTCTATCCCCGCGGAGCAGATGAATTCCAGCAGGTCCTTTCCCAGTTAATGAAGAAAAAAGAGGAAATGAAGAAGCAGACTGAAGGCCAGGAGCAGCTCTTTTGGGAAGATCTGCAGATGAAATTCCAGACTCTGCATGCGATCGCTCTTCAGATTGAGCAGCATCTTCTCGATTTTCTCGATAAGGGCGATCGTGATTTTAACCGCCGTCTGAATGTCATGATCGCGCAGTATACGAAAAAATATGGTAACGCCCTGACGGAGTTTGTGGTCGCAAATGAAGGATACTTTGACGGTCTACGCGAGTCCGATCTCAGGCCCCTGATCACGAAGAAAGACTATGAAGGGATGGTTCGATCCGCCAGTAAATCGGTAGGAATGGAAAGCATGAAAGTTATCGAGAAACTTCAGAAGATGAAAAGGCCCAGGCCAGCCGAAATCAAAGCACTTCGCGCGCAGGTATTAAAAAACTTTGAACAGCTGAAGAACTCGCTTACGAAATTACTTCTTGATATGACTGCGGATCGGTCGAAGTCACCTTGAATCTTTCGGCCACTTCGTAATCGGCACCCTTCGGTTTCACTTTCCCGCCCCAGAACTCGAGATCATGCTCAAAGACCATGGTGAGATCATTTTTTACGATGAACTCGTAAAAAGATTTTTTGTCCTCAGTCGTGATACCAGGAGAAATGTCATAGCCCATCACCCAGGGAATAGGAATGTGATGACTGGTTGGCACGAGATCGGCCATGTAGATGAATTTCTCATCATAGGGATGAAGTAACCATGGGGTGTGTCCATGCGAGCAGCGGAATCTTATCACATCGTTACCTTCGCGGAGAACCTCTCCTTCTTCACCATCCACCCAGTGAATTCGGTTTTCCATTTCGGCCGCTTCAATCAGTGGCCTGAAATATTGGGCGTGAAAAGAACCCGTATCCCTGGCAGTGGGATTTAGGGCATAAGCGTAGTGCTGCTTATGAATGTGAAGAGTCGCTTTGGGAAAAATAATTTCCTGCTTCCCCTGTTCGCCGGCACCCAGACCTCCGACATGATCAAAGTGGAGATGAGTCACGATCAGGTCGGTAATATCCTCAGGAAGAAGACCAAAGTTCTTCCGGAGGTTTTCGAGCAAAGGATTTTTTTCGCCCTTTACCCCAAACCGGTTATCGAATTTTTCCCCGTGATAATCTCCGATTCCCGTATCCACCAGGATATTTCGGTGCGCAGTCTGGATCAGCATGACACGCAGACTCATGAGAATCCTGTTCTGTTCGTCAGCTGGAATTGCCTTGGACCACAAGGGTTTAGGAATAATTCCAAACATCGCACCACCGTCGAGCTTAAAAACAGCAGGATGAAGAACAGAATATTTTTTCATAAATTCTCTTTTTTTTTGACCGGATGCGCAGACCACAATTATCTCTATCTTCCCTCTACAAAACCATGTTTTTCAAGACCTTTTCATTGTCTGACTTTGCAAAATGCCTATAATCTCCCTTATCCAAATATTGTCTCTAAGGAGAGTTCATGAACGTCCATGAGTACCAGGCGAAAGACCTGATGCGACAGTTTAACATCGCCGTGCTGAAAGGTGGTGTGGCCGATACTCCAGCTCAGGCTGTAGAGGTTGCAAAAAAATTAGGCGGAAAAATCTGGGTGGTGAAAGCTCAGATCCACGCTGGCGGCCGCGGTAAAGGCGGCGGAGTGAAACTCGCGCGCTCTCTGGAAGAAGTTGAAACACATGCGAAGGCGATCCTTGGCATGCAGCTTGTGACCCATCAGACTGGCCCTGAAGGAAAGAAAGTTCTCAAGGTCCTGATCGAAGAAGGTTGTGACATCGATCACGAGTACTACTGTGGTATCGTTCTCGATCGTGCAGTCGGAAAAGTAGCGATGATGGTTTCCACCGAAGGCGGAATGGAAATCGAGAAGGTTGCTCACGATTCTCCGGAAAAAATCATCAAGGCCCACATTGATCCGGCGACCGGATTTACACCAGCTCTTGGTCGTAAGCTGGGTTACGCTCTCGGACTCAAAGGCGACACGCTCAAGAAAGCTCAGTCATTCTTTGAGGGTCTGTATAAGCTGTATGTTGAAAAAGATTGTTCTATCGCAGAAATTAATCCGCTCGTAACAACGAAGTCCGGTGACGTTCTTGCTCTCGACGGAAAACTCAACTTCGATGACAACGCTCTTTTCCGTCATCCGGAAATTGAAGCGATGAGAGATGTGACTGAAGAATCTGCCCAGGAACTTGAAGCAGGTAAGTTCGGTCTTTCTTATATTTCACTCGATGGAAACATCGGTTGTCTCGTTAACGGCGCCGGTCTTGCCATGGGAACACTGGATATCCTTAAGCTTCACGGCGGAACTCCAGCGAACTTCCTCGATGTGGGCGGTGGAGCAACGAAAGAAACTGTTCAGAAAGCTTTCTCGATCATCCTTCAGGATAAAAATGTTAAAGCCATTCTCGTTAATATCTTCGGCGGAATCATGAAGTGTGACATCATCGCCAATGGTGTTGTTGACGCTGCCAAGGAACTTAAATTAAGTGTTCCCCTGGTGGTTCGTCTTGAAGGAACTAACGTTGCTCTCGGTAAGAAAATTCTCGCTGAATCCGGACTTAAAATCACTCCGGCCAATGACCTCGCTGATGCTGCTCAGAAAGCAGTAGCGGCCGCTAAGGGAGGAAAGTAATATGGCCATTCTCATTAACAGAAACACTCGTCTCATCACTGTCGGTCTGACCGGTAAGCAGGGGACGTTTCATACTCTTCAATCTCGCGACTATGGAACAAACGTTGTCGGTGGTGTGACTCCCGGAAAGGGCGGCACAATTCATGAGGGCATTCCTGTCTTTAATACTGTTTATGAAGCAGTTAAAGAAACCCGCGCAAATGCGGCGATGATTTTCGTGCCACCTGCATTTGCTGCTGATTCAATTCTCGAGTGTATCGACGCAGAGATGCCGCTTATCATCGCTATCACGGAAGGAATTCCGGTCATGGACATGATCAAGGTGAAGTCAGCTCTTCAGGGATCAAAGTCACGCCTGATTGGTCCTAACTGTCCGGGTGTCATCACTCCGGGTGAGTGTAAGATCGGGATCATGCCGGGCCATATCCATATGCCAGGACGGGTGGGAGTTATCTCACGTTCAGGAACTCTGACTTATGAAGCTGTTTACCAGCTCACTCAGCGTGAGATCGGCCAGTCAACTTGTGTCGGTATCGGCGGAGATCCGGTGAATGGAACAAACTTCATCGATTGTCTTGAAATGTTCGAAAACGATGCTGATACAGACGCGGTCATCATGATCGGAGAGATCGGCGGAACGGCAGAGACTGAAGCTGCCCGCTGGATTAAAAAGAACATGACTAAGCCGGTTGTGAGCTTCATCGCCGGTGCTGCTGCTCCTGCGGGGAAACGCATGGGTCACGCGGGTGCCATCATTTCCGGGGCTGATGATTCTGCTGAAGCGAAATTCCGCATTCTTCAGGAATGTGGAGTGACCATCGCCAGATCACCGGCTGAGCTTGGACAAAAAATCGCTGAAGTACTTAAAAAATAATTTTTGATTTCTTATAAGGAGAAATAACATGGCCATTGAAAAAACACTCTCTATCGTTAAGCCGAACTCAACTCTCGATAACAACATCGGTAACATCATTGCTGTTTTCGAGAAGAACGGTCTTCGTATCTCTGCTGCGAAATTCACCCGTCTTTCTAAAGAGAAAGCCGAAGGTTTCTATATCGAGCACAAAGAGCGTCCATTCTTTGGCGAGCTCGTTAATTTCATGACTTCCGGCCCGGTTATGCTCATGGTTCTCGAAGGTGAGAACGCAGTCGCTAAAAACCGCGAGCTCATGGGTGCAACCAATCCGGCAAACGCTGCTGAAGGCACAATCCGTAAGCTCTATGCTAAATCAGTTGGCGAGAACTCAGTTCACGGATCTGATTCTGCGACAGCGGCAGAAAGAGAGATCGCTTATTTCTTCGAAAGAAACGAAGTTATTAATCGTTTCTAATCAGAATCATTTTTCTTCATGAGGCTCCCGAAAGGGAGCCATTTTTTTTGAGCTGCTTCCTGATGATTTCGTTTCAAAGCGCTTCACTATTTTCTGCTGATAGTTTTCTAACTTCTAAAAATCCCGCCTACACCCGATGACACTTGCAGGGCAACGCTGCTCAGGTAAAGACATTGTCCAATGATATATCGATGACATGACCCGAGCCGCCTCTGAATACTTTCTCTTAAGAATGTTTCTATCTTCAGAAACCAACAACCGAAAAGGGGAAAGCTATGAAGACATTTATTGCTCTTGCGACAGTTCTTCTGATGGGTTCCGCATACGCGCAATCCGATTATGATTCTGACTTTGATTCTACTCCCAGTGATTACGATTCATCTGATTCTTACTGGGGATCTGACCGGGGAACCGGTGAAGGTTCCAGTGGAGGTTCCGACCAGCACATGATCGAGTCCAACGTTGACTCACTCGTAAGAGGTGCTTACTCATTTGATAAATCAAAAACCCGCGGCAGCTCTGCCGATAATGATTCCCAGCTTGATCTGGTCCTTAACTATGCCGTTAAGTTCAAGGATAACTGGCAGGGTGGTGTACGCCTGAATTACCTGAAAGACACCGCCAGCGCTGGTGACCGTGAAGACTATGGTTTCCAGGTGGGTGCTTTTTATAATTTCAGTGAAAACCTCATGGAGTCGATGTACCTCTCACTCTTCACCGGTCTGGAATGGAATAACTTTTACGGCAGCGGGACTGCAGATGATGAAGTCTGGAAGACCACACTGGCCTTTGGTAAGCGCTTTGGCCTTGCCCGCTGGAATGTGGCCCACCTTGTTTACAGTCCGGAGATCGCACTTGTTACTGCGAATTCAACGACCGGATCAGAGGGGAGTAACCTTGAATACTCCCAGAGTGTTCAGCTTCGATTCCTCCAGTTCTCGCTCTTTTTCTAAACGAATCTACAAGACCCCCCTTCTATGGGGGGTCTTTTTTGTCATTAACCTCCTTAAACCCCTGTAAAAATTTCAAAACTGTAGTCCCGCTAGCCAGTCCGCGTTATATTCCGATAGTTCATATTTTTCCTGTTAGGAAGGAGTTCACATGTTTAATCTTGGTGATCACGTTGTCTGCCCGGGCCATGGTGTCGGTCAGATCTGCAGCGTGGAAACAAAAGAGCAAAATGGTGAGTCGAAGAGCTTTTACATCATCAAAGTCATCTCTAACGGGATGAAAGTCATGATCCCTGTTGATTCAAAAGATGGTGTCCGCGCTCTCATTCCTTCAAGCGAAATTGGCGGCGTCTTTGAGCTGTTACAAGACCAAACCGTGAAGGTGGACCAGTCGACCTGGAACCGCCGTCATCGCGAATATTCGCTCAAAGTAAAAACCGGATCCCTGCTCGAGATTGCTGATGTTCTCCGTCAGCTTCTTCTTCTCAAGATGACGAAGAAGTTGTCGTTCGGCGAAAGAAAAATGCTCGATCAGTGTAAGGACCTTCTGGTGAAGGAAATTGCTCTTTCAACGGGCACTCCTGAGGGCGACGTTTCAAGCAAAATCGACTCCCTTTACGCCTGAGATTGGTGTATCTTTTTCCTCAATCCGTTGATTGAGGAGCTCAAACATGTCTGTCCGCGTAAGATTCGCGCCTTCTCCTACAGGGTATCTCCATATCGGAGGCGCCCGCACTGCTCTCTATAATTATCTTTATGCCAAAGCGACCGGTGGGACTTTCATTCTCCGGATTGAAGACACCGATCTTGAGCGCTCGAACGCGGAATACGAGAAACTCCAGATAGATGACCTGAAATGGCTGGGCATCTTCCACGATGAAGGCCCGGATAAACCGAATCCGAAATATGCTCCTTATCGCCAGTCCGAACGACTGGATATCTATAATAAGTATGCTCAGCAGCTGATAGAAAAAGGTTTTGCTTACTACGACTTCTGTACTGAAGAAGAGTTGGAAGCCATGAAGGCTCAGAATGAAGCCGAGGGCCTTGATCCTCATTACACAGGAAAATGGAGAAGCCCGGAGAACTGGGCGGAAGCGAAAGCGAGAATCGCTGCCGGGGAAAAAACGGCAATCCGTTTTAAGGCACCTAAAAAAGCCTACACACTTAATGACAAGGTGAAGGGGTCAGTCACTTATCCGGAAAACATGGTCGGCGATTTTGTGATCATGAGATCCAATGGGCTTCCGACATATAACTACTGCTGCGTGATCGATGACTGGCTAATGGAAATCACTCATGTCATCCGCGGGGAAGATCACCTGAACAACACCGTTCGTCAGCTTATGATTTACGAGGCCCTGGGAGCAAAGCTTCCGGAGTTTGCTCACGTCTCTCTTCTAATTGGATCAGATCGGCAGAAATTATCGAAGCGCCATGGGGCGACTTCTGTAAACCTCTACCGGAATGAAAACTATCTTCCGGAGGCGATGTGCAATTACCTCACACTCCTCGGATGGTCGCATCCGAGCGAGACGGATATCTTCGCTAAAGAAGAAATCGTCAGTGTCTTCGGTCTCGAAAGATTTTCTGCGCATGCGGCGATGTACGATCTTGAGAAACTCAAGTGGGTGAATGGTCAGCACCTGAAGAAAATGAGTAATGAAGATATTGTGAAAATGGTTTCAGCTCTTCCGGAATCAGCTTTATTCAATGCTCAGGACGCTGCCTGGAAAACAGGTGCCGTAAATCTGCTTAAGCAGTACGCGGATTTCATCCCGGATATACCGAAGAAAGCTCAGGAGATAATTTTCTCTGAGCATATTGAAATGAAAAATGAGCTTCTTGAAATCCTTGGTTGGGAAACAACACCGAAGATTGTCGATTACCTCGCTGGAGAAATGAAAAAGATCAGCACTCCATTCGTAACCGAAGCTGAACTAACTGCCTGGATGGAGTTTGCGAAGAAGGACCTCGCCATAAAAGGCAAGCCACTCTTCCAGGGGATTCGTGCCGCCCTTACCGGGCATGATCATGGTCCGGATCTCAAGCTTCTTATTCCGCTGACACCGGTTTCGGTGATCAGAAAACGTCTCACACTTCTGGCTAAAACAAATCAGGAAAAAGATGGCTAAGGAAATCAGGATCCATAACAATCTGACCCGGAAAAAAGAAAATTTCACTCCCATTACTGCCGGTGAAGTTAAGTATTATTCCTGCGGCCCCACGACATACGATTTCCTTCATATCGGGAATGCCCGCGCGCTGGTAGTGGGGGATCTCTTTCACCGGGTGCTGAAAGGCTTCGGCTATAAAGTTAACTTCGTCAGAAACTATACTGATGTCGATGACAAGATCATAGATCGGGCGAAAGAGCTGGGTCGGGATCCAATCGAGCACTCCGCTATTTTCGTCAAAGAGTGCGAGCAGGACATGAATTCCCTCGGGATGATTCCTGCGACACATACGCCGAAAGTGTCTGAGACAATGCCTGAGATCATTAAGATGATCGAAGAAATTATCGCTAATAAAAAAGCTTATGTCGTTGAAGGCGAAGTCTTCTTCGATGTTCCTTCATTTGCTGATTACGGGAAGCTCTCCAAAAAAGATCTCGATTCCCTTCAGCACGGAATCCGTGTTGATGTTGATACCAGGAAAAAAAATCCTGCTGACTTCGTCCTCTGGAAACCCGCAAAAACGGGAGAGCCGTCGTGGGATTCTCCCTGGGGCAAGGGACGTCCGGGCTGGCACATTGAATGTTCCGCCATGGCCAAGAAATTTCTCGGCAAGACCCTCGACCTTCACCACGGGGGTGTCGATCTTATGTTCCCCCATCATGAGAATGAAATTGCTCAGTCCGAAGCGGCAAATAACTGTGTCTTCTGTAATAACTGGGCCCATAACGAGTTTCTGAATTTCGGTTCAGAGAAAATGAGTAAGTCGTTAGGGAACGTCGTTAAAATCAGAGATTTTGTGAATAAATATGGCGGCCAGGTTCTTCGTCACATTCTCCTGACTGTGCATTATCGCGCCCGCCTTGAATGGAGTGATGAAGTGGTCCAGAAGGGGATTGATGAGGTAAGACGCCTTCACGATTTCGTTCAGGAAATTAAAATATATAAGACAAACGGAACAGGACTTGATCCTGAAATAGCAGTTTGCCTTCCGAAGATGGAAGAGGAACTTTCCAATGACTTCAATTCGGCGGGAGCCTTGGGCCACTTTTTCTCTCTCCTCCGCTACGTGAAAGGAAAGAAGGATCAGTTGAGTGCTGAAAGTATGCAGGCGGTTTCAGAAGCCGTTAAATATGTTCAGGATACAATGGGATTAATAAATCAGAATCCAGAAGCTGTGTTGAAAGAACTGGCAAAACTTGATCACGATACTGCCTCATCAGGTGTTGATGCTGCATGGATCGAAGGGCTCCTCGAAGAAAGAAAGACCGCGAAGTTACAAAAGAACTGGGCCCGCGCTGATGAAATCCGAAAGGAACTGACAGCTAAGAACATTGTTCTTAAGGACAATCCGGACGGTTCAACCTCCTGGAAAATAGGATAAATTTTTCCGAATACCCATCTTAAGAAATAAAATCTTTCGCGAGCGCCTTTCCGGGCGCTCTTCTTTTTCCTCCCATTGCTTAGCATTCAAATCTCAAGAATTGCCGCTGCGTGTTTCGGGTGGACTCCGATATTCTTTCTTTGATTATTAAGAAATTCTGTAAAATATTTTATTGGAGGAAGCACATGCTTATCAGAGTCCTAAAACTTATGTTCATTCTGGTCATATGCTCTTCCTGCATCCTGAATAGCGAATCCCCGGTTGAAACTTCCAGTAATGATGTGAATCTCATCCAGCGCGGAGATATCATTGTTTCAAACCTCAATACCGATTCCATTATCCTTCTGGATTCAGATGGTAATTTTAAGGAGACCCTCGTTGATTCTCCGGTTGATAGCACCCTAATGTTCAGCGGGCTCAGTTGGGACAGTTTGAACGAGGAAGTTCTCTATATCCATAACTCCACCACGAACTCTCTTGATGCTATCAAGGGCATTAACCCATATGACGGCTCTATCCGCACAGTCCTGTCTAACAACCAGCTGGGAGCTGTCCTTGCCGCTGTTGCGAGGCTTTCGGGCGGAGACTTATTGATTGTCGAACAGAATACGACGGCAGAAAAATTCAATTCCAGCGGAATCCGTCAGGGCACACCTTTTCTGAATACCCTTACGTCAGTCGCTGCCGACCTTTCTCCGCTTATCACCGGAGGATTTGTTGCCTGTTCTTCCGGAACCACAAACACCGTCAGAACCTACAATCTGGCGGGAGCAGTTCAGGCGACCGCCACCTCGGCCAGTCCGCTACCAACCCTGGGTGCTCTTGCTGCAACTTCGTGCGTTCAGGATCAGGATTCCGGAACAATCTATGTTGCTTATTCGGGAGCGACCGACGCGATTCGCGCTTATGATTCTTCCCTCACGACGATCCTGTGGACATTCACGGATACCAACGTCCTTACGACTCCCGGGAAAATCTCACTTCGTCCCGATGGAAACATTCTTGTCTCAGACACCGGCTTTCACCACATTGTTGAAATTGATACCGCAGGTGCATTCGTGCAGGTGCTGGGAGGAACGGTTTTAAATAATCCCGCTCACATTGTCGTGGTGAAATGAAGAGCTTTATCTTCATCCTCCTCATTCTTTCTTTCAGCACTTCATCCTGGGGAAGCGCTTATTTCGGAGGAACCTACGGCTATAGTTCTTATACCTCGAAAGAAACAAAGGAATATAAGCTCAATCAGAAAGGTCCCTCGTATGGGGCATTCTTTGGAGTGGGTAAGCAATTCGTCGGGCTCGAAGCTTACTATCAGAATTTTACGACCTCAGGGAAAATCAAGCACGATGGTGAAAAATTCGATTACATGACCAATGCCACCGTCCTGGGTGGGGCCCTTCGCTTCAGCTTCAATGCTTTTTACGCACGACTCGGTTTCGGCCGCTATAAGCTCAGACAAAAAATAGATATTGAAGATAGTTCATCTTCAGCCGCGGCCGACGAGATCTATAAAATTCAGAATGAAGAAAGTAAAAATGGAGTTCTTCTGGGCTTCGGAATTCATAAAAGGTTTAACAGCTGTGTGACTTTTATGGATTATTCACGTCATCAGATCACCGGAGCTGGCTCTTACGATACCCTTTCGGTAGGGGTTTCTTTCGTCATCCCGGATCGACTCTTTGGTGTGATTAAAATCTAAAGAAGTTCTTCGTAGGACTGAGGTTTGTTTACAACCTTCAATACCTTATTCTTCTTAAACAGAAGCTCGAGTGGGCGTCCGCGCAGATTGTAGTTTGAACCCATGCTGAATCCATATGCGCCCGTATCAGCAAGTACCAGGTGATCTCCGGATTTCAATTTCGGGAGCGGGCGATCTGAACCGAAACAATCGGTCGTCTCACAAATCGGTCCCACCACGTGACAGCGGACTTCATTTTTCGCTTCTTTCACCGGGAAGAGCCCATGATAGGCCCCGTAGATCGAGGGGCGCATGAAATCATTCATTCCGCCATCCACGATGAGAAAATGATTCTCCTCAGAAACTTTATTCCGGAGGACACTCATGACAAAGATTCCGGCCTTGGCGACGATTCTTCTTCCCGGTTCGAAAACAACCCTTGGTCGAAGATCGGTTTTTGAATAAAAATATTTTTGCAGCTGCTTCCGGACGAGCTTCATGTAATCAGAAATCTCCGGCATGCGCTCTGATTCGCTCGGATGATAATCCACTCCCAGCCCGCCACCCACATCAAGAAATTCAAGGGCGACACCCGTCTTGAGCGCTATTTCCGAGAGACGTTTGATCGCCTTACCGGTTGCTTTGAGATCGAGTAGTTGAGAACCGATGTGGACTGAAAGACCCACCAGGCGGGAGTTCGTCCAGAGAGATTTCGTTTTCAGTGAGGCCAGGACATCTTTTTCAAGAATTCCGAACTTATGTGTCTTATTACCGGTTGAAATAAACTTGTGGGTCTTTGGTTGAACAACGGGATTTAACCGGAAACAAATACGGGCGGTTCTTTTTTGTTTTTTAGCCAGGCGATTGATGAGTTCGAGTTCTTCAATCGATTCGACATTGAATGAGTAGATATCTTTTTTGAGGGCGAAATCTATTTCCTCAGACGTTTTCCCGACACCAGAGAAAACAATCTTATGGGCAGGAATGCCGGCTTCCAGCGCGCGCTTCAGCTCTCCGCCTGAAACGATGTCCGCACCTGATCCGAGTTTCGCGAGAATTTTCACCAGCCCACGGTTCGGATTGGATTTCATGGCAAAGCAGACGAGAGGATCAATGAGATCCGCAGTTTTGGC
>JAKFFP010000159.1:0-2265 GCA_036675045.1 Bacteriovoracales bacterium | reverse complement strand
ACTGCCAGGAAGAGGTTAATCGGATCACGGGTAATAAGTCTCAGCGCTTGACCTGCAGTTTTCATCAGTTCTTACAGAATTTTTTCTTGAGGAGTGCATCGACCGAATAACGGCCGGGTCCAACGAGAAAAAGCATGAGAGAAAGTGCCAGATAGATTCCCGCCATTTCCCACGCCGCTCCCCCCGTACTGATCCAGGGATCACCCTTACTGATGTGAAAGCCAGCCGCAACCAGCATGGTACACATCATGCCGAATGAAGCGATGGGGGTCAAAGCTCCCAAAGCGATAAAAATTCCTCCGAGGAATTCCGCAATGGCGGCCAGAGCAATCAGGATTGTAGGAACGGGAGCATCAGGCCCCATCCACGAAGTCATGTTTTGAAATTTCGGCCAGCCGTGAAAGGCCATGGCGACACCGAAAACAACTCTTACGATAAGTAGTGAAGTAGAAAGTCGTCTATCATTGGCTTCAATAGGGCACCAGCAGTCTAATCTCATAGAACCTCCGTGTTTACGGAAATTCTATCGAAAGTAATTAAGCAAGACGACGAAAAACCTTACGTGTTCCGAGGGCCTGATAAAGAAGGGACTTTTTGAGTCCCGTGTAGCCCTGGGATTTGTTGTAGGAAAGCTTGGGAAGAGCTGCCATGGTTGAGAAAGAGAAGAGAAGTGCAAAAGAAGTGAAGATGATGTTTTTCATATACCCCGATTCTAAGGGCCTTCCGGATTCCGTAAAAGTAACAGGTACTTAGGGCATTGGGAGTGACTAAAAATAGAGGCATCCCCTGAAGCGGGCTCACTCACGGAATGGGCAATCTAGAATCTGAAGTCGTAGATGTCTTTAAAGTCATCGAGCTTTGAATTCGTTCCTTCCGGAACTTTCATCACCAGGGCCTCAAGCTCTGACCACTTGAGCTTTTCGATGACGGGTGTGAGGACATGAAGCTCTCTCGCCTTTTTAAATTTTTCTTTCGCCTTGGCGATCATGCCCTGGGCACCAATGATTTTTCCATCACGATAATGGATGCAGGCGGCGGCCACCTGAATGACCGCCCAGTAGATGTAGCGTGCGTTGTCGGTTCTGTCCTCGAGCCAGATCTCTTCCAGAGATTCGTGGCACTCCCAGTATTTCTGTTCATTGAAGAGGTGAATCCCCTCTTCCATTTTCTTCAGATGCTCTTCTGTGAACTGTCCGAAGACATATGACATCAGAATCCGCCGAGGATATTGAGGCCTGAATCCACATAGAGAACCTGGCCCGTCACTCCGCCTGATAAAGACGAAGCGAGATAGACCGCAGCCCCGCCGCAATCTTCCGGCGTCACGTTCTTCTTCATTGGAGAAATTTCTTCTACCTGAGAAAGAAGAGTCCTGAATCCTGAGATGCCCGATGCGGCGAGAGTCTTGATCGGACCGGCAGAAATGCAATTCACTTTGATTCCGCGCGGGCCAAGATCATATGCCAGGTAACGGGTCGAAGCTTCGAGAGCAGCTTTCGCGACACCCATGACATTGTAGTTTTTGATCACTTTCTGAGAACCGTAGTAAGTCATGCTGATGATCGATCCATTATCATTCATGAGATCGTGGAGTGAATCAGTAATGCCGACTAGAGAGAAAGCGGAGATATCACACGCCATCGCAAAACCCTTTCTCGATGTGTGCATGAACTCACGGGACAGATCATCTTTATCGGCGAAGGCGAGCGAGTGAACGATGATATCGAACTTGCCCCATTTTTCTTCGACGGTTTTTCTCATCGAAGGATAATGAGCGTCGTTGGTCACATCCATCTCGAAAATAAAATCCGCGCCAATCTCAGCCGCCAGCGGCTCGACTCTTTTTTTGATGGCATCATTCATATAAGAGAGAGCGATGGAAGCCCCCTGCTCTTTGAACGCCTTGGTAATACCCCAGGCAATAGAACGGTCATTGGCCAGACCGAGAATAAGTGCTTTTTTCCCTTCGAGAAGCTTCATCAAATACCTCACTGATTGTGAGGATGAGTTTAGCTGTTTGCCTCGCATTAATGGAAGGATTAGGAGACTTTCTTCTTCAATTTTGCATAAGCATCGTTGATTTCTTTGGTCTTTTTCTCTGCGAGCTTCTTGAATTCAGGTCCCATGCTGGCGACCCGGTCCGGATGACTCTGTTTGAGAAGTTCGTGATAGCGGGACTTGAGCTTAGGAGATGAAAGCTTCTGACCTGGTATGAGTTCCACCACGGATTCCGGAGAAGGACCCACTTCGGCAGCAGGTCTTTTC
>JAKFFP010000370.1:0-13922 GCA_036675045.1 Bacteriovoracales bacterium | reverse complement strand
CATTTTTCCATCATAGCTGAGCTGGACTTTGCCGTTCTCATCCAGAAGCCCGGCCTTCTCCAGCGCGGAGATGAATATTGTCAGTCCCTCTTTCCCTCTCTTGGGAGGTAAGTTAATCGTTTTTTCGCCCCAGATAATCACACGGACAAGATCGTGAGTCTGGGCGGCGAGAAGATAAAGAAGGGCCACAATCTCAATCATGGCTTCAAGTTTTGACTTCCCCTCGTAGCCGTATAAAAGAGTATGAGAGAGATCAAAACAAACCACGATTTCCACATTCCGTTCTTCTTCGAATGTTTTGATGTAAACATTCGGGGATCTGGCAGAAAGTTTCCAGTCAATGAAACGGACGTCATCACCGGGAACGTAAACCTGGTGTTCGCGGAATTGTAAACCTGAACCGCGGAAATGGGATTTCAGCATGCCCGTGGAATAGGCATTTGAGTTCCGGAAAATCTGTGACTGGATCATTCCCACGACCCGTTCGATTTCCTTTAAATTCATATCAGATCACGTTCGCCGCAATAGTCGTTACCATGTGTCTTGTATTAATTTTGTCGATCTGTGCTTCATAAGAAGGAATCACCCGATGGCCGAGCACTGATGGAACAATTGACAGCACATGTTCCGGAGTCACGAAGTCCTTACCTTCCATAAAGGCTTTAAACTTGGAAATTTTATACAGCCAGATAGAGGCGCGCGGAGACGCTCCGGCCACCACGGCACCTTCAAATTTTTTCTGAAAATATTTGCTTCCCGGCCTGGTGGCGTGAACCATCCGAATAATCATATCCTTTATCTTTTCATCTACGTAGATAGATTCAACTTTCTCTTTCAGCTGGGAAAAGTCCTGTTCGGTCATGATCGGCTTCAGGTCGAGCTGTCCGGACTTAAGGCCCAGGACACTTTTCTCAGCTTCAAAATCAGGATAATCCACAGAGATCTTCATCATGAAACGGTCGAGCTGTGCTTCCGGAAGATTATAAGTTCCTTCCTGCTCAATCGGGTTCTGAGTCGCAAGAACCACAAACGGTGTCGGAAGACGGTGTGTCTTATCACCAATTGTTACTTGCTTCTCGGCCATGGCTTCGAGGAGAGCCGCCTGAACCTTCGCCGGCGAACGGTTAATTTCATCCGCGAGCACCAGCTGAGTGAAGATCGGACCGAATTTCGTAGTGAATTCCTGTTTCTGCTGGTTATACATCATCGTTCCGATGAGATCCGAGGGAAGAAGATCGGGTGTAAATTGAATACGCTGAAACTGAAGATGGCACAGCTTACTCATCACAGAGACGCTGAGGGTTTTCCCGAGACCAGGCAGACCCTCGATCAGGAGATGTCCTTCGCATACAAGTGCGGCAAGAATGCTCTCCAGGAGTTCATCCTGTCCGAAGACGATCTTCCTTGCTTCTGAAAGAGTGCGCTGTAATTTTTCCTGAAGAATCATGAAGGCTCCAATATGTAGAAGTATGATTTTATGTAATTTGATTTATCAGATTGAGAACGGATGGGGTGATCCCAACCCTGAATACCACTGTGAATCAGCTGAATCTTTCTTCCTTCTCGATTCGCGGCATCCAGAACATTTTTCTGGAATTCATCATGGCCAACATAATGGGTACAGGAAGAGAAAACGACAAAGGCACCCGGTGCGGCCGCTTTTATAACTTTCCGGTGTAGCTTGGAGTATCCCTCAAGCGCCTGGTCTTTCTGGAGATGGCTTTTTGCAAAAGCAGGCGGGTCACACATGATGAGATCGTAAAATAGCTTCTTAGAAATCGTCTCGTCTAAAAATTTGAAAACATCCGCCCGGAAGAATTCTCCCCTTTCCGAAAAGCCATTGAGTTCGAGCGCGCGCGAGGCTTCAGTAGAAAAATCACCCTGATCAACGAAATCCACCCGGGAAACTCCGCCGTTCAGTGCATTCACACCCCAGGCACCGGCATAGGAGAAGAGATCCAACCCGCGCTCAGGTTTCTTACTGAGTCTTTGCAATATATCCTGGAGCGCTTTTCTGTTTTCACGATGATCATAATAAAAACCGACTTTCTGGATGACCTCGGCCCTTAACTCATATGTAAGACCGTTTTCTTTCACCGTCAGAGAAGGAACTGCTTCATGCGTGAATACAGGAAGCGACTCACGCTCTCTGTATTTGGGATTATCCAGAAAGTAAGACTTTGTTTTAAGTTCATCCTGGAAACAGGATGCTATCAGATCCCGATAGCGATCAATGCCTGCAGTGTTGATCTGGATAATAGTCGCATTTGAAAAGTGATCCGCGATAAGTCCGGGGAGACCATCACTCATCCCATAGAAGATCCTTGATCCTTCAGAGTATCCGGAAAAGATCATTCTGCGAGAAATGGCTTTCGATATTTTATGCCTGATAAAATCTTCAATCGAAGCGACGTCGCCCGCGTTGTCATCGACAACATGGATGGACGTGAAATTGTCATCGACCGTTGAATTAATAAATGCCAGTGAATTCAATTTATCACCGGAAAGGAGACACCACTCACCAGGAGGAATCGATTTAATCGATCCTTCAATATCCCTGGCATTGAGTTCTCTCTGATGGGAACGGATTTTATTGAAGCCGCTCTTGGACAAGGTAAGCGTACGCACGGTGAATCCTCAAGTTATTGAGATATTATAACCTGTAGGAAATTACCCTCAAGGAGAAGCGTGTCCTTTAGTGAGATTATTACATTAAAAGTAAAAAAGTCGGATTATGGTTTCGGCGCCGATTTTGTTTCCTGCACTGGCGAGTCTCCCAGGAAATAGCGCATGCCCTCTCCCGTATTCAGACGATAATTTTTAAATTCGAATGTTTCCTGAGTGCGAATGTTTTTTTCAGCGGATTGATCGACGGTGAGAACGATTTCGCTGAGGACACCGATTCCCTGGGCCGTTCCGTAGTTGAGTTTCCGGGAGGATTTTACTGTTTGTCCATTTTCCGAATTGGTAACTGTTACCTGACTAATAACCCAACGCCCTTCAGAAAATGCTTTTTTCTCATAGATCCAGTGCATGTTCCATGAACCCACTGGCTTCGCTCCGATAACCTCAGAAAGACGATCCAGTTCATCAAACTTCAGGAGATATTTGGGAATAGCCGCGAGACCACTCACATCGGTCGCTATAAACTCACGCTTATTTTTACCCGGAGTAAACTTATAGCCGGGAAATCTTTGTTCAACTGTCATCGGAAGAAGATTGTCCATCACGGACATGAACGAAGCACGTAGTTCATTCTTCGCCTCTGCAAATCCTTCCGGTAAGCCGATAATATCAACTGCCAGCCTTTCAGGTGAGAGTGTCCAATGAACACGGAAGATCAGTTCCTTCACTTTTCCGAAAATCTTCTGCTCATTCACCCGCTCAGTGAGTTTGCTATTCGTAACATCGACAACAAAATCTTTTACGCCCTTATTTTTAAGCGTATAAATCTTACGATCGTATAGTGAGAAGTACACATTCGGTGCCTGAGAATAAGCGAGTGAAGCGGAGAAGATAAAGATGATCGCAAGGATGAGTTTCATGCAATTCCTGTTAGAGATGTGATGTCGACCAGTGGGCATCGCAAATGTTTTTCTTTCTTGTATGTTACCATACCAGCGACTCCGGAAACACCTTTGAGATTTTTGACCTGGGTATAGATGACGGGAATCCAGTCACCCTGAAAGTGAGAAAAATGGGCAAGTATAGAAGCCGCCCGATTGATTTCTTCGTTTCCTGGTACACCGGAATACATCTTAATAATGACATGAGCACTTTTCAGTCCATCGAGGTGGAGCCATAAATCTTCTTTTCCTGCCCACTTTGATCGGAGTTGATCATTGCCGCGCGCCGATTTTCCAACACCAATATCACAAGTCGAAGTATGAATAACTTTAAAATCGTCGGGTTCATTCCGGGGCTTTTCATTCACGGGAGTCACTCCGGCTTCTTCACCCCAGGCGATTTTTGTCACGGGGAGATTGGTCGAAACCTCAACAGGTTTAACTTTCTCTTCAATCGTTCGGGTGACAGAACCCAGGCGTTCGCTCAGGATCGTCTCACCTTTTTTTAGTTTCTTGATTTTCTCAAAAAGAAGATTTCTCCGCTCATAGGCATTTAAATCGCCCTCGAACTTAATCTTGTGATCCCCGACTTTAAGTTCATACATATTTTCAAGAGATTGATCTTTATTCAGTACATCCTGAATCTTTTCCCACTGCCTGGCCCGATTGAGATCCTCTTCAATTTTCAGCTTTTTTCTCTCGAGAAAACCTGGCTTGAAGTGTCCCGCTTTCATGGAAGCAGCTTCCTCTTCTGCCAGTAGGAGATCCCGGATGGAGACATTACTCGCCGTCGTGAAATCATGCTTCAAGTCCTGGCGCCGGCCGATCTCGTCGAAGCAGGAAAAAAAATCCGTCATTTCTTCAGAAGGAGTTATAGGCCGGTTCTTCCAGCTAATAAGTAACTTAAGATTAGCTTCCGGTGATTCACGATAACTATGAATGAAATAAACCTTGCGCGCTTTCCAGAATAAAAGAAGAGACTGCTGCATTCCGAATTTCTGATAATCAAGCTTAATGATACGGTCATAGCGGTCTACAGACATACCGATAAAGGTGCATGAGCTGAGATGCCGTCTGAGATACTCAAGAAAATTGTCTTTTCTTCTCAGCTGGGAGGGAGGGACGACATCATCCAGCCAGACCCCTTCCATTCCGGAACCGCGGCCCAGATAGATCGACCATGTTTTCCCGGGAATCCTGACTGAAAGAGAAATGAAAAAAGCGGTACTATAAATTTTCTGAATCTGCCCGCCAGCGAGAGACGCATTCTGAATAGCTTTTACTTGGGACTCTAAATCCCGGTAATATTGAATCATATGACGATAAATCTCATAAGCAACCACAGCTCGGTTCATCATTCGCAGGTCGAATGGGATACGTTGAGCACTATTATATCTCAGTTTGCCTACTTTGAAGCGAATAAGCTTTCTGTCGTTCAGACTGTTTTCACGGATTCTCCGGAGCAATTGCAGGAAGAGTTCTCGCACGTCGATGCCTATCTGAAGCTCGTAAGTGATGACCAGAGACAGGTGTTACAACAAATCCTGTCACGCCTGCCGGCCGATGAATCCCTCCGAAGACATCTCTCCCATCTCGCAAAAAGCGGAAATTTAAATTTCTCCGAGCTTAACAAAGTCGCCCTCCTTGGAGAATGTGGTGCGTTTATCAGAAATGATTTCCCCGGGCTGAAAATCGAAGAGCTTCAGAGATTCTCTGATATGGATTTTACTTCTCTTCAGAAGAAAGTCCTGAAAGAGTTCCGGCATCTGGTTGATTCAGACGGTGAACTTCACCTGGATCGACATCCGGAACTTGCAGAATTAACGAAAAGACTTCGCGAGCTTGAAGATCGCCTGAGAAAAACAGTTCAGGAATGGATCAACGAACCATCACATCAAAAAGTTCTTCAGTACAACAGCTATGACATACATTATGACCGTTTCGTCGTCCCGGTCCGGTCTGATTCTTACCGTTCTGATATCGGCTTGATTGTTTCACGGTCTGAATCTGGATCAACTCTTTTTGTAGAACCTTTCATTGTCAGGGACGCATGCAACCGTCGTCTGGAGCTGATTGCCAAGATAGATGAGATCATCAATCAGCTGGCAATGAAGTTCTCCCAGAGTTTTTCCCAGTTTTCTTCGATATTTGAAACCATCCTGAAAGAGCTTTATCTTATCGATTACTATCTTGCGAAATCCGGCTTCGCGTATCGCTATCAACTGGAAAGACCTTCCATCAGGGCCCGAGGCGGATTCAGGTTCAGCTCACTATTTCATCCCCTGATTAAGAATCCGGTAAAGAACGATGCGGAATGCTTTGAGAATCATCATGGGATTGTCATTTCCGGTCCCAATACGGGTGGAAAGACCGTTTTCTTAAAATCCATTGCCCTTTCCTATCTTCTCTTTTTCCACGGACATTTCGTCCCCGCTCGGGAAGCGGAAATGTATCCTTACAAAGGTCTCTTTTATTTCGGAGACGATCTGCAGGATCTGAAATCGGGATTAAGCTCATTTTCTGGTGAAGTGAAAAATTACATTGAGCTCATGGAAAATATCCTGCCATCGAATCTGATCCTCATCGATGAAATCTTCAACTCGACATCTTCAGATGAAGCTTCAGCACTCTCCATGGCCTACTTCGATGAACTTCATAAGCGTGCCAGTTGTCACATCATTGTTTCGACACACCATCAGATGTTTAAGACCTTGATTCACCAGAATCGCCACTACATTTCCTGTCACGTGGGGTTTGATACAAAAAAGTTGCGTCCGACATACAAGATTATCTGGGGGACTCCCGGAAGTTCGATGGCCATCGATATTTTCAGAATACTTTCCGGTGAACACGAAAGTGTGAGAGAGGTTCCCGGCAGAGCTCTCTCACAACTTTCCAATAAAAATATCAGTTACGAGACTTTGCTTCAGAAAGTGACCCAGAAACAAATTGAACTGGATCAGATTCTCAACTCGAACCGCCAGCTGGAAGTTGAGCTCAAAAACCAGAAAGGGGCCATGGAAGGAGTTCTTAACCTTCGCCTCCAGGATGAAATTCAGAAAGCGCGCAAAGAGGTGGATCGCATTCTCGATGAAGCCCGGCATCTGGTGGAAGAGGCCCGAAGAAATGAGATCAAGAAAGTAAGACGGATCGATGAGAAGTCTCACTCGTTGAAAGGAGAGCTGGGACGACTCCGCGGGGAAGAGGAAAAAAAGAGTGAACATGCGACGCAGGGAAATCTCCGGGCCGAGGACTTCAAACCTGGCGAACTCGTCCAATCACTTGTTCTGAAAAAAGAATTTACCGTGCAGGCCGTGGATCTCAAAAAGCAGGAAGTCCAGATTGCTAAGGGCCCTATTAAGATCACAGTCCCGGCTGGCTCCCTGGCGAAATCCAGGAATTCTTCTCCTTCTCATAAAGTCAGTGTAAGCTTTCAAAAGACACGACATGCGCAGGTTGATCTTGATGTAAGAGGATTAAGACTTTCAGAATGCCAGAGTCTCATCGAGACTGCCCTGGGGGATCTCCTCTCCGGTGATGTCCCTTATATCAACGTCGTCCATGGTCATGGCGACGGAGTTCTCAAGAACTGGCTGCGGGATTATCTTAAAAAGTCCTCTGATTTTGAAGGGAAGCCCCCTGAGAACGGAAACGACGGTGAGACAAAGATTATATTGAAATGAATAAAATTATTTCCAGGTTCACGGACAAACTCTCGAAGCCATTGTGGCAATTTTTCATCCTGCTGGGATTTACCCTCCTGATTCATCTTCCAATTTTGATCGTGAAACAGATTGAAAATCCTGACGCCGGATTTATATTTCCTCTTCTCCGGACATTGAATTTTCCTCTGGGATATCTGAAGGCGCTGCTTAATCTTGAGACTTTGGATTTCCAACCGGTACGAGACTTAACACTGTATGTGGATATCTTTGTTTTTAATTATACGGGATATACCATCGGAGTTCTATTAAACTGCATTATCTGGGCGGGATCCTGCTATCAGATACTGAGGATCATCGAGGATGAACTGGCCGAAAAAGTGGACTGGAAATTCTTCCTGTTTGTCCTTTGCTTTTCGGTTTATCCCATTTTTTATAATACAGTGAACTGGGGTATCGCCAGGAAGCATCTTCTGGCATTTTTCTTTATTCTGACCGCCACCAGGAATCTCGCTCACTTCCCCTCTCAAAAAAAATCATTTCTTTCGGTCATTCTGCCTTACACCCTTTCTGTCCTGTCACTACCGATCGCCGTAGCCTGGCCCTTCTGGGCTATCCTGCACCTGGGTTACAAGAAGGTCCTTGAAAGTCGCCAGTTTCGATCGTTGATCATCGCTCTCATGATAATCACTCTGCTCATCGCCGGTATTAACTGGGCCTACTACAAGACCAGTATCACATTCCTGGAAATCTATCCCCAGAAGGCGAGCCATCTGGACGTACTTTTCATGCTGGTCAATGTGGGCTTTCAATACAAGCAAATGATCGCGCCGTACAATCTGTCGTTCTTTTACAACTACGATGGTGCCTACTTAGGAATGTTATTTTTGTTTTTGCTTTTACTCTCGGTATTTCTCCTTCGGAATAAAAAACACGTCTGGATCTGGATTCTATTCGGGTTTATCCCAATGGCAGTGACCCTTTCCACGCCTCATGTCTATTACGATCCCTATGTGATTATTCCCCTGGCAGGTCTGTTTCTTTTCCTGGCTACCCAGTTTCCGGTCTTCATCCGGAAGTATTCTGTTTATATGTTTCCCCTTTTGATTATCTGGGGCGCTCTCACCTGGCAGGGTAACTATGTCTGGAAGGACATGGTGAAATTTTATGAAGTCAGTTTTGCCGCGAACCCAAATTGCACGAATGCCCTGATGTATGGCTCCCGCATTTATCGCTCAGATAAAAAAATGCCCAATGAACTGTTTCAGTACATTCAGGTGAATGAATGCTTTAAACCCGAGCCTTTTCAAAGCCCGGCCATGGGACAAAAGAAGTGGGATTTTGAGGCATTGATGTATTTTATGGAAGAGGAAATCGACAAAGATTTTCGACGACAGCGCCTCGAGGTACTGGGAACGAAATCATTTTATGCGAAACTTCTTTATGCGACCTTTCTCGCCAAAGAAGATGAAAAAGAAGAAGTGGAAAGCATCATGGCTGATTTCAATCTGCTGACAGAAACCGATCTCAGGATCGATTACGATCCTATCATCATGAAGGTATTACCCGATTTCTGCCGGACAAATGACCTGCACGAGTGTGAGATATTTATGAAGAAATGGGGCAGTAAAGTAACTGCAGTTCCTTACTTTTAATCGATGATTTTACCGATTCTCCATGGGCGGAATTTCCATGATTCCTGCTCATCCTCGCTCCATGGCCACGGAACTGAAAGTGAGAACCACACCATGATGGCCTTCCCTTTGATGTTACCAAAAGGAACAGTTCCCCAGCGACGGGAGTCAGCTGAGAAGTCGCGGTTATCACCCATGACGAAGAAGTTATCTTTGGGAACGGTGAACTTGTAGTAGTTGGCGAAATAATCGTTTCCGACATCGACCTGAGTGATATGCGTTTCATCACCAGTTTTGGTTTCCATGAACTTGAACTGATAAGACTTGTAACGCTCATCCATGTCTTCCATGATCTCTTTACCATCAATTTCTTTCGTCTGAATCGGCTGGTTATTCACGTAAACAACTTTGTCGATCACTTCAACAGTGTCGCCTGGAAGTCCGACTACACGCTTGATGTAATTAAGATTCGGATCTTTCGGATATTTAAAAACTATGACGTCACCGCGCTTAGGTTGCTCCGGGCCAGTTATGTATTTCGGATCAGAGAACCAGTCTGAAAAAGGAACTTTGAATCCGTAAGCAAACTTATTCACCAGAATGAAGTCACCTATGAGAAGCGTCGGAATCATTGATCCGGAAGGAATCTTGAACGGTTCAAAAAGTACCGAGCGGAAAACGAGAACGGAAAGGATGATGAAGGTAAATGACTTCACTTCCTTAATAAACTTTTCTTTCTTACTGATGATGGGAGCAGCAGCTACAGCAGCTTCCTCAGAAGTGGCAGAAGTTCCGTTATTTTCAACGGGAGTATTGTTGTCCATGAGAGCGGTCCTTTATTTTTTCTGAGGATACATGTGGGAGTAATAGAATTCCATCACGTTCTTGGCCAGGAGGGGTGATTTTATGTACCACTTTTTCTGATTTACGATCATGACACAGATGGAAATTCCTTTGTCATTCTTGTCTTCCAGTGACTTGGCGTAACTCACAAACCAATCTCGCTTTCCGAAAGGGTCGCCTCCGGTGAGACTGCCGGTTTTCCCGCCAATTTCAAGCTTGGAGAGAAGATACTGGCTTCTGCGGAATGAAGAACGAGCCGTGCCCTGGGTGATGGTGGCCATGAAAAGAGTCCTGAGATCTTCAGCCGTCTGAGGAGTGAGGACGAGTTCATCTTTTTTCAGTGGCGGATAGAGCGTCTTCTGTTCTTTGGTCTCGGCCAGCGACTTGATCACCACCGGATATCGGATGACACCGCCATTTGCCACTACGGACGCAATCACTGCTCCATGAACCGGACTCATGAGTGTGTCGGTATTTAGACCGGAGGAAAGCTCGGCCAGGTTGTACTGATCCTTCGCCATCTTGAATACTGAGGGAGCGAGATTCACGCCTTCAACGAGCTTTTTATTGAATCCAAATTTTTCTGCCATCTTTTTAAGACCTGCAGGAGTGAGATTCTCGAGAGCCGTCCGGCCGAAGATCACATTGTTTGATGTTGCGAAAGCTTTTTCAAAATCAAGGCTTCTGACCCAGCGTCTTTGCGGTGGCTCTTTCAGCTGATGACGATAAAGAGTTGTCGAACGACCAGTAAAACTGAATTCGGTCGACGTTTTGATGTGCGTATTTTCGAGAAGGTCAGCAGCGGTAATGACCTTGAACACACTGGCAGCCGGATGTGTGTTGGTGAAGGCGAGGTCGCGACCAAAGACGTGCTTTTTGCGGGAGTAATCAACGGCCGCAATAATGTGACCGGTTTCATTATCCATCACGACGACAGAAGTATAGTCAGGACGATAAAGCGCCAGTTGCTTTTTGATGAAGTCCTCAAGGTCTTCACGGAAAGTGTACTCAATGTTGTAGCGGGAATTATCGTAATCAACCTGCTCAACCCAACTTTGATGTTTCGAGAGAATCTTTGACCAATCGCCATTATTTTCTTCAGAAGTCTTACTGGGAACGCCCGGCGCTTCCCACAGTGTGTTATCTTTAATGAAGTTGAGATTGGCCCACGACGGAAGAGTCGCGACGGCGAGTATCCCCATGAAGAGGAAAGCTTTGAGGTTTAAATCCTTGAAAACCATAAAGGCATTATGCCTTAAAGTTCTTTCCAATGACAAAAAATTCTTTGCTGACGGATCTGGTTGATTTTGGCTTCAAGTAATGGAATTCGCTGAATAAGTTTTTCTGAGTTTTTAAGTAATTTTGTGCGTCCTGAGAATCAAAAATTTTAATCACGAAATTTCCCCCGGGTTTGAGGAATTTTGGAAGGAGTCCGAACACCGATTCCACGAGATTAAGACTTTTAATCTGATCCACGGACTTGATCCCCGTCGTATTCGGCGCCATGTCAGACAAAACCACATCGAATCTATCATCAACTTCGAGATCTTTCAGATCGTGAATGTCGAAGATGTCTTTTTGATAAACCCGGACATTGGGGATGCCGGTGAGTTTTTTATTCAATTCACGAACATCAATCCCCACCACGCGGCCCTTATCTCCAATCACGGAACTCGTGTACTGAATCCAGGACCCCGGATGATAACCGAAATCCACCACCAACATGCCGGGCTTCAGGATTTTATATTTCTCATCGATTTCTTCAAGCTTATAGACCGAACGGGCGAGAAAGTTCTCGCTCTTCGCCTTATGAAAATAGTGGTCTTTTACCTTGAAGTTTCCCATAGGGCCTTTCTAGCTGAATCTTGCTATTCTGGCCACATGAAGAAAACTGATCTCGTCCAGACTGTGATCGATCGCCTTCGGGAGAAACATCCTGATGCTCATTGCGAGCTTAACCATTCGAATGCTTATGAGCTCCTCTTGGCCACCATTCTCTCGGCTCAATGTACGGATGCCCGGGTGAATATGGTCACTCCCGCCCTCTTTAAAAAATATCCGACTCCCCAGAAGCTCGCGAAGGCTCCCCTCTCCGAGGTCCAGGACCTCATCAAATCAATAAACTTCTTCAACAACAAAGCGAAGAGTCTCATCGGATGCGCGCAGATGCTGGTGGAAAAACACAATGGCGAAATTCCGCGAACAGTGGAAGAACTCGAAGAACTTCCCGGTGTCGGAAGAAAGACCGCGAACGTTGTTCTCGGCAATGCCTTCAATATCAACACCGGTATCGTGGTAGATACTCATGTGAAAAGAACCGCTCACCTTCTGGGACTTACGAAACAGACTGACCCCGGCAAAGTTGAGATTGATGTCGCGGATGAAGGCCGTCCCAAATGCAAGCTCAGCAGGAACGCCGTCCATCTTCTTTCCAAGTTCTTCGCTGAGTGCCGGAATCTCGGCATGGACAAGAGGATAGGCGAGCAGCAATGATGCCGGCATCTGTCCGGCATCGTCTCTGAGCCGGCCGGTGAGTGCGGCAGTCAGCGCGGCCCCGGCGCTGGCGCCGCCGAGGTGAAGGTCATCAGCAGTTGCCAATCCTAGCGCGCTGGAATTTTCCACGGCCCACAACCACCCCGCCCTCACATCATGCGACGGCGCGGGGTACTTCAGACCGTGAAGGGCCTTGCGATAGTCAAGTGACAGAACCGAAATACCTTGGGAGGCCAGGTACAGGCTCACCCAGTGAGCCTCCGGCATGTTCAGGTCTCCGGCAATGAAGGCGCCGCCGTGCACCCAGACGAAGCCCGCAAGGGCCGCCCCGGGAGCTCGGTACACTCGTCCCGGAACACCTCCTTCCGGAGTCGGGACAGTAATATCGACTGCCGATACTGCGCCAAGCTCGGGGTATAAGGACACCAGCGACTGGTGGTCTATATCAGTTCGAGGATCAGGGAGGGGACCATTCAGCTCCAACTCGCGAATCAGCTGACTGGCGATCGACGTACTTGAATTTTGCGTGCCTGTCTCGGGCATCTGTCTCGTCTTTTCCTTCCTTGAGCAGGAGCTAGTTTTAGACCAGTTCCAGCGTGGCCTGCAACGGGACTTCGCTGACGGAGGTACCGATGCGGAGTGTGTAGTCGCCGGGTTCGTAGGTCCAGCCGTTGTCCCAGTAGGCCAGGAGCCGGGTGGGGACTTCCAGCACGCTGGTCACCGTTTCGCCGGGTTCGGCCCGGACGGGGGTGGAGGCGACGAGCCAGCGGACCGGACGGTCGACGGCGGAGCCGGGCTTTTCGGCGTAGACCTGGACGACGTTCTTGCCGGAACGCTCCCCCGTGTTCGTCAGAGTCACGGTGACGGGCACGACGGCACCGGGAGCGGCTTCGACGGGGGCATCCACGCCGTCCAGGGTCCAGGTGGTGTACCCGAGGCCGTAGCCGAATTCGTAGGCCGGGGTGGTTCCGGCCTTGAGCCAGGCACGGTAGCCGATGTGGATGCCTTCATCGTAGGTCAGCGTTCCGTCCGCGGCGGGGGTGACATTGATGACCGGCACGTCTTCCTGGGTGGCTGGCCAAGTCGTGGGGAGCCGGCCGCCGGGTTCGGTGGCGCCGGTGAGGATGTCGGTGAGGGCGTGGCCGAATTCCTGGCCGCCGAAGTAGCCGATCAGGGTGGCTGCGACCTCGTGCCGCCAAGGCAGCAGGACCGGGGAGCCGGAGTTCACGATCACGATGGTGCGGGGGTTGGCTGCGGCGACGGCGTGGACCAGACGGTCCTGCAGGCCGGGCAGTTCAAGGGAGGTCCTGTCGTAGCCTTCGGATTCGACGCGGGAGTTGGTTCCCACCACGACGACCGCGATCTCGGATGCGCGGGCAGCCTCCACGGCGTCCTTGATCAGGGTGTCCGGGTCGTCATCGTAAGCTTCAACGCCGATAGTGATTCCGAGCGTATTGGATAATGCGCCGATCCTGTCCGTGGTGAGCTCCACACGGATTTGCATCGGGATACCTTCACACACCTTCACCGGCACCGAAACCGCAGGCGGAGCCAGCAATGCGGCCCCCAGATCCGTTCCTACCGCTTCGACGGTCGCTTCGTGCACGAGTATTCCATTGACGAAGATGCGACCATGGCCCACGGTGGAGAAGCCCAGCCGGACCGTGCCCGTTTCGTCAGGGGTGTAGATGGTGTGGAACTGGACCATGGAGGACGCGGAGATG
>JAKFFP010000385.1:0-2283 GCA_036675045.1 Bacteriovoracales bacterium | reverse complement strand
AAACCGGCACCGATATCCATGCCGACACACGCCGGAAGAGAGAGCATGGCCCGGGCGAGATCTGCTTTCATCTTATCAAACACTGGCTCCCCCAGACCCGCAGGAACACCCTTGATCGAAAGGGCCACGACTCCGCCCGCCGATTCGCCCTGAACTTTGCAGTCCTTCAGAAAGGCGATCACGTCATCAGTCATGATCTTGTCCGGGATATTGATAGAACCACGGTCAGCGCCGTGAGCAGGGGATGAGGAAATTTTAAATTTTCCTACCTGCTCGATATAAGCGTAGGCGCTTACATCTTTAATGATGAGGCCCGCAAAATATCCACCGATTACACGGGCCAGAGTTTCGCGACCGGATGATCTTCCGCCTCCGCGATGATCGCGTATGCCGAATTTATCCATGGTCGTTTTATCTGCGTGACCCGGGCGATAGCTGTCTTTGAGATCTTTATAGTCTTCACTTTTTTGATTGGTATTTCTCACGATCACCGTGATGGGGGTGCCAAGTGTTTTTCCCTCAAATACCCCGGAGAGTATCTCCGGCTCATCGGCTTCGGTTCTTGCGGTGTGAACTTCGTGCTGTCCCGGAGCGCGACGCTTGAGCTCGCGACGAAGATCATCCAGGCTCACGGGAAGATTTCCCGGCATGCCGTCGACGACACATCCCAGGGCAGTCCCGTGAGATTCGCCGAAAGTCGTGATACGGAACATCTCTCCGAAACTATTCCCAGACATCCTGTACCTTTCTCATGAAGTCGACCGTGAAACGCTCGAGCGCTCCTTCCGGCAGGAAGACAAAGTCTTCGACTGATGAATATGTTTCCGGGTTAATCCCGCAGGGGTTAAGGGACATCAGAGCATTTCTCATTTCATGATCGGTGTAAAAGTTCAGCGCCATCCCGTGGTAAGTAGTGAGCTTATCGATGGCGATTCCCATGCTGGCAAGCTTCTTGTCACCTTTCCAGAGTCCGAGCAGAGCATTTTCTGAATCGGTTCCCGGAAGACTCCAGAGAGAAAGAACGTCACTGGTGATCGAGAAAATATCATCAATCATCTTCGAGAGTGAAAGAGCCTTCGGATTGAGTTTCACGATCGGATAAAAAATAAACTGTCCCGGATGGTGGAAAGTGAGTCCTCCTCCTCGTTCAATCTTATGAAGTGGATAGGGAAGAAGAGTTGCGTCTCCACTAAACTCAGTGAGATTTAAAGTCTGGCCTTTCTTCGGTCTCTGAAGACCCCGGCCCATGGTAAAAATTCTGGGATGGCTGCAGGCAATGAGAACTCTCATGCGCGGATGTTCCTGCAGAAGCTTTACACACTCTTTCTGGAAAGCGTGCGACTGGGCATAGTCCCAGTTCCACTTGATGACCACGAGAGTCCGCTCATCCATCAACGCCGTATCTTCTACGGACAATCCGAAAGAAGGAAAGTTCAATGAGAGAAGGGGATTTTTCATTTCGAGGCTTGTCCTTCGACGTAGTCGAGGAAGTCTCCCGCTTTGTACGAAGATCTGACGAGGGCCCCGCTGGCAACGAATTTGAAACCCTGCTTGAGTGACATGCGCTTCAGTTCCTGGAATTCCTCCGGCGTATAGAATCTCTCTACAGCGAGATGCCTTTTACTCGGCTGGAGATACTGACCGAAAGTCACAATATCAACATCACGGGCACGGAGGTCTTCAAGTGTTTCCTGGATCTCCGCCCAGGTTTCACCCAGGCCCACCATCAGGGAAGTTTTCGTCTGAATTTGCGGATAATTCTTCTTATAGAACTCAAGAGCATTAAGTGTCTTGTCGTACCCCGCGCGCGGATCGCGAACCGGGTGAGTAAGGCGTCTGACCGTCTCAATGTTCTGAGCAATCACAAATGGATTTGATTTTGCGAGAGTGTGCATTCTTTCTTCATCCACACCAAAATCCGGAATCAGCACTTCGACTTTCGTTTCAGGGTGATCAGCATGGACGCGGTTAACGACGGCGGCGAAGTGAGAAGACCCATGGTCAGGAAGATCGTCTCTATCGACACTGGTAATGACGATATAGCGAAGATTCATGAGAGCAACCATCTTGGAGGTGTTCTCAATTTCTTCCGGATTGAGAAAGCCTTTCGGATTTCCCGTTTTCACGTGGCAGAATTTGCAAGCACGGGTGCAGGTATCACCCAGGATCATGACCGTCGCAGTACGGGAGCTCCAGCATTCGGAAATGTTCGGACACTTGGCCTCTTCGCAAACTGTGGAGAGACCTTTTTCACGAAGATTATCGCGGATTTCCTTGAAGTCC
>JAKFFP010000322.1:0-2283 GCA_036675045.1 Bacteriovoracales bacterium | reverse complement strand
CATAATTTATTGGGTTTGATCATAGGTTTATTGTCTATCAGATTCTCAGGGGTTAAACTGGGAATGGCTTTTTCCGCCTTATCAAGCAATGACACCATAAAACTTCTCAGCAACATCAACGTGTTGGGATTTTGTTCCACTATCATGGAATACATGCTAACGGGATGATACGGTACATCGCCAATCCCATCTTTATTCATATCATATCCATCATACTTATCCCAGTAATTATTGTAAAATTTATTAAGCGTTCTGGTGCCATTAGTAGCAATATCAAATGAATTGCCGTAAAAATTATTATGGTGAAAAGTATTATCATCACAACTGGCCTGCACTTTCACAGCCCAACCATTTCCTTTAAAGATGTTTTTCCCGATCTCAATCGACCCGTAGTCACGATAGTGACTGAGGCCAGGGGCTTTGCCCCGGAAGAAACAGAGACCCAGGTTTCTATTCCCATTGAAAATATCCTGAACGGGCTGCCGGGCCTCATTCGCCTGAGGTCAAGTAGTGCTCCCGGGATTTCGATTGTGTATGCGGAATTTGACTGGGGGACTGACAATTTCAGAAATCGCCAGATCGTCGCGGAAAGATTGGAACTGATAAAAGAAAAACTCCCTTCGAAAGTTTCACCCGTCCTGGCACCAAGCTCCTCGATCATGGGTGAGATCATGTTCATCGCCCTGACTTCTTCAGACGGATCTGTCGATCCGATGGAACTCAGAACACTCGCGGAGTGGACGGTAAGGCCCCGGATCCTTTCCATCCCGGGAGTGAGTAACATTGTCACTATCGGCGGCGACCTGAAGCAGTATCAGATTCTCATCTCAGCGGAAAAAATGCAGTCCCGTGGGCTTACGGTGGAAGACCTGAAGCATTCGCTTGCTGAGATCGGTCTGAATACTTCCGGAAACTTTATTGATATCGGAGAAAAAGAATATCTCATTCGTGCTTTAGGAAGAGTTGAAAGTGTCGAGCACATCAAAGAGTCTTTTGTCGGCACTCATCTGGGTAATCCGGTAGCCGTTAAAGATATCGCAGAAGTGAAGATCGGTGCGCACACTAAAAGAGGGAATGGATCCGTTAATGGTAATCCTGCCGTTGTGATGAGTATCCAGAAGCAGGGAGTTGCAGAGACCCTGGCGCTCACGGAGAGTATAGAAAAAGAATTATCTTCACTTAGAAAGACCCTTCCTAAAGGGGTCATGATCCATTCTGACCTTTTCAAACAGGCAGATTTCATTGAGCAGTCTATTTCGAATGTGATTGAGGCCCTCCGCGATGGGACGATAATGGTCGTTATTGTCCTGATGCTTTTCCTTTTAAACTGGCGGACCACGCTCATTACATTGACAGCAATTCCTCTCTCCCTGGTCCTGACCGCATTTATATTCCATTTTTTCGGAATCAGCGTGAACACCATGACCTTAGGTGGTTTGGCGGTGGCAATCGGGGAATTGGTTGATGATGCGATTGTTGATGTCGAAAACGTTCACCGAAGGCTTTTGGAAAACAGAGATTCCGCTTCAAAGAGTGTACTTAAAGTCATCTTTGAGGCTTCTAAAGAAATCAGGAATTCTATCGTTTACTCTACATTGATTGTGGTGCTGGTGTTCGTTCCTCTATTCGCCCTGGGGGGATTAGAAGGGAAACTCTTTGCACCCATGGGGCATTCTTATATCATATCCATTCTTGCTTCACTGCTCGTTTCCCTCACACTCACACCGGTGCTTTGTTATTATCTCCTGGGAAGAAACATCAAGAACCTCAGAGTGGATAAAGATGGATTCTTTGTCCGTTTTTTAAAGCGACACGGTCACACCGTCCTTCATTGGACACTCACGCATCCTAAATCCGTTCTCACCGGAACAGGCCTTGCTGTCTTGATGGCATTGGCCGCATTACCTTTCATGGGCCGGGATTTCCTCCCGACATTCAACGAAGGCTCAGCTACTTTGGGCATTCAGGCGACTCCGGGAATTTCACTTACTGAATCAGATCGTAAAGGAATGCGAATTGTTATTGAAGTTCGTAAAGATGCGAATGCGAATGTCCTCTTAAACAACTTATATAAACAAACATCACTACAAACGAGCTTTGGAATCAATACATTAGCTCTTGTTAATGGACATCCAAAGGTATTAAATCTAAAACAATGTTTAGTCCATTATTTAGACCATCAAGTAGTGGTTATTCGCAGACGAACAGAGTTTGAGTTACGTAAAGCAGAAGCACGTGCTCATATTTTGGATGGTTTAAGGATTGCTTTAGATAATCTTGATG
>JAKFFP010000141.1:0-2296 GCA_036675045.1 Bacteriovoracales bacterium | reverse complement strand
ATGCGCCTTGAGAAATTCCGTGAGGGGAACTTCACCCAGCCCGATTCCCACACCTTCGAGTGCCGGCTCGTTAAAGATCTGGAGGAGATTTGCGTACGAACCACCGCCGGCGATGGCGCGATTATTGTCCGGGTGCTTGTCAAAGATCTCAAAGACAAATCCGGTGTAGTAATCCAGTCCTCTCACGATGGAGGGATCGTATTTCACATATTCAGAAAGCCCGAGATCGGAAACTTTTTTGAAGATATCGAGAATCGGAGTTTCGCCGACGAAGTTTTTGATTTCTTCGGGAGAAGATAGATTGGCGTAAGTCTCAAAGATCTTGGCCTTTTTCTCATCCGAGATGATCGTGCGCACTTCGGTGGCGAACTTTTCGGCCGGCATTTTATTTTTCCGGTCCACCAGTTTGTAGAGTTTCTTATTGGCGACTTCATCTAGGCCGATCATGGTGTGAAAGACATGATCCACCAGGCGCCGGTCATTGATGTGAACGCCGAACTGGACGGGAGTTGCTCCGAAGCTTCTCATGATGGCCACAGAGAGCTGGATGATTTCCATTTCGCCGAGAACTCCCGCTCCGAAGATATCGGCATTATATTGCCAGAACTCGCGCAGGCGTCCCTTCTGGGGCTTCTCGTAGCGCATGAGATTCGGGATGGCGTACATGCGGATAGGTTTCGGCACTTCCCGGTGAACCTGCGCCACCATTCGCGCGAGTGTGGGAGTCATCTCCGGACGGATCGCCACATTTCTTTCACCGCGGTCGATGAAGGAATAGATTTGTTCGTTGATTAATTCTTCACCGGATTTTGCGAGATAAAGCTCAACTTCTTCCAGAAGTGGCCCATCATAGGGCTCGTAGGCGAACTGCTCGGAGACTTCCGCCATTTTCTGGAAGATGAAATTCCGGAGCCGCATATCTGCGGGGAAAAAATCGCGAGTGCCTTTATAAGGTGCTTTATTGAGAGCCATATGAGCCATCCAGTTCGGGTTGGAGACGGTCCATTATATCGCTACTTGCTAAAAGGTTCCAGCACACTTCTGAAGCCAAACGCTGAGTTGAGAATCGCGTCACTGGTAACGCAAACCTCAAACAAAAGTGTGTTGGAACCCTATTGGATTTTCTCGATTTCCTTCGAGACTTCATCCGAGAGCGGGCTCATGTCGGTGGGTGTGGCCTTCTCAATCGCCTCCGCGGCTTCATCTTTTGCACGCGCGCCTTCGTCCTTGAGTGAAGAAGGCAGGAGTTTTTCGTTCTGGATGTCCTTGATCTCCTCTGGATTCAGCTCCGCTAGTTTCTGCGGAATATTGAAGAGGGAAATTCTGGTATCGCCGGCCGCGGTGGAAGCGAATTTCTTGAAGAGAAGTGAACGGTCGTTGATCCGGCGGAGAACCGTCCAGCCGACTTCCTTCGAGAGTGTATTGAACTCATTTACCGGAAGACTGTCCATGCGGTCGATCCATGGCATGAGATACTTCAAATACTTCTCGAAGCGAAGTGCCTCAGCGAGTTTCGCCCCTTCGAAGGCGCGCGGATTAAAACTTTTCCGCGTGATGAGGCCGTGTTCCTGCCTGAGTTTGAGCTCAGCGATGATCGAGCGCCAGATCCAGAGTGCGTAGGGATTGAGGTAATTTTCTTTAGTCGTCAGACTCTTTTCCAGCCGATCAATGAGGCCGCTCGTAAGATCAAACTGTCTCACCTTGGCGAACTTGTATTCGAGCGTGTCCTTGATGACTTCGGATTTCAGGAAAAGAAAAAGATGCTCTTTCGGAAGGAAGGCGAGGTTATCGTCGAGCTCTTTACAGATTCCCACCAGCTGAACTTTTTCGATCGGGGTTTTCACTTCGAGCTTCATCGCCGTGAAGAGATGCTGAAACTCGAGCGGGACGCGCTCGTTATTTGTCTTAAAGTCCTTGTGAAACGCAAAGACGCTGAAAGGGAAAATAAGAAGAAGAAGCTTAAAGATCAAGGGGCAGCTCCTCTTTTGCGGTCGGTGTTTTCAGGGTATCCGAGCTCAGATTGTATTCGCCTTCGAGGACATAGAACGATCCGCGATGGGGAAGGAGAACTCTTCCGTCCATGTTAATCAGCTGGTTGACGGTGCCGAGATTTGTCTTCTGGATGAGAGCACCAGTCTTGATATTCACTTTCACGGCGTCGGTGGTTTTGTTACCGAGCTCAGGATTTTGATTCAGGGTCTTGATAAAATAAATCCCACCGTCGAGGCAGACCATATTTCCGATATCCTGCTCTTTCGATTCGTAGAGAGTGGTGAACCCTCCGAGGTTGAATGTT
>JAKFFP010000135.1:0-14146 GCA_036675045.1 Bacteriovoracales bacterium | reverse complement strand
ATAGACTAAAAATTGTGGGTAGTTAAAAAAGGTATTTCTTTAATTCCATCGTATGTCTTTGCAAGTCATTTATTTGGATAAATCCGTACAGAATAATTCTGTTATCTAACTGGTAAAAAATATTCCTTATTGCTTAAACAAAAGTACTCCCTTGTGTGGCTTCGTATACTCTGTGTCTTTGTGTAGAATTACTTTATAAACCGGTCATGCATGTAATCAAAAAATGAAATACCTATTTTCGGGATGTGATAGTTAACGGCCGAAGCTATTTTTCTAACCTTGATGGCCTTCGCTTTTTTGCGTTTCTGCATGTATTTATAACTCATGCTTTTGTAGATCCTGCTGCTGAAGGCAATTCTGTAATCAGTACAATCAAGGAATATCTCGCTCCCGGCTTTTTTGGTATCGACCTTTTCTTTGTCCTTTCAGGCTTTCTTATTACCTGGACTTTGCTTGAGGAACGTTTCCACAAACGAACTATCAATCTGAAAAACTATTTCGCAAGAAGGTCACTTCGTATCTGGCCATTATATTTCCTGATCGTAACTATTGGATTTACCCTTTATTATATTGCCAATAACTCCGGCTTAATCATTCAGGAAATCCCCGGATTTCACTGGTTTGCTCTATTCATTCTCAATTTTTACATCAGTATTAACGGACCACATTTCTTATTCTTTCTCGTGTTTCTTTGGTCGATTGCTGTAGAAGAACAGTTCTATGTTCTTTGGGGGATTGTCTCAAAATACTTTAGAAGAGCATTTCCACATGCTTGCATTATCCTGATTCTTGTCTCATCATATTTCAGATACAGGAATATTGATTACGATAACAAGCTCGTTTTCCACAGCTTAAGCGTAGCTGGGAACTTTGCAACCGGTGCACTTTTCGCCTGGAACTGTTTTTATAAAGGAGAATTTTACAGGACACTCATGATCTTAAGAAGAAGTTCCTGGATCAGGGTTTATGTACTTTTCTTTGTTCTATATGCCTTATACGCCAGGCTTTTTAATGCTTCCCTTGTTATCGTTTTCGAAAAGCTGATCTTTTCGTTTCTATTCTGCCTCATCTTATTTGACCAGTGTTTCAGTGTAAACAGACTTTTCAATGCAGGAGGAAACAAGATCATTAATTATCTGGGCAAAATATCATATGGGTTGTATTGCTACCACGGAATTGTGCTCACATTGATCTTTTACCTTTCAAAACAATACGAAATGGACTCCGCGATTTTTATTTTTGTACTTAACCCAATAATCGCAGGAATTTTGATTTCTTCACTCCGGGCCAGGAAGGACTGGTGGGCGCCCAGTTTGAGCGAAAATCGGCCAACGGAATGAGATACCGCGCTTTCTATTCTCCTCTCTACGTTCCGGAAACAAATCCCGGTCTGGATATCAACAAGGGTGACAAGTCGATCACATCGCGTTCACAGTGGGGAAATCCTCCCGCTTCAACCACCAATTATAACGGCCGCGAAATCCCGGTTGAATATACTGTGGATTATCCTGGTCTTTCGGAAGTGGTTTACCGTCACAGCGTCGGTGCCAATATCGGGTTTGAATCAAAGCACTGGGTGATGGATAACTTCATTATCAGAAAGCCTGAGAACCAGATTTCTACGAAAGTCGATTTTAAGCTGGATCCGATTCCCGATGTCGTGGAAGTTAAAGTTCGCCCTCAGTTCTACTATCATGATGTTTACGGAACAACCCTCAAGTGGCGTAACAGAGACATTGAAGTTTACGCTTCCGGCATCGCGATCCGTCCGAATACCTTTCCGGACGGTGACCCTGAGGCTTACCAGTATACGGAAATTAAGACAGAAAAAAGGCGTGAAGATTATGTCGGCGGTGGTATTTCAAAGACCAATGACTTGTACGGCATCGGTTTCAACTATATCGCCAGACTTTCTCCTTACGATCGTCAGAAAGAAGAGCTCGCCGAGGATCCTCGCTGGAACCAGGCGGTTGATGTATTTGCTTACTACGCACTTACCAGAAGGATTACGATCTTCGGTGATGTGAAGTATGACACTCTTACGACTGACCGTATGATCATGGGTCGCGCTACATTTAATGTGACCAGACACCTCCAGATGATGGCAGGAGTGAATTCGATTGGAACACCGACAGATGGGAAATCCTACTGGTCAACGTTCACGAATAACGACTCTGTCTATGGAGCTTTGAGGTATATTTTCTAATGAAGAACTTTTTAGGATCATCAATTCTATGCCTGATGCTTCTCACGCTGACAGCGTGCGGGGATCTTCTTGGCACAAAAGTCGTTCCTAAAGAGCTTGATACTTCACGTTTTCGGGCCGACTGTGATCTTGAAATCGATGCCTTTAAACACATCCTTCATCAGAACATTTCCGGCCAGCTCAGATGTCTCGGTGCTAACCTCAATCTCTTTATCAAAGTCGTTAAAAACGATAACAAGCCCGGTTACATGCACAGGGCATCTTTTGAGGCTTACCTCAGAAAGCACGAGACAGGAATTACTCCTGAGATTCTCAAGGCCCTCAAGGCCGTTTATGATCTGAATTTCCTCATCCGTGGTGAAGAGCGCGAATATATTTCGAAAGAAAACGTGGATGACGTCATTAACCTCGCGATCGTATTTAACGAGCAGATGGCCCTGAACTTCGGGCCGATTTTCGAGTCGAAGCAGGAGGCCACTTATCGCCTGCACAAGATCCACAAGTCCCATATCCGCGAAGCTTCCAATAAAATCATGGTCGCTCTTCTTCGTACCTTCCGTAAGGAAAGAGGCGGAAGGATCGATACCATCGACATTCCGAAGCTCCTCGAGTCATTCACTTCGGCAGATACCGACGAAGTCATCAAGAAGATTAATAAGGTTCTCTTCGTGAAGAAGATCCTTCTCGGGGGAAGTAAGACCGTTCTCAGCCACGTTGAGCTGGAACGCTTCATGTATTCCTTCCCGTACCTTGCGGAAATTGCCCTCGATGCCATTCGCTATAAATACATCCTTCTCGATCAGGAATCGATCCTGGCAATGCTCAAGATGGACGTGGAAAATCTCTCCGGTATCATTCTTAATCCGAAGCTCGGAAATCGTGACAATGAACACTTCTTCTCAATGGAAGATCTTTTCGAAACAATTAAAATGTTTGTTCCGAAAGATACACTTGATGTCGATAAGTTCAAGAATGTAGTGGTCTACGGTAAGAAAATCATCATGGGCGGCGGCGGCAAAGAGGTCTACGGATCTGACTTTAAAAACCTCCTGTACCATTCCGACAAGCTTCTCAGTACCGGCTGGGTTTTCCACCGCATGTACGACAAGTTCCGCATGACCCTGGAATCAAAACTTCCGGTTTCGATCAATTACAATCAGGCGATTAACGCTTTCCCTGAATACCCGAATGAGTTGAAGAAGTTTATCCGCATTACTCAGAACTACCGCTTTATGAAAGGCGAGTTCGAGTCGGGCTTCTATACCCGTGACTGGCGCCGTAATCCGGACGCCGTTTTTGAGATTGCCCTCTACGAATATCTCCTCGATCTGGTCATGCGTTTTGAAGACCCGGATGAAATCGATCCTGCCACAGGGAAACCTGCTGCCTGGGGAACGAAGTTCGGATACTCCGGAACGACTTTCACTCATGCGGTGGACCAATTCCAGATGCAGAGAATTCTCGAGCGTATTAAGAATGAACTCATTGCCCTTGACCTGATCATGCCTCACCGTGCGATCAGTACCGCCGATACCATTTCACTTCTTGCGACCCTCTTCCAATATCAGTCGGATGAAAACATCAATCCGAACACGAAGAAGGGCTTGCCGATTCTCGATGTGAACGAAGGAACGGAATTCGCGGTTTCTCTCATGAGCGGAATCACCATGGCCAAGGAGATGATGGTCAAGTTCACGAAGGCTTGTGACGCCGACATGGACGACTTTGACCGTATTTCACCGGCCTGCTTTAAGAAGCACTTCCTTCAGTTCATGTGCGAAGATTACGGATCATACTATCCGCTTCTCTTTGACAGCATCGGCGCCACAGAATCACGCGATCCGTCTACGGGCATCGTGAAAAGAAACTGTAATATTCCGAATACGGATTACAACAAAGCCTATCTGGAAATGACGATCAAGGCTTCGCGTACCTGTACCTTCTACGAAGACGAAAACGGCAAGCCGACAGAAGAAATTTTCTATAACGAGGGCGATCTCATGTCGATTCTCGTGGAGATGATGCACGTTGAGGCCACGTTCCTTCGTTGGGACAAAAATAAGAACAACAATCTCGACGTAAATGAAGTCGACGATGCTTACAAAATTTATTCGTGGGCGCTTGATGGGTTCCTGGTCGACAAGCCGGCATACATCAAGATCTTCAAGAAACAGATCTATCAGTTCATGATTAAGTACGAAGAAATCCCGAATGAGAAGGATCCGAAGTCGATCGCGAAATTCCTGAAGTTCCTCATCTCGTTTAACAAGAAATCTCCGGCCACCCGGAAGACTTTCTCCAGCGTTCTTTGGGGAGTGTCTGAGGAAAACAAGAAAATCCGTATCCAGAACGGGACTGAAACCTTCCAGTGTAACTGGCTTAAGGATCCGACTAATATTCCAGCTGAAGAAGACCGCGTTCCCGTCGAAGCTCCTGCCCTGGCGGCGAACTATTCACCACTCCTGAATCTGGTGGATGTTTCCGGTGATCCGGAGTCCGATAATGCGAAATTCAAGGTGAACAAAGGCTGCGTTGAGCACGACGGTAATCAGTACTGTATCGAGGAAGATTTAGAACCCGAGCAGGAAGATGGCGGACTCTTTTCGAAGCCACTCAAAAAACTTTGTATGATTCTTGGCTTTGCGAGAATCTGCCAGTAAAGTGATGTCTTCCAGAAGGTTCACATGGATGACGCACTCCTCTTAAAGCTGGGAGATTTCAAATCCCAATTCAGTTCCGTTAAAGAAACTCTCGATCACATTCGGAGGTCACTTTGACGTCGAACGCAAAAGCCGCCGCCTAAAAGAAATCTCCGAACTCGAGGCCCTGGATGGGTTCTGGAACGATACTGCCAACGCTGCCAGGATCCAGAAAGAAAAGTCTCTTCTCGAAGACATTGTGGGCCTCTACACCGGCGTGAGGGGACTCGCCGATGACTTTGAAGTCCTCTGCGAAATGGCCTATGACGGTGATGAAGCTTCGGCAACTGAAGCCATCGAACTCTTCCCGAAACTCCAGGCAAATCTCTCCGAAGTCGAAAAGAAAGCTCTCCTTTCAGGCGAGACCGATTCCAATAACGCCATCGTGACAGTTAACTCAGGCGCCGGCGGGACGGAATCCTGCGACTGGGCAGGGATGCTCCTTCGCATGGTCACCAGATGGTGCGAGAAAAAAGGCTTTAAGGCCGTCGTCACGGACTTCCAGTACGGGGACGCCGCCGGAATCAAATCCGCCACACTCATGGTGAATGGAAATTACGCATACGGATTACTGAAATCAGAGATCGGCGTTCATCGCCTGGTACGGATTTCTCCCTATGATTCAAACGCCAGAAGACACACTTCGTTTGCTTCGATCTTTGTTGCTCCGGAAGTTGATGACACTATCGAGATTGAAGTCCTGGATAAGGATCTCAGGATTGATGTGTATCGCTCCGGCGGATCGGGTGGTCAGTCAGTAAACACCACGGATTCAGCTGTTCGCCTCACTCACTTTCCTTCGGGGATTGTGGTCGCGTGCCAGAACGAACGCTCTCAGCTCCAGAACAAGATGACGGCCATGAAAATTCTCAAATCGAGACTCTATGATCTCGAGATGGCCAAGCGGTTCAAGGAACAGCAGGAACTCGAATCCACCAAGATGGATGTCGCATGGGGATCTCAGATCCGTTCTTATGTCCTTCATCCGTACAAATTAGTAAAAGATCACCGGACCGGATTTACTTCCTCTCAGGCGGAAACGGTTCTCGAAGGTGATCTCGATGATTTCATGAAGGCCTATCTCCAGTGGAAGAGCCTTGGCGGGAAACCGATGGATACCGGAAACGACGACTTATAAAATGAAAGCGAAAAGCGATAAAGGAAGTATATGAAAGACAAACACATTGGCCGCTGGACCGAACTCTTCAACGAACAAATGGGCGTTCGTCTTGAAAAACGCAAGAAGCTCGAGGAAGCGGGTTCCAATCCGTACAAAAATAACCTGAAACCAAATACCACTTTCGCTTACCTGATTGAGACTTACGGTCACAAGACCAAAGAAGAGATCGGCGAAACACCTCGCTATAAAGTCGCCGGCCGCGTGATGATGGTGCGGGATTTCGGAAAGGCCGCATTCCTTCAGTGTGATGACGGCAGTAATCGCTTTCAGCTTTATGTAAACAAGCAGGTTACTTCTGAATCGGGCTTTAAGGAATATGGTCAGCTTGATTACGGTGACATTGTTTATGCCGAAGGCGATGTCTTCAAGACGATGAAGGGCGAGCTTGCCCTCAACGCCCGCGAACTTTCTATCCTCACAAAATCCATCCGGCCGCTGCCGGAGAAATTTCACGGTCTCACGGATGCTGAACTCAGATATCGCATGCGCTACGTGGATATGATCATGAATCCGGAAACGCGCGAGACACTCCGTCGCCGCTCTGAGATCGTTCGTTACATCCGCGAGTATTTTTATAAGGCCGACTTCCTGGAAGTGGAAACGCCAATGATGCATTCAGTGGCCGGGGGGGCAGCAGCTAAGCCGTTCAACACTCATCATAATGCTCTCAACATGGAACTCTTCATGCGGATTGCACCGGAACTTCACCTGAAGCGCCTGATCGTTGGCGGATTCAATAAAGTTTTTGAAATGAATCGTTGTTTCCGGAACGAAGGTCTCTCACTTAAGCATAATCCTGAATTTACTTCGATTGAATTTTACTGGGCCTACGCTACCTACACCGATCTCATGGACTTCACGGAAGATCTCATCGTCGGGCTAGCCCGCGATGTGCTGAAATCTGAAGTCGTTCGTTTCGGCGAGCATGATATTAATCTCAAGGGCCCTTATGCCCGCATGACGATGAGAGAAGCTGTCGCAAAATTCACGAACTCCACCATGGAACAGGTGAATAAGAAAGAACACCTCCTGGGACTTCTCAAGGGAATCGATCAGGATCCTAAGAAAGTCGCTGCACTTTCCTGGGGCAGGCTCCTGGTTCTCGCTTTCGAGGAACTGGTGGAAGCCAAACTCATCCAGCCGACATTTATCACTGAATATCCTACGGAAGTTTCTCCGCTTTCACGTCGTAACGACGAGAATCCGGACTTCGTTGATCGTTTTGAGTTTTTCATGAACGGCTGGGAAGTCGGAAACGCTTTCTCCGAGTTAAATAACCCGACGGACCAGCTGGACCGCTTCGCCGACCAGGCCGTTCAGAAAGAGACCGGCGATGAAGAAGCAAGTGATGTGGATTACGATTTTGTCCGCGCGCTGGAATACGGCATGCCACCGACAGCAGGTCAGGGGATCGGAATCGATCGACTGGTGATGATTCTCACGAATAGTCATACCATCCGTGATGTGATTCTTTTCCCACTTCTCAAGAAAGAGCATTTCTTCGAAGAAGCTAGTGAATAAGAGCTACTTGCAGTTACTAAGAATCGTTCTTCATGGTCGCTCATCCGGAAATATCCTGATGGCGACATTCTTTTCATTCACCTTTTCTATCGCAGTTATCCTCTGCACATTTGGCCTCATGGATGGCTTTGATCATCTGCTTAAGTCTGGTCTTCGCCAATCCACGGGGGACGTCATCATCACGAATAAAAAAGGTTTCTTCCGGGAAGAAGAAGTTCTGAAATATGTTGATACTTCCGGTCCGCTGGCGGTAACACCAGTCATCCAGACCGAAGCTTTCGCTCTTGCCAATAGCATGAGTCAGGGCGTGCTGGTGAAAGGAGTAGAAGCCGAATCTTTCAAGGCGGCTTCGGGTCTTGAGATCAAGGCATCTCCTTCCGAAATTGTTATCGGTGAAGAACTCGCAAAAATCCTTAACCTCAAAGTCGGTGACAATGTCGCCCTCGCCCTGGGAAAGGGCAACGTATCGGGAAACGATCTTCCCAGCATCCGTGTATTTCAGGTCGGAAATATCGTCCGCCATGGGATCTATCAGAAGGACCTGAGATTTGTTTATCTCAATCGCCCTGATCTCGCGGAGATTCTGGGAGTTGAAGATCGGATCAACATGATGATCGTGACATATTTTCCCGTAGATCAGGCGATCATTGATCTCGATCCGATCTCAAAAAAATCAACGGACCTGAGAATGGATCTCTCCGGCAACTATCGTGTCCGGCCCTTCTGGGATGAGTATTCTTTTCTCATCGAGGCGGTGAAGGTCGAGAAGTTTTCCATATCGCTCATTCTTCAGCTCATAGTTCTCGTGGCGGTATTTAACATCATCGCATTCGTCATTTTTGTGATGGAAAAAAAAGCCCAGGACTTCTTCTTCCTGCGGGCAGTGGGTTTGTCACTGAATGAGCTCATGATGTTCTGGCTGAAATCCATTCTCGTTCTTTGGGCCGCATCCTGCGCCGGTGCGTGGGTACTTTCTCATGTCTTCAACTGGTCACTCCAGAATCTGGCGATCTTCAAAGTTCCGGGACAAATTTATGTTCTCTCTGAACTCAGTATCCGGCTCGATCTCTTGGACTATGTGACGGTCTCTGCTATATCTTTGTTCTGGGTACTTGTTGCTGCAGGAATCGGATACTTCCGCCTGAGAAATCGTCCCATCATCGAGGGCCTGCGCCAGGAGTTCAGCTGATGAGTTTCATTCGTCTGGAAAAAGTGGAAAAGAGTTTCGGGAAAACCAAGGTTCTCCGCGGGCTTTCTTTTACCATTCAGGATCGAGAGCTGGTCGCTATCCGCGGGGCTTCGGGTTCGGGAAAGTCCACGCTACTTTACCTTCTGGGAGGGCTTGATACTCCCACCAGTGGATCGGTGATCATTGATAATCAGAATCTTTCCGTGAAATCAGATGAGGAACTGGCGCAGTTCCGGAACACGACGGTGGGTTTTGTATTCCAGTTTCACTTTCTTCTTCCATCCATGACATGCAGGGACAACATTCTTCTGCCGGCCAGGATTGGCGGAAAATCTTTATCGGAGACAGAAAAAACAACCCGGAAACTGGCCGACATTCTGGGTGTGACTCACTGTCTCGAAAAATTTCCTTATGAGATTTCCGGCGGCGAGCAGCAGCGAGTGAATATTATCCGCGCCCTCTCCATGCGACCGAAGATCTTGTTATGTGATGAACCAACCGGAAATCTTGATTCCAAGAACACCGAAAAAGTCGCTTCCCTCCTGAAGAATCTGGCCCAGGAATATGGGGCTACGCTGCTGGTAGTCACACACGATGATCGAGTGGCTTCCTTCTTTCCCCGCAAAATAGTGATTGAAGATGGTCAGATAATTGGATAAAATTTCGACCTAAATAAATCTGATGACATACTGTCTTGCGTTAAGGGATTTCGCCTTTGAAAAGATCGCATTTCTTTTTCTTCATCTTCTTGATTTTGAGCGGTCCTACCACAGGTTTTGCTCAGGAAATCATTGGTCCCATTCGCGAGATGTTCAAGGTCGATGCGATTGAGTTTTCCGGTAACCGGAAAGTTGAATCTGAGGCCATTCAGGAAAAAATCGGCACGCGTCCGGACATGGTTCTCGATAACTATCTCCTGAGAAAAGATCTCTCCCGCATTTATGAAATGAAATACTTCGAAGAAGTGGAAGCCTTCCACAAGCAATCGAAGAATAAAAACATCCTTCTCTTTAAGCTGAAAGAAAAGCCGATCATCTCGAAAGTGTCATTCGAAGGTAACGATGAGATCAATGACGATGACCTGAAAGAGCAGATCAAGACCAAAGAATTTAATATCCTCGATATCTCCACCCTCAAAAACGATATCCTTCTTCTTCAGAAGCATTACGAAGAGAAGGGATACTTCCTCGCTGTCGCAAACTATTCCCTGAAAGAGAACAAGGGCGGAGCAGTTGAAGTAAAATTCAAGATCAAGGAATGGGACAAGGTCCGGGTTAAGAAAATCATGTTCCTCGGGAACAAGGCGCTGCAGGATGCTGAGCTCAAGGCGTTCATGCAGACCCGTGAGGAAACGTATTTCTCATTCCTTTCGGGATCAGGGAACTTCAAGGAAATCAATTTCCAGACTGATGTCGAGCGCCTGAAATATTACTACAAGACCAAGGGCTACCTTCAGGTCAATATCCAGAATCCGGAAGTCACGGCTTCGGAAGACAAGAAATGGATCTTCATCACCGTTCGTCTCCAGGAAGGTCCTCAGTTTTCTGTGAACGATATCTCTTTCAATGGCGAGCTCCTCTTCACTGAAAGTGAGATGATGGAAAAGCTCAAGATGAAAAAGGGTGATATCTATAACGAAGAAAATCTTCGTCTTGATATCCAGACACTCACTGAGATGTACCAGGATAAAGGCTACGCCTTTGCCAACGTTCTCAGAACACTCGAGATCGTACCTGGTGAGAATAAGGTCGATGTCGTGTTCTCTTTCGAGAAGGGTGTCATCGCTTACTTCGGTAAGATCATCATGAAGGGGAATACCAAGACCCGCGATAAAGTCATCCGCCGCGAACTCAAGATCAAAGAAGGCGAGATGTATTCCGGCTCCAAACTCCGGAATTCGAAAGATAACGTGAACCGCCTCGGATTCTTCCAGCAGGAAAGTGTTATTTTCAACACCATTACCAGAAAAGGTACTGACAACATTCTTGATGTGGAGATTTCCATCAAGGAACGTCCGACCGGCCAGATTTCTCTCGGAGCAGGTTATTCAACAGCGACCCAGGGATTTGTCCAGGCGAGTATTGCTCAGAACAACTTCCGCGGAATGGGTCAGAATATTAACCTGAACCTTTCGTACTCAAACCGGCAGCAGATCTATAACGTCGGTTTCACCGAGCCCTATCTCTTCGATACGAAGTGGACCGCCGGTACCGATTACTACCAGACGGTTTCTTATTTCATCCGTTCATTCAATTACAAAAAACACGGTGGCGACGTCCGCGTTGGTCACCCGATCTTCGAGTACACGCGCCTCTTCCTCACTTATCGTTATGAAGATAACGAAGTGAACAGTGTGATCAACGAGGGGATCGACCGGAAAGTTGAGAACGGCTCGGGTTCATCTCTTCAGGCTTCTATCATCCGCGATAAGCGTAACAATATTTTCGAACCCACCGGCGGTTACTACACTAGTACCTCGCTTGAATATACCGGTCTCGGCGGAACCTACCGTTGGATCAAGGGTGAACTTGAAGGCCGCTATTACAAGCCGATCTGGGGTGACCTGGTTTTCCGTACCCGGACGACAGTGCAGCAGCTCTTCAAGACCACGAATCGCGAGATCCCAAGGGTAGAAAAGTTCTCCATGGGTGGAGCGCGTAACATGCGCGGATTCAACCTTGAGGATATCGGTCCTAGACGTCTTGCGAAAAACACAGAAACTGAGAGCCTGGAAGCGTTCAACTTTGGCGGACTCTTCAGTCTTCTTTCGACCTTCGAGCTGGAGCACCCGCTGATTAAAGAAGCGGGCCTTAAGTGGGTTGTTTTCTATGACACAGGTAATGTGTGGGAGACGCGTATCGGTGAAGATCAGGATTACCGCCTGCGCGCCAACTATGGTTTCGGTTTCCGTTGGTTCTCACCAATCGGAGTTCTCAGGTTTGAGTTTGGATTCCCGATTAACCCTCGGACGGATCGACTTGGTAAGAAGGGCGACAATGAAGCCTCAAACCAGTTCAATTTTGACATAGGACAATTATTCTAACAGGTGTTAAAGTTTTCAGTCTAAGGAGTACATATGAAGTCGATCATCGCATTACTAGCTCTCGTTCTCACGCTGCCGGTCTTCGGCGCGACACTCGTGGGCCTTGTTGATATCCAGAAAGTCATCACGAACATCAAGGAAGGTAAGGGAGTTCAGAAAACTCTTGAGAAATCTTTCAATGATAAGAAAGCGATCCTGAAAAGGGACGAAGATAAAATCAAGAAGGCCCAGGCCGATTACAAGAAACAATCAATGGTTCTGGCTGAAGCTGCCCGCATGAACAAGGAGCGCGAGCTCCAGGAAATGATGATGAGCCTTCAGAATAAGACGATGGAATATCAGCGCGAGATCCAGAAGATGGAAGCTGATCTCAAAAAACCACTTCTTGAAAAACTTCGTCCGATCATCGATGAAGTATCAAAAGCAAATGCTGTTGCTATGACTTTCGAGCTCTCTGCGGCTCCGATCGTATATGCCGAGGCCAAGAAAGATCTTACTGAAGAAGTGATCAAGGCTTACGACAAAAAGCATCCTGGAAAATAAAATGAAACTCCAGGACCTGGTCAGGTACGACCAAAGTCTCAAATTCGTTCACAACCCTGAATGGCCAGAAGAGATTCTGGCCATTTCTGCTTTAGATGCACCTCACGAGAATAGTATTGTGTTCGTGAAGAACTCAAAATTCCTGAACCGTGCAAAGAGCAAATTCGATGAGCTGGCGGGTCTCAAGATCGGTGCGATCATCGATGAAAAATTTTTCGGATCCATTACTCCGGAAGATAAAGAGCTCCTGCTGAAACTCGCCTGGTTCGGCACTTCTTCTAACGTGGCACTGGCCCTCACCATGCTTTCGAAACCTTTCTACGACAGTAAATTTCAGGGCATGAATTCCCAGGCCGACGGAAGAAAGATGGGAACTTCCGACATCAATCCATCAGCTTTTATTTCAGAAAATGTATTTATCGGCGAGAACGTCACCATCGGCGCCAACGTCGAAATTTTTCCCGGATCAGTCATCCTTCCTGATGTTGAAATCGGGGATAACACGAAAATTTACGGCAATGTTACGATCTATCCTTTCACCAGGATCGGAAAAGGATGTCGCATCCATTCCGGCACAGTGATCGGCTCAGACGGCTTCGGTTACACTTTCCACCAGGGCCAGCATCACAAGATCTGGCACATGGGCGGAGTTGTGATCGGTGACGATGTCGAGATCGGTTCCAATACATCAATTGATCAGGGAACTTTTTCTCCCACCAGAATTGGTTCCGGTACCCGCATTGATAATCTTTGCCAGATTGCTCACAACTGTAAAATCGGCAAGGGTTGTGTTCTCTGCGGACAAGTCGGTCTGGCCGGATCAGTTACTCTGGAAGATTTTGTTGTCCTGGGTGGTAAGGCCGCGATCGGTCCGGACGCTCATATCGGAATGGGATCTCAGGTCGGTGGCATGGCGGGTGTGATGGAAGGTGCGGTGTGGCCGGCAGGATCTAAAATTGCAGGCTTTCCCGCCCGCGACCTGAAAGAGTGGCTGCGCGGTCTTGCCCACGCGAAAAAACTGGCGACTGCTAAATAAGGAGTTTTCATGTTGATGAATAAAAAACAGGTCATGGAGTTTCTCCCCCACCGGGATCCGTTTCTCTTTATTGATGGCGTGAAGGAAGTTGTCCTTCCGGAATCCCTTCAGGGGAAAAAAGGGCCTTTCAAGGCAAGTGAACTTATCGGCGGAAAAAGTATCTGCACTTTCCGGGTCGATGAAAATGTAAAAGTCCTCGAAGGACATTTCCCGGGTAATCCCATCCTTCCGGGCGTGGTACAGGTAGAAATGATGGCCCAGGCGGCTTCTTTTCTCTGTCTACACGTGCTCACCAAACCCATTGCGGAATCAAAGCTTGAGGTCCAACTCATTACGGTTGAATCGGCGAAATTTAAAAAGCCCGTCATTCCTACGATGGACCTCGAGATCCATGCCACTCTCGCGAAGTCCCGCGGAATTTTTCAGAGTTATAATTGCGAAATTTTTTCAGGTGGTGAGCTCGTTTCTCAGTGCTCAGTTATGGCCACTATTAAAATCGAATAAGGAAATTTATGTCTAAGAACTATGATGCTCATCCCATGTCTTTCGTTCACCCTGAAGCGAAGATCGGAAATAATGTAAAAATCGGCCCTTTCTGTGTCATCGGTCCTAATGTGACAGTCGGGGATGATTGCGAATTTCATTCGAATGTCGTGGTCGATGGCCATACGACGATCGGAAAAGGAAATAAGTTTTTCCAGTTCGGATCCATCCTCGTCTTCATCGAAG